>JBBRCX010000022.1:0-48707 GCA_038204465.1 Tepidisphaerales bacterium | reverse complement strand
GTTGATCGGCTTCAGCAGTGCGTGTTCAACGCGAGCCAGCGGCGGCTGAACCGCCTGCAACGCCTCTTCCATCGCCTTGACCGCAGAGGTCTGATTCTCCGTGATCGGGTCCGCCGCGCCGCTCGCATTGCGCTCGAAGCCTCCCAGCATCCGCCGTAGGGATGCAAGGAAGCTTTCTTCCTCAACCTGACGCGTCGCGGGAATCGTGAACGCCAGCACCACTCCCGCGATCGTCGCATGCACGCCGCTATAGAGCGTTGCCGCCCAAAGGCCGGCGCCCAGAACCATGTACGGAAGTGGAGCGTTCACGCGCAGCACGTTTAGCAGGACCAGCGCCGCGAGGAACGCGCCGGCCACCGCGATCGCCATGAGTGAAAGCTCGCCGGTGTAGAACAGCGCGATCACCAGCACCGCTCCGAGATCGTCAACAATCGCCACCGCCAGCAGGAACACCTTCAAAGAAGTCGGCGTCGCCCGGCCGACGAGCGCGAGTACTCCCACCGCGAATGCGATGTCGGTGGCCATCGGCACGCCCCAACCCGCCGCGCCCGGCCCGCCGGCGTTGAGCGCCGCATAGATCCCCGCAGGGACGACCATGCCGCCAATTGCCGCGGCCACCGGAAGGAAGGCCCGTTGCGGTGATGCCAACTCACCGATGAGTAACTCGCGCTTGATCTCCAACCCGACCAGAAGGAAGAAGGCCGCCATCAACCCGTCGTTCACGCAGTGTTCGAGTGACACGGCGTGCGAGAACCCCGCAACTTCAACCCGCAGCTTAGTCTGCCAGAACTCGTGGTAACTGTTTCCCCACGGCGAGTTCGCCCACGCCATTGCTGCCACAGCCGAAAGCAGCAGCAGTATCCCGCCCGCGGATTCCGCCGACAGGAACGCCTGAATCGGCCTCAGGAGCGGTTCGAGTCGCGACGCGGCCAACGGAACCGAATCAGTTGTTATCCTGTCGTTCATCTCAAGAGTGGAAGGTGCGAGCAACCCGCCGGGTTCGTTCCATCATGCGGTCCACCCCATTCGTTGTCGGAGATCCGGTAGGGCCACGGCGCCATCCAATCCTGCTCTTACTCCTGCTCCTGCTCTTAATCCGCTTCCTAATCCTACTCTTCATCCTACTCTTTCTCATTCGTTCCAACCCCGTCCCAACCCGGATCTGTTGCGCTGAACGGGGAGCGGGTGCAGTGACGCAGACGATGACGCTACCAAGACCGGCATGGCGCGATCATCGGCCTGCGACTCCCGGCATGACGTGGCGGCCCATCAGCCTCGCGGCGAATTGCAGAGGCGAATGGACGAGGGGCGGCGAGTCGCCCGGCGGTAGCGTCGCGCGCGGGCTGCCGTTATGAGACGCTGCGATCCTGATAAACAGCTCAAAATCCGTTGAGGCCGTGGGTCTGCATGTCCGATGCAGAGGGGGATCATCTCGCCTTTGAAAGGACAGCCATGAACGCGCTAAAGAGTCTTTTTGCTCAGTTGGTGACCGACGAGCAGGGCGGCGAAGTGCTGGAATACGCTCTCATCGCGGGTCTGATCGTGGTGGCCGCCATCGCGGTCATCGGTTCGGTCGGCAGCAAGGTGCTGGCCCGCTGGACTTCGCTCAACGGATCGATGTAAACAGCGGGGGGATTTTCGATTTTCGTTGAGAGGCCCGGCACGCACGCCGGCGTCCCAATCGAAAAGCCTGGCTTCGGCGAGGCCGGCAATCGAAAATCAAAAATCTCATGAAGCTATCTGCCGATCAATTCAACCAGGCCACCGATGCAGCCGTTGCCATCCCGCTGCAGCACGAATCGCGCCAGCATGAGCGTGTGCCCATTGCCGCTCGGGTGACGATCATTCCTTGCGCCGGCAGTCGCGAATCGGTCACCGTGGTAGTCCGCAACTCCTCATCGTCCGGGATCGGCATCCTGGCTCGAGACCCGCTGCAGCCGGGCGCGCAGTTCCTGCTTTGCCTCGCAACCAACACACACGTCGATCGTGCGATGTTGTTCACCGTGCGGCACTGCTCGTCGCTCGCGTCGGCCATGTTCAACATCGGGGCCATCTTCGACCGCTTCGTCAAACATCCGCGAAGCAACGCCGGATCGGCACTCTTACCGGAAGAGATGCGTCAGGTCGAGGAGCTCGAGCGCAGGCTGAGCAGCGTTCAAAACGGCTAGTCTTCCGTCCGTTCAAGTGTTCCTTGCGGCGCTGGTGTGATGGTGTCCGGCGACCGGCATCAGCCCGTCCTCCGCCTCCCACCCCAAATTGCAAATCCACCCCCCTTGCCGTACCCTCCCTCGCTGATGCGGAATCAGTACGATGAGGGCGATGTCGGCCGGATGGTCGATCACCTCGTTGCCGCCGTCGCCAAAGAGTTCCCGCCCGACAAGCCCCTGAACATCGTTGGCATCCGCACCCGCGGCGAAACCCTCGCCGGGCGCATCGCTTCGATCCTTCAGAAGCGCGCCTACGCCAAAATCGGCCGCGGCGTGCTCGACATCACCCTCTACCGCGATGATCTGTCGGAGATCGGCCCCAAGCCGATGGTCCGCCCGACGAACATCGACATCAGCATCGACGACGAGCCCCTGCTCCTGGTGGACGATGTGCTCTTCACCGGGCGCTCGGTGCGGGCCGCCCTTAACGCGTTGATCGACTTCGGCCGGCCCAGCGCCATCCGCCTCGCGGCCCTGGTCGATCGCGGCGGGCGCGAGCTGCCGATCCAGCCGGACTACGTCGGGCTCACGCTCACCGACGTGCCGCGCGATCACCAGGTGAACGTGCGGCTCAGGGAAAGCGACGGCGCCGACGAGATCGTGGTGCAGCGCCAGAAGTAAAAGGAGACGCGTAAGCGGATGGCGGAAACCCAGCCGGCACGATGGACCCGCAAGCACCTTCTCTCGCTGGAGGAATTGTCCGCCGATGAGATCAATTTCGTCCTCGACACCGCCGACTCCTTCAAGGAGGTCTCCACCCGCAGCATCAAGAAGGTGCCGGCCCTGCGCGGCCGGGTGATCGTCAACACCTTCTTCGAAGACAGCACGCGCACCCGCACCAGCTTCACCCTGGCCGCCTCGCGCCTGTCGGCCGACATCATCGATTTCTCCGAGAAGGGCAGCAGCGTCAGCAAAGGCGAGACGCTCATCGACACCGCCCGCAATATCGAGGCGATGGGCGTCGACGTGATCGTCATCCGCCATCCCGCCGCCGGCGCCGCGATGCTCCTGTCGCGCACCGTCGGCTGCAGCATCGTCAACGCCGGCGACGGCGCCCACGAGCACCCCACCCAGGGATTGCTCGACCTCTACACGATTCGCGAGCGCTTCGGCAGCTTCAAAGGTCTGCGCGTCGCGATCGTCGGCGACATCGTCAACAGCCGGGTAGCGCGCTCGAATCTCTGGGGGCTCACCAAGCTGGGCGCCGAGGTGATTCTCGTCGGCCCGCCGACCCTCGTCCCCCGATCTTTCGAGGCGCTGGGCGCCCGTGTCGTGCACGACTTCGACTCCGTGATCGGCGACTTGGACGTGATCAACATGCTCCGCGTCCAGTTCGAGCGCATCAAGACCAGCCAGTTTCCCAGCGTGCGCGAGTACACCCGCTTCTTCGGACTCACCGGCGACCGCTTCAAGCGCTGCAAGCCCGGCGTCTTCGTCATGCACCCCGGCCCGATGAATCGCGGCATCGAAATTAGCTCCGACATCGCCGACGGTCCCCAAAGCGGAATCCTCACCCAGGTGACCAACGGATTGGCCGTCCGAATGGCGGTGCTCTACCTGGTCACCCAGGCCGAAGGCGCGAGATCATGAAGCGCAGGATTGTCGATTTTCGATTTTTGATTTGCGATTGGGATCGCCAAATCGAAATCCGCGAGGACCACCACATTCCAATCGCAAAGGATTTTCGATTTTCGATTTTTGATTTGCGATTGGGATCGCCGAATCGAAATCCGCGAGGACCACCAGATTCCAATCGCAAATCGCAAATCGAAAATTGCAACGACCCAATCGCAAATCGCAAATCGCAAATCGCAAATCCTCATGCCTTCCATCCTGATCCAGCACGGCACCCTCCTCGACCCCTCGCGCATCTTCGAGCGCCGCGCGGACGTGCTCCTGCGCGACGGAAAGGTCGCCGCCGTCGGTACAAACCTGGGCAAGGCCGACATCGTCATCGATGCTGCGGGTAAGTATGTCACGCCCGGCCTGATCGACATCCACGTCCATTTCCGCGAGCCCGGCGACGAAGAGGAGGAGACCATCGCCTCCGGCGCCGCCGCCGCCGTCGCCGGCGGATTCAGCACCGTCTGCTGCATGCCCAACACCAAGCCGCCGCTCGACAACGAAGGCCAGATCGAATTCGTGCTGCGGCAGAGCCAGCGCGTCGGCCTCGCCAACGTCTTCCCCGTCGGCGCCATCACCAAGGGGCGCGAAGGAAAGGAGCTGGCCGAGCTCGGATCCATGCATCAGCGCGGCGCGATCGCCTTCAGCGATGACGGCGTCGGCGTCGCTGATGCCTCGGTCATGCGCAAGGCGCTGCAGTACGCCAGGATGTTCGACGCCGTCCTCATGCAGCACTGCGAGGAGCCGACCCTCAGCGGCGGATCGATGCACGCGGGGTTGGTCTCGATGACCCTGGGCCTCGCCGGCATCCCCGCCGAAGCCGAGCAGCTCATGATCGCGCGCGACCTGCTGTTGAACCGGAGGATCGGCTGCCGCTATCACGTTCAGCACCTCAGCACCGCCGGCAGCGTCGAGCTGATCCGCTCGGCCAAGCGCGCGGGCGAGAGCGTCACCGCCGAGGTCTCGCCTCACCACCTGCTGCTCACCGACGAGAGTTGCCGCGGCTACGACACCAACTACAAGATGAACCCGCCGCTCTGCACCGCCGCGGATGTGAAAGCATGCATCGAAGGCGTCGTCGACGGCACGATCGATTGCCTGGCCACCGATCACGCGCCGCATCTTGCCGAAGAAAAGGAGCACGAGTTTCCCTACGCCCCCTTCGGCATCATCGGCCTGGAGTGCGCCCTCCCGCTCTACGTCAAGGCGCTGGTCGAGCCGGGCCACATCCCCTGGATGAAGCTCATCGAGCTGATGTCGACGCGCCCGGCTCAGATCATCAATCTGAAGAAGGGCACCCTTCAGGAAGGCGCCGACGCCGATGTCACGCTCATCGACCCAAACCTGGAATGGACCATCGACGTCAAACGTTTCGCCAGCAAGAGCTGCAACTGTCCGTTCGCCGGCTGGCGCGTGAAAGGGCGGGCCGTCATGACAATCGTCGGCGGAGCCGTAAAATGGGAATTGCCGCCGCCGTGATCTCTCCCGGGAGCGTAGCTCAACGGTTAGAGCAGGGGACTCATAATCCCTTGGTTCTCGGTTCGAATCCGAGCGCTCCCATTGCCCGCGCGGAGCCGCGCGGCGCGTCCAATTGCACCCGAAGGGGCTCATGTTCTTCTTCTGGGAAATGGCTGGTAAGTCACGATGAAAGACGCGGGCGACCGCCCGCTCAGAGCGCGTGCTCGTTGAGATCACCGGTGCGGATGCGGACCACCTTGTCGATGGGATAGACGAAGATCTTCCCGTCGCCAACCTCGCCTGTCTTGGCGGCTTCAACGATCACCTGCACGGCGCGATCCGTCTCCTCCGATTTCACGCAGATCTTCAGCAGCACCTTGGGCACGAATCCGACGTCCATCTTCGCGCCCCGATAGCGCTCGGTATGGCCCATCTGCCGCCCGAAGCCTTTGCACTCAATCGCAGTCACCCCAAGGATCCCCAGCTTCGCCAACCCCGCCTTTACCGCATCGAGCTTATGAGGCTTGATCACCGCTTCGATCATCTGCATGAATCGCTCCTTAACGTTCGACCCCGCCGCCGGATCTCATCTTAGCGAAGCCGCCACTCAGTTGCAGGGGACGAGAGCGCGCTGCGGGAACTCCGCGGTGAATCATCCTCGGGAAACTTCGTCCAGCACATGCTCCGCGACGTAGATCGGAATCGACGTCGCAACGCCCAGCGCGATCGCATCGCTGGGCCGGCTGTCGATTTTGACGACCTCTCCGTCGCGGCGGATGTGGATGCGCGCGAAGAAGGTGTGGTCCTGCAGGTTGTTGATCTCGATGCGGTCGATCGCGCCGCCCAGCTGTTCGATCACCGAGGCCAGGAGGTCATGCGTCATCGGGCGCGGGTGGATGACCCCTTTGAGCCGCCGATCGATTGCATACGCTTCGCCGCTCCCGATCACGATGGGGAAGTTCCGATCGCCGTCCACCTCCTTCAGGACGATGATCTGCTGGTCCTGCAACTCGCTGATGATGATCTTGTGCAACTCCATCTGGACGGACATCAGGCGGCTCCTGGGGCGATGGCGATCAAAGCTAGACCTCGTAAAAACGAGTGTCAAGCGCAAAAGGTTGCCGCACCGCCCGCTGCGAGCGAACGTGCGCGTGGCCGGCGGGGAAGTGTCGCCAAAACGGATTGTGACGTTCCCTCAATGCACGCGCGTATAATCGCTCGAGTGAAACGGCGGCGAGGGCAAAGCACGGTTCGATGGGTGATCGGAGCGGCAATCGCGCTCTCACTCATCGCTGCCGCGTTCATTACCTACCGTTTGCTGCGCCCCACCGTGACCGTCACCGAAGTGGTGGAAGGTCCGGTGGTGCAGGCCTTCTACGCGACCGGGACGCTGCAGCCGGTGCGCGAGTTTCCCATCAAGAGCCAGGTCGCCGGCACGCTGGCAAAGGTGCTGGTCGAGAAGGGCGATTCGGTCAAGGCGGGCCAGCCGCTGGCCGTCGTTACCGATCCGGGGCTGGACTTTCGCCAGATGCAGGCCGAGGCCGAAGTGCGCGAGAAGCGGGCCCGCGCGGAAGCGAAGACCTC
The DNA here is from genome assembly GCA_038204465.1 of Tepidisphaerales bacterium. GTDB lineage: Bacteria > Planctomycetota > Phycisphaerae > Tepidisphaerales > Tepidisphaeraceae > JBBRCX01. Next base: position 41,835 of record JBBRCX010000022.1, on the reverse strand, counting down.
CCCGGTGCTTCAGGAGTTCGAAGCCCGCGCGGGATTCACCGTCGAGCTCCTGGTCATCGCGCAGCGCGAGGAGCAACGCGTCACCTCGCTGCTGAAGCAGAACGCCGCGTCGCAGAGCGACCTGGACCGCTCCCTCGATCGCGTCAAGGAGCTATCGAAGGAGCTCGAGTCGCTCAAGGCGCAACTGGCGGCCAAGAAGCTCGAGGTGCGCAAGGACCTCGAGGTCGCCGAGGCGGCCCTGAAGATCGCCAACTGGAACGTAGAGGAGCAGACGCTGCGAAGTCCCACCGACGGCGTCGTTCTTGACCGCCCGGAATCCATGGGAACCCGGCTCAAAGAGAACGACCACATCATGCAGATCGCCGACGTTCGCCCCGAAAAGCTGGTGATGCGGGCGGCGGTTGACGAGGAAGACCTCACCAACGTGCGCCGCAATCAGCTCGTGCGGATGACCCTCTATTCCTTCCAGGACGCAGCGCCGTTTGAAGGCAAGGTGACCCGCATCTATGACAAGGCCGACCCGGAGCGGCGCACCTTCGAGGTGGATGTCACGATCGACCGGCCTAACGAACGCCTCGCCGCCGGCATGACCGGAGAGCTCGCGTTCATCATCGAAGAAAAAGCGACATCGCTCGTCGTGCCGGCGCAGGCATGGCAAAACGGCGCAGTCTATACCGTACGCGGCGGACGCCTGGAACAACTCAAGACGACACGCGGCCTGCGAAGTGTCGAGCGCCTGGAACTGTTGGACGGCGTCCGCCCGGGCGACCGGGTCGTAATCAGCCCCGTCGGAAATCTAAAGCCAGGCCGCTCCGTGCGCGCCGAGTACCTCGATCCCGTCGCCGCCGCCAATCTCAATAAGCCCAGGCAAAAGGAGGCATTCAAGGGTTTCAACTAGCCGCATTTTCACTCGCGTTCCGCCCGTGCCAGCGATCGCGTGCCGGCGTCTCTGTCGTAACACGGGCGTCCCGCCCGTGCCGGCGACTCCAGTAGTTCAGCGCCCGCTGCTCCCACAGCATCCGCCGCATCCGCCAAACGAGACGGCGAGCCACCACCTAACCGCTCGCACGCACCAAAACGCCTCGACGCATTTGACAGTCCTGACGATCTGACAGCAGCGCCGACCGGAAATTCTCATGCGATGGTTCATCTCCCTCCGCTACTTCCTGACCCACAAGCGCCAGTCGCTGGTCTGCATTGCCGGCGTCACCATCAGCGTCACGATGTTCATCGCCATGCTCTCCATGATGGAGGGCTTCACCGACAAGTTCATCATCGAGACGGTCGAGTCATCCGGGCACATCAGCATCAAGGACGAGCCGCGCGAAACGCGCACGCCCATCCTCGAGCGGGCTTATACCCACCCGAACGCGCTGCTCGCGCTCGAAGGCGTCAAGCCGCGCGACACCATCAAGAAGATCAACAACCCCACCGGCTTGATCCGCACGCTGGAGACAATGCCGGGCATCCAGGCAGTCGCGCCGGAAGTCTACGGCTCGGTCATCGCGACCTACGGAACCAAGACGCTGAACCTCAACATCTTCGGCGTCGAGCCCGAGCAGCAGATCAGGGTAACGACCATCGGCCAGGATGTGATCGAAGGAGGATTCGCCAGACTGCGGACCACCGCGGACGGCGTGATCCTCGGGCGCGGCGTCGCAGACCTCCTGGGCGCGCGCCTGGACGACAGCATCTCCCTCTCCAGCTCGACCGGCGGAAAGACCACCGCTCGCGTCGTCGGCATCTTTCAAACCGGCGTCACGCCGGTCGATTACTCCCGCGCCTACATGCTGCTCAACAGCGCGCAGACGCTGCTGGACAAGAAAAACATCGTCAACGAGATCGTCATCCGCACCGACGATTACACCAGGGCGGAAGGCTACGCGGCCCAGATCGAATCCATCGCCGGCTACCGCACCGAAAGCTGGCAGGAGTCCAACGCCAATTTCCTCAAGATCTTCAAGATCCAGACGCTCATCACTTACATCATCACCGGCGCCCTGCTGATCGTCGCGGCGTTCGGCGTGCTCAACATTCTCATCATGGCCGTGCTCGAGCGGGTGAACGACATCGCGATCCTCAAGAGCTTCGGCCTTTCCCGCAACGACATCACCCTCATCTACCTGTTCCAGGGTCTGGTGATCGGGCTCGTCGGCTCAGCGCTGGGCCTGCTGCTCGGCAAGCTGACCATCGAGGTGCTGCGGCGCCTGCCGATTGAGATGGAAGGGCTCGTGAAGGTCGAGGGCCTTCTCATGAGCGAGCACCCGAGCCAGTACTATTCCGCCTTCATCAGCGCGATGCTGATCGTGCTGGTCGCCGCGGTCTATCCCGCGCGCCGGGCGGCGAGCTACGATCCGGTCGAGGTGATCCGTGGCGCTCACTAACCCAAACGCCCACTCCACACGCGCCGCCGGTTTCCCCATCGGTAATCGACCCGAGCGCGGACCGCTGCTGCGCGCTCAGAACGTCCATCGCGTTCTGGGCTCGCGCGAGGCGCCGGCGCGGGTCCTCAAAGGCGTGTCGCTCAGCATTGGGATGCACGAGTACGTCTCGATCGTCGGCGCCAGCGGGTCGGGGAAGAGCACGCTGCTCTACCTGCTCGGCGGCTTGGACCGCCCGACACTCACCGACGACGATGGCGTTCCGTTCGATCCGCCGAGCAGGGTCTTCATCGACGAGCACGACACATCGCAGTTGAGCGAACAGGAACTGGCGCAGCTCCGCAATGAAAAGGTCGGCTTCGTCTTCCAGTTTCATTATCTGCTCAAGGAGTTCACGGCTCAGGAGAATATCTGCCTGCCGATGCTCAAGCTTCGCCGCCTCTCGCGCCCCGCCGCCATGGAGCGGGCCGCGGCACTGCTCGAGCAATTCGGGCTGGCCGACAAGGCGCGCCGCCGCGCCAATCGCCTGAGCGGCGGCGAGCAGCAGCGCGTCGCGGTCGCCCGCGCCCTGGCGAACGAGCCGGCGGTGCTCCTGGCGGACGAGCCCACCGGCAACCTCGATCGCGGCAACAGCGAGCGCGTCGCCGAGATCTTCGCTCAGCTCTCCAGCGCGGGACAGGCGATCGTGATGGTCACCCACGACACCGCCCTCGCGGCCAAAGCGCGCCGCATGGTCACCATGGAGGACGGCATGATCCTCAGGGACCGCCCCGTTTCCGGCGAGCCGATCGCCGCTGGCGATGTCGGGCAGGCCGTTTCTAATTGAACCTTCAAGCCGGTTCGCTAGGATGCTGCACACGACCCGCCGCGTTGCGTCGGGACAGTCCAACAGCAGCGCATGAGCCTGATTTCCAAACCCGTCCATTCCACCGCCTGGCCCTCCCCGAGCTCCCAGGCGCTCGGGGCTGCGAGCACGCCCGTCTCCGCGCCGACGGGAGCCGCTATCGCGACGTCGATTTCGATCGTGATTCCGGTTTACAACGAGGTGGCGACGGTGCGGCAGCTGGTGGCGCAGGTGATCGAGGCGCCGCTGCCGCAGGGCGTGAGGATGCAGATCATTTGCGTCGATGACTGTTCGACCGACGGCACCGCGGCGGCCCTGGACGAATTGCCGGCGATGTTTCCCCTGGCGGATTTCACGATCATCCACAAGCCGGTGAACCAGGGCAAAGGCGCAGCGCTGCGCGATGGATTTCGACGGGCGGGCGGCGACCTCGTGCTCGTCCAGGACGCGGACCTCGAATACGACCCGGCCGACTACGTGAAGCTGCTGCAGCCGATCGTCGAAGGCCACGCCGACGTTGTCTACGGCAGCCGCTTCATCGGCGAGCCGCACCGCGTGCTCTACTTCTGGCACACCCTCGGCAACAGGTTCCTCACCTTCCTGAGTAACATGTTCACCAACCTGAACCTGACCGACATGGAGGTCTGCTACAAGGCCTTCCGCAGGTCGGTGCTCGACCGCATCGAGCTGAAGTGCGACCGCTTCGGCTTCGAGGCGGAGGTGACGGCCAAGATCGCGCGCATGCGTCCGCGTTTGCGCATCTACGAAGTCGGCGTCGCCTACTACGGCCGCAGCTACGAAGAAGGGAAGAAGATCACCTGGGTCGACGGGGTCAAGGCGATCCTGGCGATCGTTCGCTTTCGTTTCAGTGACTGAAAAGCACCGCCGGGTCGAACCGTCGGTGGGACAGATGCTTCTGCCCCTGCATTGCGGACGACAGGCACCTGCCTGTCGCCAGAACCGCGGCCCACGCAAACGGGCCGCAGCGTCTGACAGAGGTTTTTGACTGATGCGCATTCTCATCTCCGGCGCGGGCGGCTTTCTCGGCTCGCACCTGACCGACCTGCTCCTGTCCCAGGGACACGACGTCGTCGGCCTCGACAACTTCATCACCGGCAAGCCGGAGAACATCGCGCACCTCAAACAGGAGAAGCGCTATTCGTTCGTCGAGCATGACGTCATTCAGCCGCCGCGGATCGACGGGCCGGTCGACCGCATCTACCACATGGCATCGCCCGCGTCGCCCGTTGGCTACGCGAAGCACCAGGTCGCGACGATGAAGGTCAACAGCCAGGGAACCTGGAACCTGCTCGAGCTGGCGGTGCAGAAGGGCGGCCGCTTCCTCATGGCCAGCACCAGCGAGTGTTATGGCGACCCCGCCGTCCACCCGCAGCGCGAGGATTACTGGGGCAACGTCAATCCCATCGGCCTGCGCAGCATGTACGATGAGGCCAAGCGCTTCAGCGAGGCCTGCACCATGGCCTACCACCGCGAGCGCAGCGCCGACACCAGGATCATCCGCATCTTCAACACCTACGGCCCGCGCATGGACCCCTACGACGGCCGCGTCGTCATCAGCTTCATCCGCCAGGCCCTCAACGACGAGCCGTTGACCGTCTTCGGCGCCGGCAAGCAGACGCGCAGCCTCTGCTACGTGACCGACCTCGTGCGCGGGATCAACCTCACCATGGAGAGCGACTTCCACGAGCCGATCAACCTGGGCAACCCCGAAGAGGTGACCATCCTTCAAATCGCGAAGGAGATCATCGAGTTGGTTCCGGGCACGAAGAGCAAGATCATCCACCAGCCCATGCCCCCCGACGACCCGCGCGTCCGCTGCCCCGACATCACCCGCGCCAAGCAAGTCCTCGGCTGGACGCCAACCATCGCCCGCAAAGAGGGGCTGGGAAAGATGGTGGAGTTTTACCGCGACCAGTTGAAGCAGAAGTAGAGTCGGCTCTTTCCCGCCCCAATTGCCTCAGCGGGCCGTTGCATCCGAGCATTTGCATTCGGTCTCCAACGGCCGCAATGAGGAGCTATGGGTGACACTTCTATTGCACCAGGACACGGGGCTCCACGGCGCTTGACAGGCCTCGAAAATCGCCAGACCATACGCCGCTCGCCAGACCGGCTTCCCGCCCCTGGCGCCGAGCACCTTTAGCTCAATTGGATAGAGCGTCGGTCTACGGAACCGAAGGTTGCAGGTTCGACTCCTGCAAGGTGCGTTTTCAACACCCACTTCGGAAAAACACACTCGAACAGCACGGAGTTTGGACAGTCGCCCGGCGAATTCGAGTCTCGTCCATAACTCAGAATTTCAGATTCACCAACGTTGCCGATGCGAGGCGTGTCGAGGTGCGGAACCGGTCATTCAGCGCGGAGTTTGTCGTGGGATCAACCAAGGGAAACGAGATGAAAGAGGGCGGATCGCTGACGGTCTTGGCCGGCGCGTTTGATCGTCGGGAGACCGTGGTTGAGATGCCGATCGGAGGTAAAGTGCCCGCGCAGGGGCTGCAACTGCGCGACGACGCGGGTGGGGTGACGGCGCTGCAGTTCCTCCCGGATTCGCGCGCAGTATTCCACCTTAAGGTTCTGAAGGCTGGGGACAGCCGCAAGTATCGGCTGGAGCGCGGGCAGGAAGCTGGCCAAGCCGTTCGGGCGACGCACGACGGTGGGGCGATTCGTGTCAGCGTCGACGCGAAAGATGCGTTCACTTACCAGGGCGCCAAGACACAGCCGCCGCCCGGCGCAGACCCGGCGCTGGCGCGGGGCGGCTACATTCATCCCATCCGCACTCCGGGTGGAACCCTCATCAGCGACGAGTATGCGCCCAGCCACCCGCATCACCACGGGATCTGGTCGCCCTGGACCCAGAGCGAGTTTGAGGGACGCACGATGGACTTCTGGAACATGATGCAGAAGACGGCCACGGTGGAGGTCGAGGATTTCGGCGGAACGTTCTCCGGGACCGTATGTGGCGGACTGCGCGCGGTCCACCGGTTCGTCGACCTGATGGCGCCCGGTGCGCCAAAGACCGCGCTAATCGAGACGTGGGACATCATCGCGTACAACGTGAACGCACCCTGCTTTCTCTTCGACCTCACGATTCACCAGGAGTGTGCCGGAAGCAGTCCGCTCAAGCTGAAGAAATACCCGTACGGCGGCCTCGGATTTCGCGGGCACCGTGAGTGGGACGGCGAGGAGAACACCTTCTTCCTCACCTCTGAAGGCAAGACCCGCGCGAACGGGCATGAGACGCGTGCCCGCTGGTGCCATGTCGGCGGCAAGGTGGACGGGAAACTGGCGGGGATTGCGATCCTGGATCATCCGAGCAATTTTCGGGCCCCCCAGCCGATGCGCATCCACCCGTGCAATCCATTTTTCTGTTACGCGCCGGTGCAGTTGGGCGAGTTAACCATTGAGCCGGGCAAGCCATACGACGCTCGATATCGGTTCGTGACGTCTGATGGGCCGCCGGATGCGAACCAGATCGATCGCCTGTGGAACGATTTCGCGCACCCGCCGGAGGTGATTTACCACTGAGGAACCCGCGGGCTGGGACTTCGAGCGCGCAGAGCGCGACCTTTCAATATCCGCTGACAGCGCCGCAAGTGCATCACTCGACTGGGGCCGCAAGTGTCATCGCCCTCGATGCCGCGCAGGCGGGCGCGAAAGCGCCGCTGGCCGCGCGTCAGGCAGTCACTGATGTCGTTTGAAACGGTGCCGTGATGACAGCCCAAGCGAAACTCCTGGTCATTCTCGGCCCAACCGCATCTGGCAAGAGCGATCTGGCGCTCGCCGTCGCGCGTCGCGCAGGCGCCGAAATCCTGAGTCTGGATTCGATGCAGGTTTACCGTGGGATGGAGATCGGCACAGCAAAGCCGTCCGCCGGACAGCGCGCCGAGGTGCGCCACCACCTTCTCGATCTGGTTTCGACGCGAGAGAGTTTTACGGTCGCGCGATTTGTTCGCTCAGCTGACGCGGTCATCGCCGACGCCGCTTCGCGCGGGATGCCCCTGGTCGCGACGGGCGGTACGCCGCTCTATTACAAGGCGTTGTTTCAGGGATTGTTTACAGGGCCCTCCGCCGACGAGGCGATTCGCACGCGCCTGCGCGCGCTGTCGGGAGACGAACTGCACGAGCGATTGGCGACAATTGACAAACCCGCGGCGGAAAGGATCCATCGGAACGACACGAGGCGCTTGATCCGCGCCCTGGAAGTGCACGAGCTCACCGGGCAGCCGATCTCCTCGATGCAAAATGAATGGTCGTCATCCGAGCAGCGCTATCACGCAGCGTGGGTGGGGCTGCACTGGGATCGTGAGGCGCTCAACCGGCGGATCAATGCCCGCGTGAAAGCGATGCTCGACGCGGGATGGGTGCAAGAGGTCCGGCGGTTGTTGAATGAAGGCGGCCTCTCCGCAACCGCCGTGGAAGGGACAGGATATCACGAGCTGATTGACCACCTGTCGGGAAAGCTGTCCCTGGAGGAGGCGGGGGAGCAGATTAAGATCGCGACCCGGCAGTTGGCGCGCCGCCAGATGAAGTGGTTCCGCCGCTTCCCAAACGTCCAGTGGATCGCTGGCGATCGGCCCGCGGAGCTTCTCGAAGCCGAAACGATCCGGCTGTGGAATGGGATCGTTTGAAACGGTCCCGACCAACCGCTATTCTCAGCGCGTCGCGTCAGAACGAGCGCTGCGCGACACACGACGGAGCAGTATGAAGATTGCGGTGATGCCGGGTGACGGCGTCGGCAAAGAGGTCATCCCCGAAGGGCTGAAAGTGCTCAAGGAGGCCGGCCGCAAGTTCGGCTTCACCTACAGCACCGACCATTATCCCTTCGGGGGCGAGTATTACCTCGAAACCAAGCAGACGCTCCCCGATTCCGCGCTGAAGGAACTGGCCGCGCATGATGCAATTCTCTTCGGCGCGGTTGGCGTCGATCCCCGCGGCAGCGCGCAGATCCCGCAGGGAATCCTCGAAACCGAGATCCTGCTCAAGATGCGCTTTGAGCTCGACCAGTACATCAACCTGCGCCCGACCCGGCTCCTGCCGAATGTGCCGACGCCCTTGAAGAATGCGAAGCCGGCCGACATCGACATGATCATCGTGCGGGAAAACACCGAAGGGCTCTATTGCGGCAACGGCGGGTTTCTTTATAAGGACACGCCGCATGAGGTGGCGAACCAGATTGAAGTCACCACCCGGCGCGGGGTGGAACGCTGCATCCGCTACGCGTTTGACTACGCGAAGCAGTTCGGCCGCAAGAAAGTAACGCTCGTAGCCAAGACCAACGTGCTGCGCTTCGCACACAACCTCTGGCAGCGGGCCTTCGAGCAGATCAAGGGTGACTATCCCGAAATCGCGACCGACTACCACCACGTCGACGCCTGCGCGATGTATATGGTCACCAGGCCCGCCGTTTACGACGTGATCGTCACGACCAACATGTTCGGCGACATCATCACCGACCTCGGCGCAGCGATTCAGGGCGGCATGGGAATGGCGGCCAGCGGCAACATCAACCCGACTCGCCAGGCACCCAGCATGTTCGAGCCGGTCCACGGCAGCGCGCCGGACATCGCGGGCAAGAACTACGCGAATCCAATTGCCACCTTCCTCTCGGTCGCCATGATGCTGGACTTCCTTGGCCAGGCGAAGGCCGCCAGGGCGATTCAGCAGGCCTGCGAGGATGTTGTGGCCGACTCGAAAAATCACACGCGCGATCTCGGCGGCGCCGCGACGACCACGCAGGTCGGCGAGGCGGTCTGCGCCAGGATCGCCTCCTAGAATAAGTCAGTGCCGCGGCCGAATGTCCCGGCTTTTTCAGTTGCGAACGACGAATCTTATGGTAGAGAAACTGGTGATTATCGGTTCGGGCCCCGCGGGTTGGACAGGCGCGATCTATGCCGCCCGCGCCAACCTCAACCCGCTCGTCTATGAAGGCGCTATCTCCGAGGACAATCGTCTGCGCGGAACGCTTCCGCTGGGCCAACTCAATTGGACAACCGACGTCGAGAATTTCCCCGGCTTTCCCGAGGGCGTGCTGGGGCCCGACCTGATGCTGAAGATGCGCGAGCAGTCCACGCGCTTCGGAACGCGCATCATCACCGAAGACATCGTCAGGGTGGATCTTTCGAAGCGGCCGTTTGCCCTGGAAGACTCGCAGGGGGAGAAGCTCGAAGCGCAGGCGATCGTGATCGCGACCGGCGCGAGCGCTAATTACCTCGGGCTGGAATCGGAGAACCGCTACAAGAACTTTGGGGTTTCAGCGTGCGCGGTCTGCGACGGCGCTCTGCCGCGTTTCCGCAACCAGCCTTTGATCGTGGTGGGCGGAGGAGATTCCGCCGCGGAAGAGGGGAGCTATCTCACAAAATTCGCCAGCGCGGTGCATCTTGTGCACCGGCGCGACAACATGAGCCGCGCCAGCCCCATCATGGCCCAGCGCCTGCTGGGCAACCCGAAGGTCAAGCCGGTCTGGAACTCCGTCATCGAGGAAGTCGTCGGCGAGGAGCACGTGAACGGGGCAGGCGAAACAGTCCCGAGCATGACCGCCGTCCTGGTGAAGAACCTTCAATCCGGCGACGTGAGCAAAATTCCCGCCGCGGGCATGTTCGTTGCCATCGGCCACACACCGAATACAAAGTTCCTCGAAGGCCAGCTCGAGCTCGACTCCAAAGGCTTCATCATCCTGCAGGACACTTCCCGATCGACGACCAGCGTCGAAGGCGTCTTCGCGGCGGGGGACGTCGCCGATCCCATGTACAAGCAGGCCGTCACTGCCGCCGGCATGGGTTGCAAGGCGGCCCTGGATGCCGAGCGCTGGCTGGCCGCGAAGGGAATCCATTGATTCGAGCAGCAATCCTTCCATTGTTTTCTGGGTCGCGAGATCGTATTGTTTTGATTGTGCCACGGGGCTCGACGTCAACGGTCGGAATAAAATGTCTGAATCAATCGAAACATTGACGAAGAGGTTGTATGGACCGATGACCCAGAAGCAGGTCGATTTCCTGCGCGATCTTCAGGCCTTCATCGACTATTGCATCAAAAACCAACTCAGCTTCCCTCTGGTTACGAGTACTCTCTTGCATGACCTGAACGGAATGATGACTAGCGGTGATGCGCCGTGGTTCTCGCCGAAGGTAAAGGGGTATTCGAAGTCAATGGCGGACATTCAGACGATGGGAGCTGACCCGAACGTGCTGCGGGAGCCCGACGAAGAAGACTGAGCGTCTCGACTCACACAAATCATGCCTATTCGCCAGGGCGAGGTTTACTTTCTAGATTTTGGATCGATTGATGGGAGGGAGCCGGCCAAGGAGCGGCCAGCTCTGGTCGTGTCGACCAACCTGATCAATGCACTAGCAGAGCGTGAGCACACGATTCTATTAATCACGGTGATGCCTGGTACAAAGGGTTCCAACAAGCTTCGCGATTACCCGACTGATGTTCGCGTCCCCGCGAGCCACTCCGGATTGCCGCAGGAAACAATCTTTCGCGCATTCCAAATCACTTCCATTGATTCACGACGTTTTCCGCAGCGCCCTTCGGGACATGTGAGCGACGAGTATCTCGCTAAAGCGCAAGCTGCAATCCGATTCGCGCTGGGACTCTTTCAATAGAGGATCCCATCACGTTGTGGAATGAAGGCAAACAATGCGGTACAGCTTTCGGCGATCCCTGCATCTGCGCCGACCCTCGGAGTTCAAAGCTGTCTACGAGGCGGGCGTGCGACAGTCGCGCGGACCGTTGACCGTGTATGCGCTGCCGAACTCCAAAGATCATCCGCGTCTCGGCCTGAGCACTTCGCGGCGGGTGGGCAACGCCGTGCGGCGCAACCGGATTCGAAGGCTGCTGCGCGAATCGTTCCGGCTTCTGCAGCACGACCTGCCGCGCGGGTATGATTGGGTGATCGTCGTCCGCCCGCACGAGCCGCTCATCCTCGCCGACTACCAGCGGCTCTTGAGCGCGTTGTTCGTGAAGTTGCACGCGGTGTGGAAAGATCGTCCGGCGCCCGGCGCGGTGACAGAATCGGAGAGCGAGTAAGCATGCGCTGGCTGCTCGTCCAACTCGTCCTGCTTTATCGCGCCACCATCGGTCAGTTTCTCGGTGGCCAGTGCCGCTACTTCCCGAGTTGCAGCCAGTACGCCATCGACGCGGTCACGAAGTACGGCCCCTGGACGGGCGCGTGGCGGGCGGCGAAGCGCATCTGCCGGTGCCATCCGGGCGCGCGGGGCGGGTTCGACCCGGCATAGACCCGTTGCGTTCCCAATCCTGCCACCGTCCGTGCTTCTTCCCGGCTTGCTAGCCCGCGCCCCCATTTTGTTGTCTAAACCGACGCCAGCCGAGCCCTTCGGGCGGCGAGAACTCGATTTTTCTTCTCGACGGGCGGGAAGGTGGGTAAGATACTGCCCTCCATCCAGGCATGACGGCAAATTCTTCCGTTGGCTGATTTTGACTTGATCGGCGAGCGGGATTTACAGCACCAGCCGGTCAGGGACGACTCTCTATGACGTTCGCCTTCACGAGCACCCAGGCCGCTGCCCCCGTCGCCGGCCGACAGCGCCGCGCCAAGCCATTCACCGACCGCGTCCGACGCGATGGGAAATTCTTCCGCCTTGGAGACGACAAGTTCTACGTCAAGGGCGTCACTTACGGCCCCTTCGCCCCCATTCGCGAGGGCCTGCCGCTCCCCGAACGCCAGCAGATCCGAAAAGACTTTGAGCAGATGCTTGAGCTGGGCGCCAATTGCCTGCGCATCTATCACGTGCCACCCGACTGGTTCCTCGATCTGGCCCAGCAGATGGGCCTGAAAATCTTTCTCGACGTCTCGTGGCCCAAGAACCTCACGTTCTGCGGCGACTCGGAGGTCTCCGCGCAGGCGTGCGACGCCGTGCGCGATTGCGCCCGGCGCTGCGGGAACCACCCGGCGGTCTTCGCTATCAGCGTGGTCAATGAGATCCCGTCCGACATCGTCCGCTTTTCCGGCGCGGACAGGATCGAAGCGTTTATCGATGAGCTGATCGCCGTCGGCAAGGCCGAAGCGCCGGAGTGCCTGTTCACCTTCGCCAACTTCCCCACGACCGAATACCTGCGGCCGCACCATCTCGACTTTGTCTGCTTCAACGTCTACCTGCACGACGAGCCGGTCTTCCGCAACTATCTCGCCCGCCTGCAGAACGTCGCCGGCGACCTGCCGCTCATGCTCGGCGAGTACGGCATCGACACGATGCAGGAATACAGCGAAGAGCGCCAGGCGCAAATCCTGCAGACGCAGGTGCGCGCGGTCTTCGACGAAGGCCTGGTCGGCATCTTCCTCTTCAGCTTCACCGACGACTGGTTCACCCACGGCTACCAGATCGAAGACTGGGCGTTTGGGCTGGTTCGGCGAGACCGCACCCCCAAGCTCTCCTTCGCAGTGATCTCCGACCTGTTTAAGCGCGTCCCGCAGGTGGCCGAGGTGAAACTGCCGATGGTGAGCGTGGTCATCTGTTCTTACAACGGCGCCAGCACGATTGAATCGTGCCTCAACTCGATGCGCCGGCTGCGATATCCGGATTTCGAAGTGATCTTCGTCGACGACGGCAGCACCGATGCCACGCCCGAGATTCTGAAGAGTTTCCCGGAAGTGCGCAACATCCGCCAAAAAAACATGGGCCTTTCGCACGCGCGCAATGTGGGCATGAATGCCGCACGCGGCGAGATCGTCGTTTACACCGACAGCGACTGCGAGGCCGATGAGGACTGGCTGTACTACCTCGCGCTGGCACTGGTCCGCAGCGGTTACACCGGCATGGGCGGGCCCAACCTGATCCCCGACGAAGGAAGCTGGGTCGCCGACTGCGTGGGGCTTTCGCCCGGCGGCCCGACGCACGTGATGGTGGACGACCGCACCGCCGAGCACGTGCCGGGTTGTAACATGGCCTTCTACACCTGGGCCTTGAAACAGGTGAATGGCTTCGATCCTCAGTTCCGAAAAGCCGGCGACGACGTCGACCTCATTTGGCGCCTCCAGGACCTGGGTTATCCGATCGGCTTTGCGCCGGCGGCGCAGGTGTGGCATTACCGCCGAAACACCATCAAGGCATACCTCAAGCAGCAGCGCGGCTACGGCGAAGCGGAGGCGCTGCTGAAGTACAAACATCCGGATCATTTCAATACGCTGGGAGCGAGCCACTGGCGCGGCAAGATCTACGGCAGCGATGAGATCGGCATCCGGCTCGGCCGCGACGTGATCTACCATGGCCTCTTTGGCACCGGGCTCTTTCAGACGATCTACCGCAAGCCCGCGTCAATGGCGCTGATGATGCTGATGAGCATCGAGTGGCATCTGCTCGCCGCATTCGTCGCCGTCCTCGGCCTGGTGTTGCCGTCCCTGCTCTGGATAGCGGTGGCGATGTTCGCTACGCCGATCGCGCTGTCGATCATCGCAGCGTGGCAGGCGCCGGAGACGAAGCACAAGCACTGGCTGAGCCGGCCGCTCATCGCGCTGCTGCATCTGCGCCAGCCGATCACGCGCGGCTGGGCGCGGTATTCCGTGCGGCTCAAGGCAAAGGTGATGAAGCCCGAGGCGCGCGGCTACCGCCGGACGCAGCCGTTGCCGGTCGATCCGGAGGACCGCAAGACACTGAAATACTGGAGCAAGTTTCACGGGCGCTTCTCGCTGCTGGAAAAGATCACCGAAGAAGTGCGGGCCAACGGGTGGCGCATGCGCGTCGACAGTGGGTGGCAGGAATGGGACATGGAGATCTACGGCAGCCGCTATGTGAAGATCAGGCTGACCACCGCCACCGAGCACCATCATCACGTCGGGAAGCTCACTCGCGTCCGTGTCGAGCCGCTGATGAGCAACTTCACAAAGGTCCTTCTGGCCGCCAGCGTGATGCTTGCCGGGCTGTTGGTGCTTCACCTCTGGCCCTTCAGCCGCACTGCCGTGCTGATCCCGCTCACCTGGTGGACGCTGTTCGTCGTCAACCGCTGGCGCGTGGTGAACCCGGTGCTGGGGCTTGTCGATCAGGTTGCGGAAGACGCCGGCTTCTACCCCGTCTATCCCAAGCCAAAGCAGCCGCTGCCCCTGCCTGGCGGCAAGCCCGCCGCTCAGCAGCCGACTGCCGACGAGGAGTACGACGTCGAGGCCGGCGCGGCGTCGGTGGCGTGATTATGACCAGCGTCACGCGCGCCTATCTGCGGGCCCTCCAGTATTTCCGCGACGACCTCCGGTCGATCATCCTGCAATTCACCCTGATCGGGATCTCGACGCTGCTTTCACTCCTTCAGCTCTTTCCGCTATCGGTGCTCATCGATTCGCTGGCGGGTAAGAACAATCCCAAGGAGTGGTACTACCGGCCGGTCTTCCGTCTCATCGCGCCGCTTACGTTGATCCAGAAGGTCATCGTGCTTGCCGCGGCGACGATGGTAATGCGCGTGATGGCGGAGGTGCTCAATCTTTGGAAGGGCGTTCTCGGCCTGCATATCGGCTACAACGGGTTGACCCGCGTGCGCGGCGTCCTGTTCCGCAAGCTGCAGCAACTCAGCCTCAGCTACCACCGCTCGCGCCCGCAGGGCGAGGCGATCTACCGCATCACCTCCGACACGTTCGGGTTTCAGAGCGTCAACAACCTGCTGGTCAGCATCGTGGTGAACGTGGTCACGCTGGTCGCGATGGCGGCGATCAGCATCGCGATGAACTGGCGGCTGGCGCTGCTGTCGCTGAGCATCATTCCGCTGCTCATCTGGACCATTCGCCGCCAGGGCGAGGCGCTCACCAGCACCTCGCTGAAGACCGCGCAGGTCGATACCGAGCTGACGACGGTGGTGCAGCGATCGATCGCCTCGATGAGCCTGATTCAGGCATTCGGCCGGGAGGAAGACGAGTTTCGCCGCTTCCACAACAAAGCGCTCGAGAGCGTCCGCGCGTGGATCAAGATGTATATGAAGAGCCTGAAGTACGGGCTGACGGTCGGCGTCATCTTCGGGCTCGGAAGCGCTGTGATCTTCGCCTACGGCGGCTATCTGGTGGCGAAGGGTGAGATGGGGGTCGGCATCCTGATGCTCTTCATCAGTTTCCTGAACCTCGTGTACGACCCGCTGAGCCGCTTGAGCACCAGCGGGTCGGACCTGCGCCGCGGGGTGGCGGGGGTGCAGCGGGTATTTGAAGTACTGGACCTCGAACCGACCATCCGCGACGCGCCCGATGCCATCGATCTCCCCCGGCAACCGCGCGTGCTGCAACTGCAGGAGGTCGGATTTGAGTACCGTCAAGGCGATCCGGTCCTGCGCGAGCTGACCGCGACGATTTCGCCGGGGCAGATGGTGGCGTTCGTTGGGCCCAGCGGCGTCGGAAAGTCGACGAT
This sequence comes from Tepidisphaerales bacterium, assembly GCA_038204465.1. Classification (GTDB taxonomy): domain Bacteria; phylum Planctomycetota; class Phycisphaerae; order Tepidisphaerales; family Tepidisphaeraceae; genus JBBRCX01. Next base: position 26,257 of record JBBRCX010000022.1, on the reverse strand, counting down.
CCTCAATCTCCTCCCGCGGTTCTACGACCCGACGAGCGGCACCATTCGCCTCGATGGCCACGACCTGCGCTCCATCAAGCTGCGCGACCTGCGCAAGCACGTTGCCCTGGTGTTGCAGGAGAGCATGATCCTGCCGGCGAGCGTCGCGGAGAACATCGCGTACGGGCGGCCTGAGGCCACGGACCAGCAGATCCGGCGCGCTGCCGAATTGTCTGGAGCGGCCGACTTCATCGACAAGCTCCCCGAGGGATACGACACGCAAATCAGCGAGAACGGACAGAACATCTCGGGAGGCCAGCGGCAGCGAATCGGCATCGCCCGCGCGCTGGTCACGGAAGCCCCGATCCTGGTCCTCGACGAGCCAACGAGCGCGCTGGATGCCCAGAACGAGCAGATGATCACCGAGACGCTTCACAACCTGAAAGGCCGGCGGACGATCATCCTCGTCAGCCATCGCTTGAGCACCGTCGCCGACTGCGATGAGATCTACGTGATGGATGAGGGCCGGGTCGTGGAGCGCGGCACGCACCAGGAGTTGATCGCGGGGAATGGCATGTACTTCAGAATGGCGAAACATCAAATGAAACTGGCAGACCCGACGCCGGCCTGAGTTCGCACTTTCGATTGTGATCGCACAGTGAACTAACTCGTCTCTTGCTGTGCCTGGCGTGCCCGGCTTCCTTGTAATGGGATTCGGAATGGGTTAAACCGCGGGCGCGGCTGATCTGTCGGGAGCAGCGGGGCACCTCGAACAAGAAATTGCGCACCAGGGAAGAACGATGAGCCACACGAACCGCGGGCATGCGCTGGTCCAGTCGTGCGTTGAGCGCCTCGAACGGCGGCGGATGCTTTCCACGACGTATTTCCTCAGCCCGTCGGGCAGCAACGGGGACGGGCTTTCACCCGCGACGGCATGGACAAGCCTCGGCCGGGTAAACAGCGTGTCGTTTAATGAGGGCGATGCGGTCCTGCTCGAGGCGGGGTGCCTCGTTTTCCGGGTCGCTGCTCTTTGGTACGGACGATCACGGCTCCGCTTCGTTGCCCATTCTTGTCGCTGCGTATGGCGAGGGTCGCGCGACGAGCGACGCCGGAACGGGCGATGGACTTTACGCATTGAATTCCGGCGGCTTTGTGGTCGCCAATCTCAATTTCGTCGGCTCGGGCCCAAGCTCCAATTCAGGCAGCGGCGTGCAATTCGACACTAACCTGCCGGGGGATGCGAAACTCGAGCACGTCTACATTGATCACGTCGATGCGAGCGGGTTTCGCAAGTTTGGCGTGACGGTCGGCGGTTCGAATGGCAAGAGCGGCTTCCGCGACGTGCGCGTGACCTACGTCAACGCCTCCAACAACGCAACCGGCGGGATCGAAACGCACGGCGTCTTTTCTTCTTCCTCCGCCGCTTACGCCAATGAGGATGTATACGTCAATCACAGCAATGCGTTGGGCAACCTCGGCTATGCCAACTCATCGAATCACGTCGGTGACGGCATCGTGCTGTCGGACGTGAACCGGGCCGTCATCGAGCGCTGTCTCGCATCCGACAACGGCGCGCTCAACACGCATGTCGGCGGGCCCGTGGGGATCTGGGCGTGGGATGCCAATGCGGTGACCATCCAGAACAACGAATCGCACCACAATCACACCAACAGCAAAGCTGACGGCGGTGGATTCGATCTCGACGGGGGTGTGACGAATTCCGTGATGCAGTACAACTACTCGCACGACAATGACGGGGCGGGCTATCTCCTGGGGCAGTTCTCCGGCGCGCGGGCCTTTAACCACAACGTCGTTCGTTACAACATCAGCGCCAACGATGGCCGAAAAAACGGCTATGCCGGCATCCAGCTCTGGAACGGCGGCAGCGGAATCAGCGACTGCGAGATCCACAATAACACCGTCTCTATCGGCCCGGCCTCGAGCGGAACGCCCAGAGGTATTTATTTCCAGACCGGGACGAAAAACGTTCACGTGCGCAACAACATCTTCCAAACCACCGGCGGGGTGCGAATCGCTGATATTCAGGCGAAGCAAAGCGGATTGCTGTTTCAGGGAAATGACTATTTGTCCAGCGGCGCAGCATTTTCGGTCAAACAATTTGCCAAGACCTACAGCAGCCTCGTGGCGTGGCGCAACAGCACGGGCCAGGAGAAGCTCAACGGCGCCGCCGTGGGGATGAACGTAGATCCAAAGCTCGTGAATCCAGGCTGGGCCGGAACCGTGGGGAATCCTGATTCCCTGGAAAGTATGAGCGCGTTTCGGCTTGATTCCGGCTCGACGCTGGTGAACGCGGGACTGAACCTGTGGACATTGTTCGCTCTGGACCCGGGCCCCCGCGACTTCTTTGCCACCGGGCTGCACAGCGGCAACGGTACACCTCAGCCCAACGGCAGCGGCTTCGATGTCGGTGCGAATGAGCTGACGTAACCTGTCCGGTCACCGCTCGTTCTTTCAGTTACATTTGGCGCGGTGTTCAACAAACGCCTGATACGCTAATATCCTCTCTAGCCGGGCTGCTGTGTAGCGCTTCCGGTTCACGTCGGGTGAGGAGATGTTGATGGCACAGTATCCGCAGCCGCCTTCCGACCCGTTTGCTTCCTTCGCGCCTTCGAACGAGCAGTCCTTTGATGACAAGTGGCTGGGGCACCTGCTGCGCCGCGCCGGGCTCGGCGCCACCGCTGCCCGGCTGGATGCGTACAGCGGAAAACTCGCTGAAGCGATCGACTGGCTCTTCAACTATGACCCGGACCAGGACCCGCTCAATCCGTTGCTCGAGCAGCTCCAGGGGTTCGTGACGCCGCTGACGAACGTGCAGCAGGTCCAGGACTGGTGGGCGTTTCGCATGCTGAATACGCCTCGGCCGCTGCAGGAGCGCATCGCCCTGTTCTGGCATGGACACTTCGCGACCTCGGCAGGAAAGGTCGGCAACGCCCAGTTGATGCACGACCAGATCGAGCTGTTCCGCCAGCTCGGCCTCAAGAGCTTCCGCGATCTGCTGATCGCGGTCGGGCGCAACCCGGCCATGCTCGTCTGGCTTGACGGGCAGTCGAACAAGAAGGGCAAGCCCAACGAGAACTACGGCCGCGAGGTGATGGAGCTGTTCAGCCTGGGGATCGGCAACTACAGCGAAAGCGACGTGAAGGAGCTCGCCCGTGCATTCACCGGCTGGCAGGTGAACGGCGCCGCCGCCGCCTTCAACAAGCAGCTCTTCGACGAAGGGGACAAGCAGGTCCTGGGGCAGACGGGAAAGTTCGACAGCGAGTCGGCGGTCGACCTGCTTTTGTCGCAGCCGGCGGCGCCGCTGTTCATCAGCCGCAAGCTGTTGCGCGAGTTTGTCCATCCGGCGCCGTCGGATGAACACGTGAAGCATTACGCCCAGCGCCTGCTCGCCTGCAAGTGGGAGATCAAGCCGGTCCTGCGCGAAATGCTGAGCAGCCGGCTCTTCTTCAGCGAATGGGCGTATCGCAGCAAATTCAAGAGCCCGGCGGAACTGGTGGTCAGCGGATTCCTCGCGGTGGGCGGGACCGCCGCGGCGACGTTCGCGCGCGAATGGATGAACCGCCTGGGACAGAACCTGCTCTACCCTCCGACCGTCAAGGGCTGGAGTGGCGAGGAGGCGTGGATCAACGCCAACACCGTATTGCAGCGCTTCAACTTCGGCATGGCGATCGCCACCCAGCGCGGCAACGAGTTTGCGAAGAAGATCGATCTGCTGGCGGCCCTGAAAAAAGAGAAGCTGGAAGAGCCCTATCAAATCGTCGAGCACTTCGCCCGCGTTTTGCTGGACGGCAAGTTGCCCGAGAATGCCGAGGACCGGCTCTCGGTCTACATGCAGCGCGATCGGGAGAACGGGCGCGTGAGGTTCACCCTCAACGCCGAAACGCTGAATGCCAAGGTGCGCGGCGTGCTGCATCTGCTCATGTCGACCCCGGAGTTCCAGCTTGCCTGAAGCGGCTTGAAGGATCGGAGAAGTTCGAAGATGAGATCGAACGCAAAAAAGACGCCATCCCGGCGCGAGATGTTTCAGGTGGGCCTGACCGGGCTGGCCGTCGTCGCAACCGCCGGCTCCGTTCCGGCATTCCTGTCGCGCTTCGCTTTCGCCGAACCCGCGACGGCGCCGGCCATCAGCAATGACAACATCCTCGTCGTGATCCAGTGGACCGGCGGCAATGACGGACTGAATACGGTCGTGCCGGTTGGAGATGACACCTACCTTAAGGCCCGCCCGAAGATCGCCCTGAAAGAACGTATGCATCGGCTGAACGATGCTTATGCACTGAACCCGGGCCTGATTGAGTTCAAGTCGCTCTTCGATCAGGGCAGGATGGCGATCATCAACGGCTGCGGCTATCCCGAGCCGAACCGCTCGCACTTCCGCTCGATGGAGATCTGGCACACCGCCGAGCCGAAGGGCTACGAGCCGCGCGGCTGGCTGGGCCATTACCTCGACCACGTCGCTCGCGGCACGGACCACTCGATGCAGGCGATGAACATCGGCCCCGAACTGCCGCAGGCGCTGGTGACCGACAGCGCGCCGGTGCCGTCGATCGAGTCGATCCAGGACTTCCAGGTGCGCACGGATCCCGCGACGCCGTTCGATGCGGCGCTGGAGCAGCGGCTCATATCAGACCTGAACGCTGTGCGCGAGGCCTCTCCCGCGCTGCAGTTTCTCTCGCGGCAGGCGACCAACGCGATCGTTTCAGCACAGAACGTCCAGAAGATGGCGGCTGGTTACAAGCCCGACGCGGAGTATCCCGGCCAGGGACTGGGGCCGCAGCTGCGAACCATCGCGCAATGCATTGCCGCGGGCCTTGCGACGAGGCTCTTCTACGCGCAGGTCGGCGGCTTCGATACCCACGCAAACCAGGTGAACGGGCACGAGCAGTTGCTGGCGCAGGTGGGGCGGGCGGTCGGCGCGTTCCAGAAGGACATGAGCGCGAAGGGCTTCGCCGACAAGATCATCATGATGTGCTTCAGCGAGTTTGGCCGCCGCGTCACCCAGAACGATTCGAACGGCACCGACCATGGCGCCGCCGGGCCGATGTTCGTCATCGGCGGGAAAGTAAAGGGCGGGCTGTACGGCGCTTATCCATCGCTCACGGACCTCGTCGGCGGCGACCTGAAATACACGACCGACTTTCGCCAGGTCTACGCGACGCTGCTGGATCGCTGGCTGAAGGCCGATTCCCAGAAAGTGCTGCGCGCGAAGTTTGAGCCGGTTGCATTTCTGTAAGACCGATTCGCCACTCCGGAGAGGAAGAAGATTTCGCCACCGATGAACACCGATAAACACCGATGCAGAAGGATGAAATGGGTTAATCAGGCGTATTGGACGACGGAGTGGACGGGGTAGGGCTTAAGTTTTTCTCGGCCGTTGAGGCCCATCAATTCGATGAGGACGGCGAGGCCAGCGAGCTCGCCGCCTAGTTGGGTCACCAGGTCGCAGCAGGCCTTCATGGTGCCGCCGGTGGCGAGCAGATCGTCGACGATCAGCACGCGCTGGCCCTTGACGATGGCGTCGGAGTGCATCTCCAGCGTGTCCTTGCCGTACTCCAGGTCGTAGGTCATCGCGATCCGCGTATGGGGGAGCTTGCCCGGCTTGCGAACCAGGACGAAACCGGCCGACAGGCAGCAGGCGACGGCGGTGCCGAAGATAAAGCCCCGGCTCTCGGCGCCGACGACGAGGTCGATGTTCTTCCCGCGAAACGGATTGGCCAGGAGTTCGATCGCCAGCGCCAGCCCAGACGGATCGGCCAGCAGGGGGGTGATGTCGCGGAAGATGATGCCGGGCTTGGGAAAGTCGGGAATCGGACGGATGAGCTGCTGGAGGCGCTGCAGGGAATCTAGCATGCGCGCGAGTTTAGTGTGGAGCGCACCTGCGTTCCAGAGTTTTCGCGGTGCGGCCGGAGGCGTGGCCCGCCGGGCCGAGCGGCATGCGGGCTCCGTCAATCACTCAGCCGACATGGCCTCGCGCAGCTTGTTGAGCGCTTCGTGCTCGATCTGCCGCACGCGCTCGCGGGTAAGGCCGATGCGCTCGCCAATTTGCTTGAGCGTGAGGGGATCTTCACCTTCCAGCCCGTAGCGGAGCTTGAGGATCTTGACCGAACGCTCGTCGAAGTCCGCGAGCAGCTCGCTCAGGTGGTGCAGCTCATCGTTGGCGAGGACTTCCTCGTCGGGGCCGGGGTTGTGGATGTCCGCGACGAGCTCGTTGATCGTGAGTTCGCCGTCATCCGAGCCCGACTGCGTCGGCGAGTTGTAGGCCTTCACCGCTTTCTTGATGATGTTGAGCTTCTTGGGCGACATCTTCATGTGCACCGAGAGCTCCGCGGTGGTGGGGAGGCGGCCAAGCTGATCTTCCACCTCGCGCGTCGCCTGCTTCATCTTCGACATCATCTCGACCATGTAGGCCGGAATGTGGATCGGCTGCACGCTGTTGATCAGGGCGCGCTTGATCGCCTGCTTGATCCACCAGGAGGCGTAGGTGCTGAAGCGGCAGCCGTTGTCGGGGTCGAACCCTTCGACGGCCTTCAGCAGACCGATGTTGCCCTCCTCGATCAGGTCCGGAAGCGAGAGCCCGCGGTTGACGTAGTGCTTGGCGATGTTGACCACCAGGCGCAGGTTCGATCGCACCATGTGCTCGCGCGCCTCCGGGTCATTGTCGTTGATGATCCGCCGGGCCAGCGCCTTCTCCTCGTCGCCCGTGAGAAGGGCCGAGCCATGGATCTGGCTCAGATACAGTTGCAGGCCGTTCTGTACGGTGGCGGTGGACATAATGCTTTCGCTGTGCGAACTATCGGAACGCCCCGTGTGGCACGTAAGGCGCCGCTTCTCCGGAGGCAGGGGCGATGCAAGGCGACTGCCGCCGTGCTCCCTTCCCGCAGAACTATCGACGCCGTTGGAGGTCGACTTTCGGGCGCATTGCCAGTCTGCGCCTTGGCTTTTAGATGAACGGCGGGGCGGAAGGTGGGTCTATGCCGGATGTGCGGGATGCACAGGGGGTGATACAGCAGATTATCAGCCGCGCGATGAAAAAGCGGTTTGCCAAAAGCATCAGGCCCGAGCAATCCGGTCGGCCCTGAAAATTCGCTAGTTATCGGAAAAGCAGTTACTCCTCGATCTTGAGGTCACCCAGCCCGCTGGTGTTTTCGCCGCCCTCCAGACCGCCACGGAGCCCGCGCTTCTCGGCGCGTTGGGCCCGCTGATCTTCGCGGTTCTGCTCCTCGGCGGCCCACTGCGCGCGCTTGAGCGACAGGCCGATCTTCCGCTCGTCGCTGTCGACGCGAAGGATCTTGACCTCGAGGTCCTGCCCCACCTTGAGCTGATCCTCCGGCTTCTCGATCTTCTGGTCGCTGATCTCGCTGATGTGCAGCAAACCTTCCAGGCCCGGCTCCAATTCGACGAACACGCCAAAGTTGGCAATTTTCGTGACCTGGCCGCGAACGACCTGGCCCGCGCGGTAGTTGGCCGGAATGACGGTGGTCCACGGATCTTCCTGCATCTGCTTCAGGCCCAGCGCGATCCGCTGCTTCTCCTGATCGACGCTGAGCACCACGGCGCGAACGCTCTCGCCCTTCTTCAGCACTTCGCTGGGATGGCCGATCTTCTTCGTCCACGACAGGTCGCTGACGTGCAGCAAGCCGTCGATCCCTTCTTCGATTTCCACGAATGCGCCGTAGTTGGCGATGTTCCGCACCTTGCCTTCTACCACCGAGCCGGGCGGATACTTCTCCGCCACGCGCTCCCAGGGATTCTCCTCGACCTGCTTCATGCCCAGCGAGATTTCCTGCTTGTCCTTGTTTATCTCCAGCACCTTCACCTTCACCGGCTGGCCCTGGGTGACGACCTCGCTCGGGTGGTTGATGCGCTTGGTCCAGCTCATCTCGCTGATGTGCACCAGGCCCTCGACGCCCTCTTCAAGCTTGCAGAATGCGCCGTACGACATGATGTTGACCACTTCGGCATCGCGCACGCTGCCGACGGGATACTTGGTCTCGATGTTCTCCCACGGGCTCGCGTCCTTCTGCTTGAGGCCCAGCGCGATCTTCTCCTTGTCCTTGTCGATCTGCAGGACCTTAACCTCCACCTCCTGGTCGATCTTGAGCATCTCGCTCGGGTGGTTGATCCGGCCCCACGACATGTCGGTGATGTGCAGCAGCCCGTCGATGCCGCCGAGGTCGATGAACGCGCCGAAGTCGGCGATGTTCTTGACGATGCCCTTGCGCACCTCGCCGATGGAAAGCCCATCGAGCGTCTTGCGCTTCATCTCCTCGCGCTGCTGCTCGATCATCTTTCGGCGGGAGATGACAATGTTGCGGCGCTCTTCGTCGATCTTCAGGATCAGCGCGTCGATCTGCCGCCCGATCCAGTCGCTGATTTCGCCTGGCCGGCGGATGTCCACCTGGCTGGCAGGAAGGAAGACGGGGACGCCGATGTCCACCAGCAGCCCGCCCTTGATTTTCTTGGTGACTTTGCCGCTGACCGGGTCCCCCTCCTTCTTCGACTTCATGATCGCTTCCCAGTTGATGATACGATCTGCCTTGCGCTTGGAGATCTTCACCAACCCGGTGTCGCCTTCGACGTCCTCCAGCAGCACGCGGACTTCGTCGCCCAGTTTTACGTTGGCCGGTTCGTCGAACTCGGTGCGATCGAGGATGCCCTCGCTCTTGAGGCCCAACTCCACCACGAAATCGTCGCCGACGACGCTGCTGACGCGGCCCTTGATGATCGCGCCCGGGGTGAAGTCCTGCACCTCGTCGCCGCTCACCAGCTTGCTCAGATCATCCGCCGCGTCGCCCAGCGCGGTCGCGACTGCGGAGTTCACTTCGTCGTCAATGTTGCCAAGGGAATTGATCAGGTTGTAATCGACCATAGGACCGTATGGGGCGGCCCCGCCGCCCGACCTTTTTGAAAACACGTGGAGCAAAAAAAGCCAGCGGCGCCCACGCTGCGCCGCAGCCACTTTACCGCTCGCGCGGGACGAACCACCCGCCCCACAGCGCGAACTTCAAAGTATATGGACGCCGCCCGGATGTCGCAAGCGAGCCGGGCAAGGCGTTGAATGTAAAACAGAAATGTCAACCCCCGTTGTGCAATAGAAGTGTCACCGCGGAGTCTCGTGTTAGACGGGACGAATCGGAGCACTAACGATGAGCGCGAAGGAGCGGTTGCGTCTGGAGTTGATGACGCGCGTCCGGGACAAGCAGATCACGGTGAGCAAGGCGGCGAGACTGCTGGGGTAAGCGTGCGTCAGCACGTCGGGTGTGGAAGCGGTATCGGAGCGATGCGGCCGAACGCACCAGAAATAACGGGCGCACGGCGCCCGTCCATCTGCTGGCGCCCGCCGGAAGCACCTTTCTGAAATTTCTCATGCGGTTCTGCTTGATTTCCCCCCTTCGGCTGCAACAATTTGGCCCGGGCTCGGCGGTGTTGGCTGGTGATTTAATTCTCGTGCCGCCGGGGGTTTCGAGCTAACCTGCGAAGCGGCCGAAGTGTCGAAAGGACAGAAGCGGGAGGGGCGCTGCCGGTCCCACTTTGCCGCCGACCTTCAGGGTTCTGGGAGCAATCAGGGTTATGGAGAATCCGTCACTTGACCTGCTGTCCCGACGTCCGTTTCCTGAGCTGGCGGCGGCACTTAGGGCTCGCTCCGAGCGCATTATTCAGCGCTGGGGAGCGATGGTGCGCGAAACGCTTCCCATGGCGGATCAACTGACCTTCGAGCAGCTTCGAGACGACATCCCTAAAGTCCTGGAGCAGGTTGCCAAGGCCCTGGAGTCTGATCAGCCGCACCCGACGCAGGAACTGGTGGACATCTCCAGCTCGCACGGCACCACCCGGTTTCACCAGAGCTTCAACCTGAACGAACTGTTGGTGGAATACCAGATGCTGCGGCCGATCGTCGTCGAGGAGATCATGCAGCAACTCCGCCGCCGACCCGATGCGGCGGAGGTCGTCGCGCTCAATGCCGGCCTGGACGTCGCGGCCAGGCGGGCGGCGGTGCAGTTCGTCGAACATCAGAACAAGCAGCTTGTGGCCGCCACCGAGGCGCAGAGCAAGTACCTCTCGTTTCTCTCGCACGATCTGCGCGGCGGGCTCAATGGCGTGTTCCTCATGATCGAGGTGATCAAGCGCGAACTGGTCAGGGAGCCGCGGTTTGCAGAGTCTATCGAAGACCTGGACGTCATTCGCCGGCAGATCTTCGAGACTGTCGGAACAATGGATCGGTTCCTTCACGCCGAGCGCTTCCGCAAGGGGAAGGTCCAGGTGCGGCCCGGGCCGATCAACCTGAAGAATCTAATCTCCGAAATCTCGGCTCAATTTGCCTACCAGGCAAAGGACAAAGGCATCGAGCTGCGCTCCGATGCGGATGGCGCCGGCGACGTCCGCTCTGACAAGGAACTGCTCACGCTGATCCTTCAGAATCTCGTCGCCAACGGCATCAAGTACACCTCCGAGGGCGAAGTCCGTCTCACCGCTGGCGTGGACGGCGACGGCTGGAGGCTCGGCGTCAGTGACGACGGGCCGGGGATCGACGAGTCCAAGCTCTCCGAATTGTTCGCCCCCTTCGTCCGCGGCGAAACGTACGGTCAGCCGGGTGTCGGGCTGGGCCTCTCGATCGCCCGCCAAGCGGCCGAGGTGCTGGGCGCAAAGCTCTGGGCGGAGTCGAAACCGGGGACCGGCTCGAAGTTCTATTTGCGGCTGCCGAAGGAGTGTCCGCTGCCCGCGGCCAATCCAAAGACCGATGCTCCGGCGCAAAAGTGAGCGCCGATTTATCCCGGCATGATGTGCACCGGAAAATAACGCGCTCCCATCCGGCTCAAGACGATCCCCATCACCAGCCAGAATCCGGCGGCAACGCTCTCGCCAACGATGAGCCCGAGAAAGAACGGCTTGCCGCGCACGTATCCGCGCACGCCGGCGAAGCGCACCATGAGCGTCTTGGCGGCCCACCCGATCATGATGCTGAACCACAGGTGCTGCCCCGGGAACGTGTTCATCATCAGGAAGCCGATCGGGTGAAACGGCCACCACGCAAAGCGCCACCGCCCCAGCGCCAACAGTGCGGTCACGGTGAATCCAATGGCGACGTGCTTCGTGGGGCTGTGAAGGTAGTTATACGTTCCTTTCTGATATTGCAGCGTCGGGTTCAGGATGTGCTCGCGTTGGATCTCCCAGGCGCCCCAGTAGTTGATCGGAGTCCGATGTTCCTGGTCCTGAGCGCTTTCGTAGCGATACTCGGTCCACAGCGTGCTGGCGAAGCTCACGACGTAGCCGACAAGTAAGGTCAGCATCAGGAGCCCGATGAACCGCCGGCCCAGCCGCCGCTCGCCGCGAAGGTAGGTGTCGCTGGAGCGGCCCCCAAAGGCAGTTGAATCCATCACCCTCATCCCGTGCGACGCATAGACGGGCATCACCTCGCGAAAGTCGTAATGCGTCGCCTGGACGATGCTCTCCACATAGAAAGTCTGCACCGGCACCGCGTGCCCCAGTCCCGCGTGCGCCAGCACCTGCCACGGCCGATAGAGCGGCAGCGACAACTGGCTGTGCACCATCCCCGCCTCCGCCACGATGCGCGTGATCACCACGAAGAGCATCAGGAGAACGACCACGGCGGCCGCGGCGCCCAGGAAAGTGCAACCGGCCAGGCAAAGCCATGCCGTCATCGCCGCGGCGCATGCAACCAATCCCCAGAACGCGATCGGGTATGAAAGGTATCGCCCCGAAGGCTCGCCCTTGCGCTCCCCTCGAACCGCCTGCGAGACCACCAGCAGCCAGTGATGTCTTCCGATCCAGAAGAGCGCAGCGGCAAAGGCGAGGATGCCGCCGATGTGCTCGTCCCCCTGTCCCCAAAGGATGGGCGAGCCGGTTGCTTTGCCCAGCGTGATATGGATCAGCTGATAGATAATCACGAAGAACCACAGGCTGAAGGAGATCGCGCCCGGCAGGAAATAGGTGACGCCCACGACAGTGAAGAACACCGCGTTGTCCTTCACCTTCCAATCGAGCCACGACCACGGCTCCTCCGTGAGCAGCTTCGTGAGGTCGTAATACATCGGGATCTCCGGCACGTAGGTCGGCCAGTAAAGATGGCAGCCGTTCCAGATGTGCAGGAGGAAGATGCAGGTGAACGCGACCCAGAAACTGCGGCGCGCCAGCGTTGCATTCAAGCCCCGTCCCGGCGCAGGTTCCTCGATGAGCGCGAGATAGATCTGTCCGAGTGGAAAGGCCAGTCGCTCGTTCTCCACCCATTGCCGGCGGACAATCGCCAGCAGACACATCAGCGCGCCGTACAGGGAAAAGGTGAAGATCCCCCAGGTGAGCGCCGGCCGCAGCCACGCCGCATAGGGAGGAGGCCCGTAGCCGGTCCAGCGGGTGTGGTAGCCCAGCATCACCGGGTCGTTCATCCACTCCGCGAGCGTGCGGCCCCGAAAGTTTGGATAGATCCAGTGCGGCACATCCATCGTTTGGAGCAGTGCGGCAAATTCACCGTTGGCCCGTGCGTGCCAGAACTGCATAACCAGAGATGCCGGAAAGTAGCGCATCAATCCGCTACTCGGCAGTGTGCAGCTCACCAGCGCCATCGACAGGGCCACACTCAGCTCTCCAGCGCCCAGGGCCCAGCGCGGCGCCCAGCGATGAAGCGGGGCGTTGACCAGCAGAACGAATCCTACGATCAGCAGGATGACGCCGAGCGGCAGGTTGTTCCCAATCAGGAATGTGTTGTTGAGCGCGTAATCGTTGTAAGGGGTGAGGGCGCAGATGAGGATCGCGCTGCCGAGCCCGAGCGTGACGCTCCGCCAACTGATCGGGTAACGCGGCTTCGACCTTGCATGGGCCGGCCCGGCCGGCAGGAGCGGTTGCGTCACGCGCCGCATGGTAACGGAGCGCGTCTCTCTTGTGACCTTTCGTTTACGTCTTCAATTTCAGCGAGCGCGGGCGCCTGCGGACCTTCGGCTGGCAATGGGGACAGAAATGCGTCGATCGGCCGCCGAGCACGATCCGTTTGATTGCTGTGTCGCAGGCGCGACATGGCTTGCCAGCCCGGTCGTACACGCGGTGCAGCTTCTGGAAGCCTCCCGACGCGCCGTCGGCGTCGACGTAATCGCGCAAACTGCTTCCGCGGTGCCGCAGCGCCCTGCGGAGGGTTGTTTTGATCGCGCGGTTCAGGCGCGCGATTTGTTCCTGTGAGAGCCGGTTGGCAGGCGCCAGCGGGTGAATCCCAGCGGCGAACAACGACTCGTCCACGTAGATATTTCCCAGCCCCGCCACGACGCGCTGATCCAGCAGCGCATTTTTGACCGCACGCGTGGTGCGCGCCAGCCGCCGCGCGAGCTGCGCCGGCCTCAACTCGAGTGGCTCCGGTCCCATCCCATGGTCGCATGGCTCGCTCCCCAGCCACCAGATCCCACCGAAACGCCGCGGATCGCGGAACCTCAATCGCCGGGTTCCGAGGTCAAGCTCCAGATGCGTGTGGAGCGGCGCAGGCTGGTCCGGCGGCACGATGGTCAGCTGCCCCGTCATTCCCAGGTGCACATAGAATTGATTGCCGTCGTCGAGCCCAAAAACGATGCGCTTTCCCCGTCGCTGCAGCGATTGAATCCTCCGTCCAACCAGGCACGCGCTCAGGTCCAACCCTTTCGGGCAGAGGATGTCGCTGCGTCGTAAATCGACGGCTCGGATCGTCTGACCCAGCACCCTGGGCTTTAGCGTTAGGACGACGGTTTGGACCTCGGGAAGCTCGGGCATTGAAACTTCGGCGTCCCCGAGGCGTCTATATACTACGGGTGGCGGTTGGCGGTAAAATCGAGGTCAGGCCGCGGGGAAGATGTGCCGCGCCGCACGCCTCACCTTCCGCCCATCATTTTAGGAGTGCCGCATGTCCGAATCGACGATCGGTTTAGTCCAGCCGCAGGCAACAGATCTTGCCGCCGAGGAGCTCGCCTCCGTTGAAAAGCTCCAGCAGGGCTATCACAACATGCGCGCCGAGCTTGGCAAGGTCATCGTCGGCCAGGAGGCGGTCATCGAGGAACTGCTGATCGCGCTCTTCTGCCGGGGCCATGCTCTTCTGGTGGGCGTCCCGGGCCTCGCCAAGACCCTGCTGATCTCCACCCTCGCCAAAACGCTCGGCCTCAGCTTCAACCGCATCCAGTTTACTCCCGACCTCATGCCGTCGGACATCACCGGCACCGAGGTATTCGAGGAAGACAAGTCGACCGGACTGCGGGGCCTTCGCTTCGTCCGCGGTCCCGTCTTCGCGAATGTGATCCTCGCCGATGAAATCAACCGTACGCCGCCCAAGACCCAGGCTGCCCTCCTCGAGGCGATGCAGGAGCATCAGGTGACGGCCGGCGGCAAGCTGCACAAGCTCCCGCAGCCGTTCTTCGTGCTCGCCACGCAAAACCCCATCGAGCAGGAAGGAACTTATCCGCTTCCCGAAGCGCAGCTCGATCGGTTCATGTTCAACATCAACGTCGGCTACCCGACCGAGGACGAGGAGTTCCAGATTGTCCGCCTCACCACGACGAGCCGGGAAATCAACCTGCAGCACATCCTCAGCGGCGACGAGATCATTCAGCTCCAGGAAATCGTGCGCAAGGTGCCGGTGGCGGACCACGTCATACGTTATGCGCTTCAGTTCTCCCGGCTTACCCGGCGCTCGGAAGGCAACTGCCCCGATTTCGTCAACGATTACGTCGGCTGGGGCGCCGGCCCGCGCGCCAGCCAGTACCTGATCCTCGCGGGTAAGGCGCGTGCGCTGCTTAAAGGCCGTTATCACGTCAGCACCGAAGACATTCGTCAGGTGGCCTACCCTGTGCTGCGACACCGGATCGTCACCAACTTCAACGCCGAAGCGGAGGGCATCAAGGGTGACACCATCGTCAAGAAGCTGATCGACTTCATCCCACGACAGCAGTACGACGAGCTCGACAAGACAACAGCCAAGCTGATGCGCGACCAGCCGGCGGCCTAGGACGAGCGAACCCCGCCCGAGCGCTCGACATCGATGATTGTCTTCCCGGGCGAGCGACGTCTGCCAATGACCGAGATCGCGACCGATTACCGCCGCTACCTCGACCCGCGCACGCTCGCGCGGATCAATTCCCTCGATCTGCGCGCCCGTTTGATCGTCGAAGGACTCATGACCGGCATGCACCGCTCGCCCTACCAGGGCATTTCGGTGGAGTTCGCCCAGCACCGCCAATACGTCCAAGGCGACGACATCCGCCATGTCGACTGGAAGGTCTTCGGCAAGACCGACAAGATCTATCTCAAGCAGTACCTGGAAGAGACAAACCTGCACCTCATCTGCATCGTCGATGCCAGCGAATCGATGGCCTTCAGCTCCGTCGGATCCGGTAAGCAGACCTGGAGCAAGTACGACCACGCGACGGCGATCGCCGCATCGCTCTCGTACATGGCAATTCAGCAGCAGGATTCGGTCGGGCTGGCGATCTTCGACAACGACCTGAAGCATTTCATCAAGCCGAGTAACACTCCCGGTCAATGGAAAATCCTGACGCACGAGCTGACCCTCGTGCCCCGTCTGAAGAAGACAAACACGGGCCGGATTCTCGATCAACTCGCGGAAAAGCTTACGCATCGCAGCCTCATCGTTCTGCTGTCGGACTTCTTCGACGATCTGGGAAGCATCAAGAAGGGCCTGCGGCATCTGCGCTTCAAGAAGCATGAAGTGATGGCGTTTCAGATCCTTGATCCGCTGGAGATCGAGTTCCCGTTCGAGGGCACCACCCTCTTCAAGGGCTTGGAGGAACTGGGCGAATTGCTCACGGAGCCGCAGGCGCTGCGGGCGGCGTACCTGCATGAACTGCAGTCGTTCACCGCGGATCTCCGCAAGCTCTGCCGCGGCATGCGCGTCGATTTCACCCGCATGAACACGGCCGATTCGCTCGACGTCGCCCTGAGCGGCTTCCTGGCCACGCGGGCGGCGAGCATCAAGTAAAGAAACGTCGCATTTACACGCGCCTGACGGCGCGGGAAAAGTGTATTGACTCAGCCGTTTCATCCAACGCTCGCATTCTTCATGGCCCCCGGATTCGTGGCGGCCGGGCTGCTGCTCGTCGGCATCCCGATCGTCATCCACATCCTGAACCGCCGCCGGTTCAAAACCGTCACCTGGGCGGCCATGGAGTTCCTGCTGCGCGCGCTGAAGAAGAACCGCCGCCGGCTGGAATTCGAGCAGCTCATTCTGCTCGTGACCCGCTGCCTCGTGCTCGCGCTGCTCGGCCTGGCGTTGGCGCGCCCGGTTGGCTGCCAGAATGGCGCGCTCTCGATGCTCGGCGGGCACGCGGGCCTCAGCGTCATCGTGATCGACAACAGTTACTCGATGGCCTACGCGGTCGACCGCCCCGACGCGAAGACGCACCTCGACCAGGCGAAGAAGCTCGCCAAGGGCTTGATCGACCAACTCTCGGGCGGCGGCGAGGCAGTCTCGATCATCACGACCTCGCCCGTCGCGCGGGCAGTAATTGAAAAGCCTGGTTATGACCTGGAGGCCGCACGCCAGGCGGTCGACCGAATCCAGCAGGCCTATGGCGCAACGGATCTGGCGGGCGCCATGCAGAAGGCGCTGGAGATTGCGGAGAGGGAATCGCGCCAACCCGACAAGAGCCTTTATCTGCTCACCGACGCCACGCGCAGCGCATGGGAGGGCGACCAATCGACCTCGCTCAAACAGCTCGGGCCCGAGCTGGCGAAGATCTATCGCGTTTCTCACTTCAATCTGTCTCAGGGACAAAACCAGTGGAACCAGGCGGTCCTGCAGATCCGGCCGAAGGACAACCTCGTGAACACGAAGTTCATGGCGGAATTCGCCGCTGACGCGAAGGGCTTCGGGGCCGGTCCTGATTCCGCTCTCGAATGGTCGATCAATGATCGCCCGTTGCAGGCCGGGCAGCCTCTAAAGCTCGATTCCGACAGCGCCCCGAGCACCGGGTCCTACGCGTTCAAGAGCGGCGGCCCCCAGGTGGTGCAGGCAACTCTCGCGGGCAAGGATCCGCTGCCGGCGGACAACACGCGCTATCGCGTCATCGACGTGGCCTCCGAGCTGAAGGTGCTGATCGTCGAGGGGAAGCGCGGCATCACGCCACTCGAAGGTTCCGGCGCCTTTCTGCAGGTTGCACTAGCGCCCACGAAAGATTCCGGGCCGGGACAGGCCAAGAGCGACAGCTACGTGCAGCCGGAGTTGATCAGCGACCTGGAGCTCGGGAATAAAGTCCTGACCAACTACAGCGCGGTGCTCCTGGCCAATGTCGCGCAAGTTCCGTCCACCACCGCTGGGCAGCTGGAAGCCTTCGTCAAGCAGGGCGGCACGCTCATGCTCTTCATGGGCGACCTCGTCAACGGCGACAATTACAACAAGGAGCTGCTGCCGCGCAAGCTTCTCCCCGGTCCGATGGTCGGCCCGCCGGTGCACTCCGACGAAAAAGGCTTCTTCTTCGACTTCAAGCCCAAGGGCGTGCCGCACCCGTACCTGGGAGTATTTGCCAACCAGGAAAACTCCGGACTCGACACTGCCCAGGTGTTCGACTACTGGCGGGTCGAAGTGCCGGCCAGTTCTCCCGTCGAGCGCGTGCTGAACTATCAGCCCGCCGAGGGGAGCAAGCCCGGTGAAAAGCGTCTGCCTGATCCGGCGATCACGGTTCACTCCCTCGAGCTGGGCCGCGTCCTTTTCTTCTCCACCAGCGCCAACGCCGACTGGACCACGCTTCCGGTGCGCATGGCATATGTGACGCTCATGCAGGAACTGCTCGCCGGCTCCGTGCGCCCCGGCGATTACTGGATGAATCTTTCCGCCGGGCAGTCGCTCGAGATCCCCGCCAGCATCCGCCTCGCCGGCGCACCGACGCTGATGGATTCGGCGGGCCAACCCGTCCTCATGACGTCGGAAAGCCGCAACGGCGTCGCGATGTATCGCAGCGCGCCGCTCGAGCGGCCGGGCGAATACAAGCTGAAGACCGGGACCGCCGAAATTCCGATCGCGGTGAATGTTCCGGCCAATGAGGCGGATGTCCGCACGGTCCCCGACGAAGCGCTGAAAAAAGCGCTCGGCGATGCGGACATCGCTCTACACGGCGCAGAGTTGCCCTTGCAGGCTTCGCTGAACCAGGGCGGGAACGATTTCGGCTGGAAGGTGATGGCCTTCGCGGTGCTCACCCTGCTCGCGTTGGAATGTTTCATGGCGATGCGGTTCGGACATTTCCGCCGCTCGCAGGTGGTGCGGGAGACGGTCTGAGCATTCATGCAGCGCTTGATCGAGATCATCCTCGGACTTCACAAGGGCTTCCTCAGCCGCCAGGGTGAGATGCGCCTGGAGTTCAACCCGATGTGGTTGGGCGCGCCGACCTGGACGCCGGTCTGGAACGTTGTGCTGGGTCTGCTGGCGCTGTCGCTGGTGGTTTACGTCTACTGGCGTGAAGGCCGCTCGCGGAAGTCGCGAATCACACTCGGCGTCCTGCGCGGCCTGTTGCTTGCGTTCGTCCTGTTTCTGCTCAACCAGCCCGTCCTCACGCTGGGGCAGACGCACAGCGATCCATCCATCGTGGCGGTCCTCGTGGACGACAGCCTGAGCATGAATGTCCCCGACGCCGAGGCGCAACGTCCCGGCTCGACGCGCATGCAGGCGGCCCTCGACCTGCTCACAGGCGACAACCAGACGCTCCTGAAACAACTGGCCCGGGTCCACCAGTTGCGCTTCTACCGCTTCGACAGTGACGCAAAAGACCTGGGCGCCGCGATAACCGGCGAGCCGGTCTCCGGCGACAAACCTGCGCCGGAAAAAGAAAAGCCGATCGATCCGTCGGTGCTGCAAGCCATCGCGAGTATCGAGCCAAACGGCAGCACGACGCAGGTCGTCCCCTCCCTGCTAACCGTGCTTCACGATCTGCAGGGCCAGCGACTCGCCGGCGTGGTGCTCATCACCGATGGTCGAGACACCCCCGCGCAGCCGCTCACCGAGGCGTTCAAGCTGCTCAAGAGTTACGGCGTTCGCGTCTACCCCGTCGCGGTGGGCTCCGAGAATGCGCCGCGCAATGTTGAAGTGCAGAGCGTCAACGTGCTGGAGAGTGCGTTCGTCGGCGACATCGTCAACTTCAAAATGACCGTGCGTGGCACCGGCTACGAGCCCGGTCACGCCGTGAAGCTCACCTTGAAGGACAAGAAGACCGGACAGCCGCTGAAGACCGAGGACGGAAGGCTTGCCGAGCAGACCGTGCAGGTTCAAAACGATCAGCCGTTCGAGCAGGAGCTGCAGTTCAAGCCAGCGGCGATGGGGCCTCTGGAGATCGTTGCCGAAGTCGAGCGGCAGCCGGGCGAGATCGACTACGACGATAACATTCGCACCTCGCAGATCGCCGTTCTCGACGCCAGGATTTCGGTGTTGTACGTCGATGGCTATCCCCGCTGGGAATATCGCTACATCAAGAACGAGATGATTCGCGACAAGACGGTGAACGTGAGTTGCCTGCTTACCAGCGCCGACCTCGGCTTCGCCCAGGAGGGCGATCCCGAGGACAAGGCGGCCGGCTTTCCTGGGGCGATCAAGCGCTTCCCCGAGAGCATCGAAGAGCTGATGGTGTATGACGTCGTCCTGTTCGGCGATGTCGATCCACGTCAGTTCACTGACCAGCAGCTTCAGCTGGTGAGCGACTTCGTCTCAAAGAAGGGCGGCGGTTTCGGAATGGTGGCCGGGCCGCGCTGGTCGCCTCTGGCATACCGAAACTCACCCATCGAATCGATCATTCCGGTCAACATCGGCCGCGTTCAGCCCGACCCCGGCGGCGTCATCACCGAAGGCTTCCGGCCCACCCTGACCAAGGAAGGCGGCGCGAGCTCGATCTTCCGCTTCTTCGCCGACCGCGCGCAGAACGAGAAGTACATCCGCGATGACCTGCAGCCGATCTTCTGGTATTGCCAGGGCGTCACCGCCAAGCCGGGCGTTGGCGAGGTGTACGCCGAGCATCCAACCGATATCGCCCCGGACGGCCGCAAGGCGGCGCTGCTCGTGCTGGGACGCTATGGCGCCGGGCGAACCCTCTTTTCCGGCATCGACGATTCCTGGCGCTGGCGCTTCTACACTGGCGAAAGCATCTTCGACACGTATTGGGTGCAACAGCTTCGCTACCTCGCCCGCAGCAAAAAGCTGGGCCAGCGCCAACTCACGTTCACCTCCGACCGGCCCGCGTATGTGCTCGGCGAGCAGATCCGAGTCAGCCTCCGCGTCCTCAACCCGGTTCTGCTCCAGCAACTTCCGGCCGAGATCAGCGTCGAAGTGAGGGATGAGAACGGCCAGCCCGTTCGCAGCGAAAAAATGCAGAAACAGGAAGGCCAGGGCGACCTCTACGCAGCGTCGTTCAGTGCCGATCGCATGGGCAAATACTCGCTGCATCTTCCGCCGATCACCCCCGAGGCGGCGGCAATGGAACTGCTGCTGCCGGTGATCGTCCCGAGGCTCGAGCTGGCCGAGCCGCAGGTGAATCGCTCGCTGCTCAGCCGGGTCGCTCAGGATACCGGCGGGCAGGCCGTGGAATACGCCCAGGCACGCGCCAGACTACCGGAGCTCATTCAGAGCGCCGCGGTGATCCGCTGGGTGCCTACCAGCGAGCCATTGTGGAACGCACCGCTGGCGATGGTCATTTTTGTGCTACTCATCACGATTGAATGGGTAATACGTAAGGCGTACGGGCTATTATAAGGGTGCCGGTTCCGCCCCTCGGGTTGCCACCGAACCGGGAATCAGAGGAGTTCACCATGCCGCCGACCATGTTGCTGCAAACGCTCGAAGGGCTCCGCCGCAAGGTGAAACTCTTCGGCATCGTCTTCGGCGTCGGCCTGGTGATTGCCTGTGCGGTGGCGCTGCTCCTGTTCACTGTCCTCGTCGACTACTACCTCAACCTTCCCGCGGTGCCGCGCGTTGTCCTCATCGCATTGTGTCTCGCTGGAGTCGGATACGCGCTCACCCGATGGGTCTTGAAGCCGGCGCTGGGCAGGCTGAGCCTGGGCGACCTCGCGGGCCGGCTCGAAGGCGCCTTCCCTCAGTTCAACGATCGCCTGCGCAGCACCGTCAACTTCATCCAGGGCAAACCCATCCCGGGCTCCGAGGGAATGAAACATCGCGTGGTCACCGAAGCCGCCCAAATGGCGCAATCGCTGAACCTCGACGCGGCGATCTACACGAAGCCCGTCTGGTATTCCGCTTCGGCAGGGATGGGCGCGCTGCTGCTGATCATCGCCCTTTCCCTCATTGTGAACGCGCAGTTTCCGGGCTTCGTCGGAATCGCGACCTCGCGGCTGCTTACTCCGTTCAACGGGCAGCCTTGGCCAAAGTCGGTGCAGATTCAGCTGATCGGCGATGTTCCCCGGCGCGTCCCGGTGGGGCAGCGCGTCGATCTCAAGATGCACCTCACCAAGGGCACCCCGCGGCGCGCCACGATTCTCTATCGATACGACGATGGGCCATGGCAGGAACAGTTGATGACGCCCGGCGAGGGCAAGAATTACACCGCTGCCCTCGACACCCGCATCGACCCGAGCAAAACCGCCGGCTCGCTGCAGATCAAAATTCGCGCCGGCGACGACGAGATGTTGCTCGAGCCGGTGGCGATCGTCCCGCGGCTCGACGTCGCGCACATTGAAGCGCGCATCACCCCGCCTGCCTATGCCGGGCGCGATGTCAGCACCGTCGTGCTGAGCGAGCGGCCCGCGGTGCTGGCTGCGGGCGCTACCGTCGACCTTGTCATCGATTTCAACAAGCCACTGGACATGGCCCAGCCCGTCGATCTCGCGCTGGTGACGGCCGCGGAGCCGGCGAAGCAGCCGCCGACGACCCGGCCGGCCGAAGAGCCGAGGCCTCTCGCGGTGATCTGGGAGCGCCCCCTGGCGAACCGCGCGACCGCTCACCTCGCGCCTGGCCACTCGCTCCGGTTCAATGTCCACGCGACCGACACGGATAATTTCCAGAACACCAACGGGCAGGAATATGAGCTGATCGTTCGCGACGACATCCTGCCGACGGTGCAGATCGAGGAGCCGCGGCGCAGCGAAGACCGCACGCCCAATGCGGAGTTCGACATCAAGGCATCGGCCGAAGACGACTACGGCATCGACGCCGTTCAATTGGTCGTGCAGCGCCTCGGCGGGGAGTCGGTCGACAAGAACGCGCCCGACAAAAACAAGTGGGTGATCGATCTCGTCAAAGGGGCGACGGCCGTTCCGCAGCCGGGAATCAACTGGACGCGCGGGGAAGACAAAGCCGAGCGGAAGCGCTTCGGGCTGGGACATCACTGGAAGCTGGACTCCCTCGGCGCCCTCAAGCCCGGCGACGTGCTGGAGTACTTCATTCAGGTGAAGGATAACTACAAACTCAACAGCAACGAGCATTCCTTCGTTCCCAGCGGCCGGCTGCGCATCACCATCATCAGCCAGGACCAGTGGACTGCAGTGGTCCAGCAGAGAATGGAGCAGATCCATCAGGAGCTGACGCAGATCCGCCAGGGCGAGCTCCGCACCAAGCAGGACACCGACACGCTCGCAAAGGGCACGCTCGAGCGGCAGAAGTTCGACGACGCTGACAAGACGGCCACCGAACGGCTCGTCAACCAGCAGGGCACCACCGCCTCACAGACCGTGCAGGCGGCACAGAAGCTGCGCGACCTTGCCCAGCGAATGCAGGAGAATAAATCCCCCGACGGCGGAGCGAAGCAGGCCGCTCAGGATGTCGCCAAGCAACTGGAGCAGACATCCGATGGTCCGATGAAGGACGCGACCAAGAACCTCAACCAGGCCAAGGACCAGCCCATCGATCCCAAGGCGGCCGCCAATGAACAAAAGCAGAAGGCCGCGCAGCAGGCCAGCACCCTGGGCAAGGCCTCCGACAAGGAGCAGCAGTCGGCTGACCAGCTCGAGTCGGCGATGAAGAAGCTCGGCGATTTCGGCACGCTGCCCGAGATCATCCAGAAGCTTCAGGAGATCCGGAAGGAACAGGAGGCGCTGAGCAAGAAGTTCAACGATGCTTCCAGGCAAACGCTCGGCAAAAAGCCGGAGGAGTTGACGAAACAGCAGAAGGACCAGCTCGAGGAGTTGAGCAAGCAGCAGGCCAATCTTCAAAAGCGCATGGAGGCCCTGCTGAGCGACTTGCAGAAGAAGAGCGAGCAGACGCAGAAGTCGGATCCGCCGACGTCGGAGTCCATGAAGCAATCGGCGCAGGCGGGGCAGAACGTTCCAGGCCAGCAGCAGCAGTCGGCGAAATCGATGCAGCAGAACCAGCAAGCGCAGGCCCAGAACGCACAGAAGCAGGTGGACCTGGGCATCGAGATGATGCTGCAGAAGCTGAAGGAAGCAGAGCGGCGCAAGCTCGAGGAGCTCGCCAAGCAGTTGGAAGAAGTGCAGAAGCTGGTCGCGGAGCTCATCCGCCGCCAGGCGGGGCACAACCTCGACAACCTGGCGATCCAGGACCCGAAGAAGATCAAGGACATGGAAACCGTGCAGCGCGACGAGCTGCTTGTGCAGGCGAATCGCGAGCTCGACAAGCTGCCGGCGCCGCCCACGGTGCCACAGCTTTCAGCGTCCCAGGAGCAGACCGAGCGAAATACCCGCGACATCGCCAAAACCACCGAGGCGCTGCCCGACCCGGCCCCTTCAAGCCGCCTGACCGAGGCCGCCGGGCATATGGAGCGAGCGATCGTGCACTTGCGCGACAGCAAGCTCCCGGACGCCTACGAGCCCCCGCAGGTCAACGCCCTGAAGGCGCTGGCGGATGCCAAGGAAGCGATCGACAAGAAGCTCAACGAAGTGAAAAAGGACCTCGAGAGCCAGGACCAGGAGTCGATCCGCCAGGCGTACGTGAAGCTGCTCGAAAAACAGCAGAAGCTCGATGAAGAGACGATCAAGATCGACGGCACGCAGAAGGATCCCGCCGGCTCGCTGCCGCGCGAGGTTGCGGTGCGGCTTGGCCAGTTGCCCGGCATTCAGGGCGAGCTCGCCAGGATCGCAGGCGAACTGGGTGAGAAGCTTAGCGCGCTCAAGAGCGTCGTTTACGTCTGGGCCAACAAAGACATCGTCAGGTCGATGGACGAAGTGAAAGACGACCTCGCCAAACCCGTCACCGGCAAGCCCACCCAGGCGGAGCAGGCGCGCATTGAAGAACAGTTGCAGGCGATGATCGCCAGCCTCGTTCAAACCAAGAAGCAGGGCAAATTCGAGGATCCCAAGAACGGCGGCGGCGGTGGGGGGCAGTGCGAATGCAAGGTCGCGATGCCCAGCGAAGCAGAGTTGCGTTTGCTCAAGCAGTTGCAGGAAGCGGTCAACAAAAGCACGAAGACCATCGACGCCGAAAAGGTGAAAGACAACGAGAAGCTTCTCGCGCTCGGCGGCCGGCAGGGCGAGCTGCGCGGGCTGCTCGATCGGCTGCTGCAACAGTCTTCAGGCGGCAAGCTGAAACTGGACGCGGAGCCCGACAACAAAAACCAGCTGCCCGAAGAAGCGGATGACCAGGCCATCGAGGACCAGGAGCTGGAAAAAGAGTTAGTGGAAGGCAAGGTCGAAGAGGAAACGCTCACGTCGAATGTGAAGCTGACCGGCGACCGGATGGCGCGCTCGCGGCAGCGGCTCGCGCTCAATACCGATCCCGGGAAGACCACGCAAAAGATCCAGGAGCGCATCCTGAAGGACATGGATCTGCTAATCGATCTGGCCAAGAAGCAGCAGGCGCAGATGGCCAATGGCAAGCCCAAGCCGGGTCCCAAGCAAGGGCCGCCGAAGCCCGGCGATCCCAATAGCCCGCAGAAGATCGCCAAGGCCACTCCGAAGCCCGGCACACCGAAGACTGGCGGCCAAACGCCCGCGGTTTCCGAAACGCCGAGCGGAAGTGGCGACCCCGAGGCCGACCTCCGGAAGGAAATCCAGGAAAAGGCCACCGAGTGGGGCGGACTCAGTCAGCGCGTGCGTCAGGCGGTGGTCGAGAGCGGCGGCGAGACGGTCATCAAGAAGTATCAGAAGCTCGTCGACGATTACTACCTGACTCTTTCGAAGAAGGCGGCGGAGCGATGAGGCGCCGGCTGCCTGGAAAGTTTCTGCCCCTCGCATTGGCCGCCGCGCTGGCCGCTTCGCCCGCGCTGGCTGCTGATCCGCGCACGCCGAGCGGAGCGTTGTCCGATCAGCCCAACAAGGTCCGCGGCGATGAGATCACCGCCGCGCAAAAGGTCGCCGTTGAAAAAGGCCTCGGCTGGCTTGCCACGCGGCAGAGCGGCACCAACTTTTCGCAGAGCGGCTACTCGAACCATGCGGGGATCACCGCTCTGGCGGGTCTGGCATTCATGCAGGCCGGCAACCTGCCGGGCCGCGGACGTTACGGCAAAGAAGTGCAGCGCTGCCTCGATTTCATCCTCGCCAGCTGCACCGAGTCCGGGCTGGTTACCAACGACGCGGGCTCCAGCCCGATGTATGGTCACGGTTTCGCGACCCTCTTCCTCGGCGAAGTCTACGGGATGACCGGCGATGAGAACGTAAAAGAGAAACTGCAGCGCGCGGTCCGGCTCATCCAGCGCACGCAAAACCCCGAAGGCGGCTGGCGCTATCAGCCGGTGCCTTATGACGCCGACATCAGCGTGACGATCTGCGAAGTGATGGCGCTGCGCGCGGCACGCGACGCGGGAATCAAGGTCGAGAAGGAAGTCATCGACAAATCCATTCAATACGTCCGGCACTGCCAGAACCAGGACGGCGGCTTCAGCTACACCGCGAATAACGGCGGTAGCGGCGGCAGCGGGTTCCCGCGATCCGCCGCCGGCATCGCGTCGCTCTACTACGCCGGCATCTTCGAGGGAAACGAAATCGAGCGCGGCCTGAATTATCTGAAGCAATTCACCCCGCGCGCCGGAACAGCGCAGCAGAACGAGGGGCATTACTACTACGGCAACTACTACGCCGTGCAGGCCATGTTCCTGGCGGGCGGCGACTACTGGGCCAGCTGGTATCCGGCGATCCGCGACGAACTGATCGGCAGGCAGAACGGCGCCACCGGCGCCTGGGCGGGCGATTTCAGCGAGGAGTACGCCACGTCAATGGCGCTGATCATCCTGCAGATGCCCAACCGCTACCTGCCGGTTTATTCCGGCAAGGGACCGGGAAGTTAGCCGCCGCAATCGAGCAAACGCGCACAATAATTCGATGCTTCATCTCAACCGGCCACATTACGTGATCGCCCTCGCCGCGGCGCTGTGGCTGGCGCCGTTCGTATCGGCTGTCC
>JBBRCX010000021.1:0-48928 GCA_038204465.1 Tepidisphaerales bacterium | reverse complement strand
GATCGCCCGCGTCGCGGGCGAGACCGCCCCGCTGCTCTTCACGGCGCTGGGCAGCCGCTTCCTCACGCTCAATCCGAACCACCCGTTTCCTTCTCTCACCAAGCAGATCTATGACTATGCGACCGGTCCCTATCCGGAGCTCAAGCGTCAGGCATGGGCAGGTATCCTCGTGCTGATCATGCTCATCTTTGTGCTGAACCTGGCGATTCGTTTCTTCACCCGCTCCGCAAGGCCCGCCGCGTAGCACATATCTCTTTGGCGCGGCACGCGGCGCAATCACCTCGTAGCTCCCCGATCCTCCATCTCGCGGGCAGACTTTCACGCCTAGACCGCGCCCGCGCAACCGGTAGAATGTCCCCAAATTGACCCGAGGCGCGCAGGGACGCAGCAGGGCGGTGAGCTATGGCTTCGATTTGTTTTTATTTTCAGGTCCACCAGCCCTTCCGGCTGCGGCGCTACAGCGTCTTCGACACCGATCGGCACTATTTCGATGAGCAGAAGAATGCTGAGATCTGCCGCAAAGTGGCCCTCAAGTGCTACCTCCCGGCCAACCGCGTGCTCCTCGATACCATCCGCATGCATGAAGGCCGGTTCCGCATTGCTTACGCGCTCACCGGCGTCGCCATCGAGCAGTTTCAGCAGTTCGCGCCGGAGGTGATGGACAGCTTCCATCAGCTTAACTCGACCGGCTGCGTCGAGTTCCTCGACGAGACTTATCACCACTCCCTCTCGTTCCTCTACTCGCGCGAAGAGTTTCGCGCCCAGGTCGAGGCCCATCGGGCCCTGATCAAGAGCCTCTTCGGCCAGGAGCCACGCGTCTTCCGCAACACGGAGTTGATCTACAACAATGATCTGGCCCACTTCGTCAGCCACATGGGCTACGACGGGATCATCACCGAAGGGGCCGATCACATTCTCGGCTACCGCAGCCCGAACTTCGTCTACCGCCCCCCGCACGCGCCCAAGCTCAAGCTGCTGCTCAAGAACTACCGGCTCAGCGACGACATCGCCTTCCGCTTCTCCAACCGCACCTGGGAGCAGTGGCCGCTAACCGCCGAGAAGTTCGCGCAATGGGTGAGCCAGATCAACGGCAACGGCTACATCTGCAACCTGTTCATGGACTACGAGACCTTCGGCGAGCACCAGTGGGCCGACACCGGCATCTTCGACTTCATGCATCACCTGCCCGGCGCCGTCATGAGCAACACCGACAACAACTTCCTTACCCCCAGCCAGGTGCTCGACCGTTACGACGCGGTCGGCGAGATCGACGTGCCCCACATGATCTCCTGGGCCGACACCGAGCGCGACCTCTCAGCCTGGCTCGGCAACGCCATGCAATCCAACGCCCTGCATGAACTCTACAAGCTCGAGGGACCGCTCAAGGAAAAAGGGGACGGCCAGCTCATGGCCGACTGGCGCAAGCTCACCACCAGCGACCACTTCTACTACATGTGCACCAAGTACTGGGCCGACGGCGACGTGCACAAATACTTCAGCCCCTACGAAAGCCCCTACGACAGCTACATCAACTTCATGAACGTCCTCGACAACGTCCAGACGCGCCTGCGGGCGTGAGTGCGCTGCGGCAGGTCCACAAAACTCACGCGCCTCACCCGCGCCTCAGCTTCAAAAAATCAATCGGCAACGCCGACGTTCCCATTGTCGTCAGGTCCGCCAGCGCTTCACCGATCACGCTCGCAAACTTAAACCCATGCCCGCTGAACCCACACGCGATCGTCACGTTCCGATGATGCGGGTGATGATCGATGATGAAGTGCCCGTCCGGCGAGTTCGTGTACATGCACACACGCAGCGACAATAGCGCGCCGTTCGCATCGGGAAGATGACGGCTCACGATCTCGCGAATCTCCGATTCATCCGCCGCACTTGATCCGCGGTCGATTCCATCCGGATCTGTCACCGCGCCTCGTCCATGCCGCGCGACTTTCACGCCCGGCGAGTCCGCCAGCAATGGAAACCCGTAGCTCAGGCTCCCGTCCGCATTCTCAATTCCCCAAACCGGAAACCGCCCCAGCGCGAACGCTTCTGGTTTCACCGGCCAAAGCCACCCCATCACCTGCCGCGTCACCACGAGCTCCACGCCAAGATCGTGAAGCAGCTTTCCCGTCCAGGCCCCGCCGCAAAACAGCAACTGATCCCCGTGATATTCCTCTTTACTCGTCCGAACGGTCACGCCCGACTCCGAAGCCCTCCACCCAACCACCGCCTCGCGCCCATGCAGCTCCGCCCCCGCCCCCAGCGCCAGCTCCGCCTGCGCCGCGACCACCCTTTCCGGCAGCAGCAATCCCGCCTTCGGCTCCCACACCCCCGTGAAATGCTTCGGAACCTGAAACTGCGGAAACCGGCGGGCGATTTCCTCGCGCCCCAGTGTCTCGTGCTCCAATTTGTGCAACCGCGCCGACCCCACCGCACCGCCCACGATGTGCCCCTCCGGCGGCCCCATATACACGCCGCCCGTCAGGTGCATCAGCTTCTGCCCGCTCTCCCGCTCCAGCTCCTCCCATAGCTCATACGCCCGACGCAGCAGCGGCACATAATCCGCGTGCTCGTAATACGCCATTCGGATCATTCGCGACTGCCCGTGCGAGCTCCCCAGGGCATTGGGAATGTCAAACTGCTCCAGTCCAAGCACCCGAACACCCCGCCGCGCCAGGTGATAACACGCAGAAGACCCCATCGCCCCCACACCGACGGCAATCACGTCGTACCGCTGAGCCATATCCATTAGTTTAACTTCGACGCGAGTGAGTTGGCGCACCTCGCCCCACCCCGCCCGCGCGCTTAGATTGGGCAAACGAGCCAGAGCTTGCCGCTATGATTCCCGCCAACATTTGTGACGGAAATCCCTCGCCATGTATGCTTACCCTGAGCTGATACCCCTTGATCATCATGGACAAGCCTCGCATTAGCATCATCACCCCTTCTTATAACCAGGCCGCCTACATCGGCTGGACCGTCCGCAGCGTGCTGCTCCAGCGCTATCCCGACGTCGAATACATCGTGATGGATGGTGGATCCACCGATGACACCCTGCGCGTGCTCGAGCCCTACGCCGATCGCCTCGCTCACCTCGTCAGCGAGCGCGACAACGGCCAGAGCGACGCAATCCACAAAGGCTTCGCCCGCAGCAGCGGCGAGATCATGGCCTACCTCAACAGCGACGACATGCTCGCCCCCGGGACCCTCAACTTCATCGCAAGCTATTTCGCCCGGCATCCCGAGGTCGACGCCGTCTACAGCCACCGCTGCACCGTCGATGCCCACAACAAAATGCTCTGGTACTGGATCCTCCCCGAGCACGATGACTGGTACATGATGCGCTGGGACCTCATCCCCCAGGAAACCTGCTTCTGGCGGCGGCGGCTGTTCGAAGAATGCGGAAACATCGACCCGACCTTCCGCTTCGCCATGGACTATGACCTGTTCATGCGCTTCATGCTCAAAGGGCGCTTCATCCGCCTCAACCGCTTCCTCGGCGTCTTCCGCCAGCACGATCAAGCCAAGACTTCCCAACTCCTGGAAACCGTGGGCGCCGAAGAGATCAAGCAGGTCTGGAAACGCTACGGCCTGGAGAGCCGGCGCTTCGATCTGCTGCGCAGCGGGCGCTTCTACAACGCAGTTGTCCGCCGCGGCGACAAGTTTGCCGCCCAGCGCCGTACGCTTCCGGGCGCGCTGCCGGGAACCGGATACAACTACAACGAAGTGTGGGGCGGCCTGCTCGACGAGCCGCGCCTGCCGCCCCTTGAATCCGCCGGTGCGGGAACGCTTCTGGCGGTGTAAACGTCGATTTGCCCCTGCATGACGCGACCCAAACGCTCTATCGTCGGGCCGCGTCCATTTGGTTAGACTACGCCCGGCGACCTGATGAGCGAAGCGGATAGCTCCCAACCCGGCCTCAACTGCCCGCCACGCTGCCTGGTCATCGTGCCGGTCTTCAACGAACGCGGCTCCGTCGGAAAAGTCGTCGATCGCCTTCACCGCGCGCTGCCGGAGTTCGATGTCCTGGTGATCGACGATGGTTCCACCGATGACACCCTCCGGCAGGTGGCGCCCAAAACCGCGGTGGTCAGCCTTCCGTTCAATCTCGGCATCGGCGGCGCCATGCAGACCGGCTATCGCTACGCCGCCCTCTACGGCTACGACATCGCCGTCCAGGTCGACGGTGACGGCCAGCACCGGCCCTCCGAAGTGCGCCGGCTCGTCGAATATCTCGCCAGAGGCAAGGCCGATCTCGTCGTCGGCTCGCGCTTCCTCGAAACCGGCCGATATCGGCAAAGCCTGATCCGCCTGACCGGCGCCTGGCTCCTCCGCCTGCTCATCCGCGTGCTCACAGGTTTGACGATTACGGATTGCACGAGCGGCTTTCGAGCCGCCAACCGTCGCGTGATTCGCGCCTTCGCCCATTGGTATCCCGAGGATTACCCGGAGCCGGAGGTCATCCTCCTGCTGCAGCGCGCCGGCTACCGCATCGGGGAGCTGCACGTGCGCATGCGTCAACGCCGCAACGGGCAGAGCAGCATTGGATTGCTGGCAGGCATTTTTTATGTGATGAAAGTTACGACGTGCCTCATCCTCGACACGGTTCGCGCGCCGTGGCCGCACGAGAAAATCGGTGGTGGCGATGTTCATCAAGAGCCTGATTCTGATCATCCTTGGCGGCAGCCTGTTGGTTCTGGCCGTCGTGCGTCTGCGCAGGTATAGGCTGAAGGAGCGCTATGCCCTGGTCTTCCTCCTGCTCGGACTTCCCTTCCTCGCGCTCGCCGCCTGGCCCAACGGCGTCGACTGGGTCGGCCGGCGCCTCGGCATCGACTACCGCACCGTCACTCTCCTGTGCGTCTCCACGGTTCTCATCCTGATGGTGTTCGAATTGCTGACCATCGTCAGCGTGCAGGACCAGAAGATCACCGCACTGGCACAGCTCGTCGGCATCCTCATGGAGAAGCAGAAGCTGGTCGAACCCGAGCATGCGCCCCGCGCACCGGAGCCAGCCCCGACGTGGCACAGAGATCTCGCCCAGGCGGATCAATCCCGAGCCTCGAATCAACTCTGACGTAGCACGGGCGTCCCCGCAGCGTCCCGCCCGT
This sequence comes from Tepidisphaerales bacterium, assembly GCA_038204465.1. Taxonomy (GTDB): domain Bacteria; phylum Planctomycetota; class Phycisphaerae; order Tepidisphaerales; family Tepidisphaeraceae; genus JBBRCX01. The sequence continues at coordinate 43,820 of JBBRCX010000021.1, read as the reverse complement.
GCGCACGATCAGACGCGTAAGACCACTCACCCACTCGAAACAGAAACCAATTCAAACTCACGTCGCGAGTCACCTTCTCACCGCCCGCATTAACCGGTACGACCAGACAATCTTCTCAACGTTCAGCCGATGTGACAGGCTGCCGAAGCGATCCCCGCCCAGATATCGCCGCGCCACTTCATAACCCTCGTCAAACTGCCGGCGGTCCACCTGCCCCGACTTGCTCTGCCGATGCAGACGGAACCGCGCCAGCACCTTGTCGAGCACCAGCGGATCCGCCAACCGCGCCATCCGCAGCCAGAGGTCATAATCCATGGTCCAATGCAGCGATTCATCCAGCGGTCCAATCCCGCGGGCAAAGAGGGCCCGCCAGAATACCGCCGGCTGCGCGATGAAGTTCTCCCGCAGCAGCGCCCTCAAGCTGTAGCGGGCAAGCCGCCAGTCCTTGTAGCGCGCGATCCCGGACCGGATCGGCCGATCGTTCGCGTCCATGATGCCGCACCGGCCGACCAGCCATTTCGCAGATGGATTGACTTGAAATGCCTCGGCCACCGCCGCCAGGGCCCCCGAAGTGTAAACATCATCGCCGTTAAGCCACGCCGCTATCTCACCCTCAGCCAGCGCCAGTCCCTTGTTGATCGCGTGCCCCTGCCCGCGATCGACTTCGCTGACAAAGAACACGCGCGGGTCGCGCAGGCCTCGAAGGAACTCGATCGTCCCATCGCTGCTGCCGCCGTCGATCACGATCCATTGGAGCTCGAAATTGCCGGACTGCGTGAGGATGCTCTCACAGGTGCGGCGCAGGTAATGAAGCTGGTTGAACGTCGGCGTGACGACGCTGATCTTCACGGCGCCGCCCTGGCCTCGGGATGCGGATCCGGGTGGCTGCGCAACGCGCGGTAGAGCACCTGCGCGCCGCCTCCCTTGTGGTTGAGAACCGAACCCACCTCGGGGCCAAGCGCAATCCGCTCGTCGACCATCCACTTGCTTGACGTCTCATCCAGCGGTTGAAGGACGTAGACCGCCTGCTTGTCCGGATCGAGCCGCGTCGCGTCGGTCGGTTCCAGACAGTATTTGCCGCTCAGGTAACTCAAGATTCGGCCGCTCTTTCGCGCCACCAGCACCCACGCGACATCCGGCGTCTTCCGCCGGATCATTTCCGCCACCTCCGGCGCCGCCGCGAGCTTCCCCTCTTTGTAACTGTCCAGGAACGGCACGCGCCGCTGGTCCATGATGAAACCGCCGATCTTGATGACGTTCAATATCACGAACAGCAGCAACAGCGCAGCAAACGCCCGCCTGCCCCACGGCGCCGGCAGGCGATGATCGAGGCGCACGATCGCCTGCCAGCCCGCGTAGACCAGCAGCGGCAGAACCGCCAGCAGATATCGCACGTGGATCTCCACCGCGACCATCATCAGCAGCGTCACCACCACCAGCAGTCCCCACAGCACCCGCTCGCGGAACAGGGTGAACACGAGAAACAGCACCGCGATGCTCGCCAGGGTGTTGACGCCGAAGCCAAGGTCCAGCCCGAAAAATGCCTCGGCCGCCGTGGGCTCGAATATCTTCGGCAGGTTCACCGCGATCGCCTTGTGCAGCAGGGTATGGAAATTGTTGCTCGCGAGATCCAGCAGCGCTTGTTCATACCCGCCGATGCCCTGGGTGCTCGTGTGCCGCGGATCCAGCTTGTAGAACGCGATCGCGGCCGCGACGACGGCAACCAGGATCGATACCAGCCCCCAGCGGATCGGCCCGCGCACCGCCATCCAGACGACCGCCCCCACGACCGCGATCAGCAGCGCCCACATCGCCGGACGCGTCGTCACCGCCACGGCCAGCCCTCCCATCAGAAGCAGCCAGTCGAACCACCGCGTCCGCGCGCGGTCGTGAGTCGGATCCGCCGGCCCCGGAGTGGAGTCCTCCTGCGCTTCGGTTGGGCTTCGCGGCGCAATGATCGAGTCGTACCCGACCAGGAATGCCAGCACCGCCAGCAGAAACGGCATGTCCGAAAGCAGTTCAAACGAATAGCGGAAGAAGGTCAGTGATGCGCCCACCAGCAGCGTGACGATGGTGGCGGTGCGCCGGTCGGCGTGAAAATGAAACAGCCGGAACGTCAGCGCCAGCGCCGCAAAACCGATCAGCAGCATCAGCAGGTGGTGCGGCAGCAGACTGTTCGTCCCGAACATCCGGAACGCCCCCGCGAAAAGGCACGGCAGGCCCGGATACGCGAGGTGGTGCGTCTTCCCGTGGTAAGTGTACCCGTGCCCCAGCGCCACGTTGCGCCCGACCGAGAGATACAATGCGCTGTCCGGGTCCACACGCCACTGGTTGCTGAAACCCAGCGCGTACAGGACCAGCAGCGTGCCGAATAACACCCGGCGCCGGCGGTAGATCCCATTCGCGACGTCTTCAGAATAATGAGTGCGAGCCTTAACCGTCGGCGCCTCGTACGCAATGGTCGGACTGCGAAACTGCTCGGAGACTTGAGAAACACCCATGGGCGCGGCCAGTATAGTTGCCGCAAGGGTGCGGACAAAATTCGGGTGGATCCGAGTATTCGATGCTGGATGAGCTTTCCGCTTCAAGCGATGCGGCAGGGCGGCCGCTATCGCTCGCCCTCTCGCATTCGAGGGTCGCGCTGCGCCAGCGGCTATACTTGCGCGCCGAATGAGCCGATCGGGTCTCGTTAACGCGCACACCCATCTTGAGATCACGCTCTTTGCCCACCTATACCCGGCCCAGACCGCGGATTTCACCGACTGGGTTCAAACCCTCATCGCCGCCAGGTCTGCCTGCGAGACCAGCCAGTATCAACACGCCATCGAAGAAGGAATTTCCGCCCTGCGCGAGAGCGGCACGGCGGCTGTCGGCGACATCAGCTCCACCGGCTTGAGCGTCAAACCGCTGCTCGACAGCGATCTGAGCGGCGTCGTCTACTACGAAGTGCTGGGGACCGCTCCCGAGCCGGCACGGCAGCGCCTGGAATCGGCCAAACGGAAGATTTCCGAGTGGCGAAAACGAGAGCGCGCCGACATGCGCGTCGGGCTTTCCATCCACGCGCCCTACTCGTGCCATCCGCAGTTGTTCCAGGCCGGCGCAGCTTGGTGTGTCGCCGAGCAGGTTCCGCTTTGTATCCACCTGGCGGAATCCGCGGCCGAGGTGCAGCTGCTGACCGAAGGAACCGGACCGCTGCGCGAGTTGGAGCGGCGGCTCGGTGTTCCGCCGATTCCGTCGCCAGGACTCAGGCCCCTGCCGTATCTGCGTGAGCTGGGTGTACTAAAAGCCAGGCCGCTGCTCGTGCACATGGTTCACGTGACCGAAGACGAAGTCGCCAAAACGTGCGCCGCCGGCTACAGCGTCGTGCACTGCCCGCGTAGCAACCGTGCCCTGCGCTGCGGCCGATTCCCCCTGGAAATCTACCGCCGCCACAACGTGACCGTAGCCCTCGGCACCGACAGCCTCGCAAGCAGCCCGTCATTGGATGTCAGCGAAGAAATTGACGAGGCTGAAAAACTCCAGCACGGACAATTCCCCCGCGCCGCCTTCGAACGGATGGCGCGCGAAGCCGGGAGGAAAGCGCTGGGCCTCCCGTAGTTCGCGACGCATGCGCCCGCAGGCGCCTGCCCCCGCTTTCCTCGAGCCTCTTTATCGCCGCAAAAACTGTTGGACCAAGGGCTCCATGCGCTCCCGCAGAGGCCTATTCGCGTATCCAACCCATGAAAGCCCCGTCGTGACGTCCATCGGCCCGTCCAGCGGCTCGCCCGCTCCGTCGGTAATCACCACGCCGGCCTCCTCCGCGACGAGCAGCCCCGCGCAGTCATAAGGATGGCAGCACAGGCCCGGCGGCTGCTTCTGCATCTGATAGAAGATCGGACGAAGGTCCGCGTTGAACCGGTCGTGCCCGACGATCAACTCGTAGAACTGCCCGCCGGTTGAAATGTATTGGTCGTCGAAAACGGTTGCCTTGGTCACGTCCGCCGGCCCGATAAGGTTGCGGATCAAGTGCTCCATCAACTCGCTGGCCAGCACCTTCGTGCCCGGGAAAAAGTTGCTCACCATCGCGAAGCCGTGGTCGATCTTCTCCGCCGCCGACGGCTGCAGCGGCAATGGCTCGGAAACGCCGCTGCGCAGATCGACCCGCTCGCCCCGCGCGCCGCGTCCCTTGATCGCGCAGAGCACGTCAGCCGACCCCATCTTGCTCGTCGGCAACTCGCTCATGACCGAGACTTCGATGTCGCGCAGGCGAGTGCCGGGCCCTTTGTTCGGCGCCACGCCCGCCAGGGCCCACGCGGGGCGCTTGTCGTACATGATGCCGCGCGTCCCGTCGATCGGATCGACCAGCAGCCTGATCTTCGCGTCCTGCTCGCGCGAGCCCTCGGGAAAAACCTTCACGCCCTCCGCGCCGCCCTCGTTCTCCACACCCTCCGCGATCAGCACCAGCGGCGTCGTCTGTGCCCATTCCCGGCAAAACGCCTCGAGCAACGGGTCCACTTCGGTATCGATGCGGTAAATTGTATCGGCGGCGCTCGCGCGGCTCACTTCATGCAAACCAGCGGATGATCGCGAGCGGATCAACCTGTCGCGCACAATCCGCTGAAATGCCTTCAGCCGCTCCAGCACTTCCTGCGGGTCAACGCTCAGCATCTCGACGCACCTCGGCCCCCGGCGGAGGATACCGCGAATGCGCCGCTCCGACACGCTGGCGGCGCGATCAGGCGATGAAGCCCTCGACGTTGACGACAGTGTCGATCGAATCCTTCTGCGCTTTGTCCAAAGTGCCGGCCCCGCCGTCCAGGCGATCCGCGGTGTTGTCACGCGCAAACAGTTGATCGTCCCCCGCATCCCCGAAGAGCTGATCGGCGCCGGCGCCGCCATCGAGCACGTCGTTCCCGCCGCCGCCCCGAAGCACATCGTTGCCCCCGTTGCCGCGGAAGGAATTGGCGATGATGTCCCCCCCGGAAGAGGAAATCGTGTCGCTGCCGTTGCCTCCCCACACGTTCTCAATGTCCCGCCGCGCGTTGTCGCGTTCGTTGATCTCACCGTCGTCCGCGACCGATCCCAGCCCGATCGTGACACCATTGACGCGCGACGAGTAATCGACCGTATCGTTCCCCGCGCCGCCGCTCATGTCGTCCGCCCCGCTGCCTCCATCGATCCGATCATTTCCACCGGCCGCCGAAATCACATCGTCTCCCGCGTCGCCGAAGATGACGTCGTTCTCGTTGCCCCCGGTGACGCGGTCAGCGCCGTTGTTGCCATGAAGCGTCGCGGCGATGCCGCCAGTCTCGATCGTCATCGTGTCGTTTCCATCCCCGCCATTCACGAACAGCGCGCTGATGCGAGCTGCGTCGTAAAGCGTGGTGGTGGTATTCACCTGAACCGAGAGAACGCTGCCCGAGCGCGACACCTGGATTGTGTCCGCCCCGCTCGTGCCGTTGATTGTCAGCGGCGCGGGCGGCGCCGCGTTGTCGGCCAGCAGCCGAGCCAGCCCGAAAACCAGCTCGTCGCCTGAGGAGTCAACCGAGCTTACGCCGGCCGTGACGATGCGCCCATCGGGTGCAATCGCGACGTCACGCGCGGCGTCGCCCAAGCCGCCCCCAAGCTTGAAGTTCGACTTGCCCCCGACCCCGAAAGAGGGATCGAGCTTCCCATCGGTGTTTAGCCGCGCCACGCCTTCCTGTCCCGCCGCCCCGCCCGCCACGACGATCTTCCCATCGCTCTGCAGCGCCAGCGCGTTCGCCAGGTCGCCTGGATTACCGCCAAAGCTGAACCGGCTGATTCCCTCGCTTCCGAATGAGCCATCCAGCGCCCCGCTTCCCAGCAGCCGCGCGACTACAGCCTCGCCAAAGCCAAGGTTCGTTCCGCCAGCGATCAATTTTCCATCCGGCTGCAGCGCCAAGCCGCTCAACACCAAGTTGCGATCGATGTTCAATGCACCGCCGGTGCCGAATGAACTGTCCGGCGTGCCTGCCGCCGTGTAGCGGGCGACGAAGCCGTATGGCCCCGCCGCCGCAATCCGATGGTCCGGCAGCACGACAACGCTGCTCAGCGTGATGTTCCGAGAGTCGATCAACTTGCCGTCGCCGCTGAAGGTGGTGTCGAGCGTGCCGTTGGAATTGAGCCGTGCGATGGCCGCCGCTGACGTATTGGTTCCCTGAGACGCGCCCGCCACGATGATGTGGCCGTCCGCATCAAGCGCCACCGCTGTGCCGAGGTCGCTGCCACCAAAATCGATCACGCTCGCCCCTTGCACGCCGAATGTGGTATCCAGGCGTCCGTCGGTGTTATAGCGCGCCACCAGCAGATCCTCGCCATTATTGATCGAGGCCGCGCCGACCGTAATGATCTTGCCGTCGGGCGCAATAACCAGTTCATAGTAGCGAACAAATCGGTCCGGCAGCCACGCAAGACCCCTGTCGCCAAAGGTCGTGTCAAGTGTTCCGTCAACGTTGTAGCGAACCATCCCCGCCACCGACCTGGAGAAACCCAGGCCGCCACCGAACGATTGGGGAAATCCGGTCTTGTAGAACGTGTCGCCTCGACCCACCGCCAGCACCTTCCCATCCGCCTGAACCGCGACTCCATCCGCGCTTCCCTGGAATCCCCCCAGCCGCCCCACCACGCTTCCGTAGTCGCCGAACGCCTGATCCAGCGCGAGATGAGTGGTGACTCGCACGAGTCCCCAGTCGGACGACATGCTCGCCGGCGCCTCGCCTTGAAGGTCGCGATAACCGCCGATAATCAGCTTCCCTTCCGGCGTCAACGCAATGTCAGTCGCGTAATCACCGGTGCCCGCAAAATCGAGATCGCTGCCCCCGACAAAGAGCTGAGCGCCGTCGGCGGTGAAATAGGAGGCCCACCATCCATGCTGCGCGGCGAGCCAAATATCGCCCGCCACCGCGATTCTGTTATCCGCCAGCACGACGATCGCGTTCATCTGCGTGTTCACGTCACCGGTAGTGTCAATCGCGACCGCCACTTTCCCGGTGCCGCCGAAGCTGCTGTCCAGTTGGCCGTCAATCAGGTAACGCGCGGCCGCCGTGCGGTACTGCAGGTGCGGCGCACTCCCCTGCACCATCCACGCGCTGGTCCCTCCCGCGACAACCTGCCCGTTGCTCATCACCGCGATGTCGCCAGCGAAGTCGTCCTGCCCATCGAAGTCGGTGACCACCTTGCCGCCGGAGCCGAAGCTCGAATCCATCGTCCCGTTCGTATTCAACCGCAGCAGCGCGAAATCCTTGAATCCCGTCGCGTTCACCCGCCAGCCGCCAACCACCAGCTTCCCATCCGGCGCAATGGCCACCGCGTTCCCGTGGTCCTCGCGCCCGCTGGCGATGTCCATCGTGAACTTCGCGTCGCCACTGAACGAATTGTCCGGCGTTCCGTTGCTGTTCAACCGCGCGACCGCGAAATCGATGTTGCCCGGGAACATCGTGTCGCCCGCGAGCACAATCCTCCCATCCGCCTGGATTGCAACGCCTTTGGCGACGTCCTCCCCGCTGCCGAAGATGATCGTGGTCTTCCCGCCCGTGCCGAATGCTCCATCGAGCGCGCCCGAAGCGGTGTAGCGCGCCACCGCGAAGTCGGACCGGCCGGTCGGTCCCGCCGATGCCCCCGCGACCACCAGCTTTCCGTCCGCCTGCTGCACCACATCAAACGCCAGGTCCCTGCCGCTGTTGAAATCGGTGAATGTGACGCCGTTGTTCCCGAACGTCGTATCCACCGAGCCGTCCGCGTTGTACCGGCCGATCGCGAAATCAGCCGGCGTCTGCCCCACCGTACGCGCGCCCACCGAAACGATCTTCCCGTCCGACTGCACGATCGTCGCCTGCGGTGCGCCCCCGACGAGCGTCGGATCCGATGTCACCACGCCGCCGCGGCCAAAGCTGGGATCCAACTGCCCCGCGCTCAGCAGCACGCGTCTCCAGCGTTTCGATCATGCCGCGCGCCGTCTCGCGAGTGCACCGTTCAATACAAAGATGAATCTCCCGCCTCGGATTCGTCATACAACCCCGTAAAGAGATTTGTGCAGTATGAAGCTGCGGCCGAAGACGCGGCCGTACATCACGCCCCTTGGGTAGGCGAATCGCGCCCACCGCCCCATTCCACGCCGTCGGCACTATAGGGATGCCGGCGAAAATGACAACGTCATGAAGGCAAATCTACGGTGTGAGTATTGTCGTCCCGACGTGCCATGCGCCCGACGAGCTGCCAAGGAACGCTTCGCACTTGAGCCCGGTCCGCGCGCCGTACTCTTTCATGATCGCCTCGATCGCCTCATCCGCGCCCTCACTCTCATCCGCCAGCACCGCGACCGTCCCGCCACTGCCGCCCCCCGTGATCTTCGCGCCGTACAACCCTGCCCGCTCGCGCTCGCGCACGAGATTTACCAGCCGATCGCACTCCTCCGCCCCGAGCATCGCATCGTTTGTGTACGACAGGTGCGACGCGTACATCAGGTGCCCGGCCCGGTCCAGCGCCGCACGGCGCTGCTCTCCGTCCGAGCTCGAAGCCTGCTCCAGGAACTTCACGAAATTCTGCACCCGCCGGGCTTCCAGGACGTGATGGTCGGTGGCGTGCTGAACGTGATACTCCGCTCCCGGCTCCGCCGCCGTCGCCCGATCGATCGTGGGCCCATAGCGATCGAGAAACGCCTGACCTTCAATCAGCTCCGGAAGGTAAGAACGAAAGAGGTTCTTGTAGTCGTCCGGGTCCAGGTTCGCGAGGTACCCGCGCATCGGGTCCTCCTGCAGCTCCCGCCCGGAAGCACGCCCCATCTCGCGCATCTTCTCGAGGATGATCTTGTGACCCATGAACGCGGCGCACCGCGTTCGCGTATACATCGGCCCCCCGACGCTGTGCTTCACGTTGCTGTTGATCCCTATCGCCCGCACGCCTTGCGGCAGATACAGCGCCGGCTGCAGCTCATGCGGCTGGCACACCATGCGCAGCAGCGAACCCGCCTCCCCATAACAACTGCTCACCTGGTCCATGATGCCGCACGGCGCGCCCACCACGCGGTTCTCAACCGCCTGACACATCTCCGCCACCTTCATCGGCCCCAGCTGGAAGCGGTCGATGCCGAAGTGATCGATCAGGTTCATCATCGTCGCCACTTCGATCGCCGCCGACGAGCTCACGCCGGATCCGAGCGGCACATCGCTGTACAGCGCCAGGTTCATCCCCATCCGGCTCGGATCAGCCAGGTCAACGAGGCCATGCTCGTGCAGCATGAACAGGCACCCCACGAGATACCCCGCCCATTTCCGTCCCGGTTCTCCCAACTCGCGCCGCAGCGCCTCGATCGGCTGCTTCGCCAGCGCGTCCAATGGGATTCGAAACGTGAAAGGCCTGTGCTCGTCGTAAAGATTGAAGCTGAAAACCTGCACCTGCCGGTCGTCCCGCTCCTGCAAGCCGACCGCGGCCGCGCGAGCCAGCGTCGCCTCGCAGACCAGCGACCCCGTGTAATCCGCGATTCCCCCCATGACGTCCAGCCGTCCCGGCGCACGACTCACGCGCATGGATCGCCCCGGCTGGAAGTCCGCCCCCAGCTCCGCGCGGGTCCGCGACAAAAGCGTCCGCAGCGGCTCAGCGTGTATGAACGCGCTCGCCTGCCCGCTGCCGTTTACCGACATGTGCGTCCTGCCTGGTAGGTTCCAGGATGAGCCGGTCGAAGAGCCGGCCGTTGCTCAGCTCGAACGTCGCCGTGAGCACGTACGCCTTGTCCGGCTTGATCTGGTCGGTCCCAAGCTGAAAGTCATACGCCCGCAGCGCCTTGTTCCACCGGGCATTCTGGTCCTCGAGCGTCGCGAGCGATGCGATCCAGGGATTGACCAGCCGCGCCCCGCGCGGGTCCGGGAAGTTCGGACGGTAGGCAAACAGCTCGAAAATCACTTTCCCCGAGGCCCGGGTGGGCTCGCCGAACTGGTCCTGCAGTTCGACCAGCGCCTCGACGCCGTCCGGCTTGCCGTCCCCGCTCCAGTCCTTGATGCGCGTGAACGTGGGATGCACCCGCATCGACGACGGCCCGAACATCGCCTGATCGTTGACGTCGCGCGGGTGCGGCGTGGGGGAATGGCACCCGCCGAGCAGCACCATCAGCACAATTACCAGCCCGCCGCGAATCATTGGCGAAATGTAGAAGTGCCGTTGGGCAGTGTCAACGAAAGCGGTCTCGCTCCGTCCGCGTTCACTCGCTCCGCTTCGCCGCCGTGACCTGCCCCATCAGGAACGTGATGGTGAGCCTGTCCCCGGCCTTCGGCTGCGGCCTCGATTGAGAAGCTACGCCGCCTGCCATTCGAGCCCCGCGGGCAGCGGGCCTGCAGCGTACTCCAAGTGAATGACCCGGCGGGACTGGCGCGCGACAGCGGACGAGGACGCGTGCAGAAGGAGTGGCCGCATGAGCAATATGCCACCAGCCGGAACGTGGCATTCAATCGGTATCCGATTGGTGCAGCATCGAATCTGATCCGGCGCGAGCAGCCCACGCTTGTGAGAACCTGCGATTACTTTCAGCGGCCCGCTGGCTGGTCCGCAATTGTCCAGATGCACGCGCACCGTGAGCATCTTTTTCAAGATCTCCACAGGCGGCTGGACGTGCGCCCTGCCGGCTTTACAAGACCAGGGACCAAACCCCGGCACGTTCTTCCTCTCTCGCACCGCGATCGACAGGTCCTGATGCCATGCCACCTTCCAGTTGGAATCCAGGCTTTTATCGAAGAGCAGCCCGCGCACCGCAACCGCGCCGACGCCTACGACCGGCTTCACCCAGCGTCGCAGCGCCGGTGAATCCGCGAGTTGAGCGACTTCTTCGACCTGAAGCAGATTCCGCATCGCATACACACGCTCACGTCGCGCCCGCACCGCCAAGGCGTCATGGCCGCTGGCGCTGAGTCGAGCGATGAGACATGCGACCTCGGCAGATGTTAGCACGCCCGGCACGATGGTAAACCCATCGTGACTTAACCTCTTGAGAATGTCGTCAGCTACAAAGCACATGAAGAAGCAAAAAGATTGCGACGCCTCGCTCCTGTCGAAGCAGATCGCTTCACAAGCTTTTGTCCGCCGCTCAGCGGTTGCGTCTACGGCGTACGCAGCTTCAAGACATCTGTCTCCCCTACCTTGGTACATCGGTTCGTCAAAGGTCTTCACGCCCGCGGGCCAGCGTACAGCAGCACTCACGCACTTCGGTCAGCCGCCGTGACCTGCCCCATCAGGAACGTGATGGTGAGCCTGTCCCCGGCCTTCGGCTCCCCCGAGGTCGCGTGCTGCGGGACGCGCAGCGCAAGCAGCTCCTCGCTCGCTCCATCGAGCCGGCGAACGTGCAGTTCGTAATACAAGTCTCCGTGAATCGTGAAAGGCCGGACACCTTCCACAGCCACCGCCCACGTGCCCACCATCGGCGCCTTCATCACACTCACCCATCATCAAGGATTTCCAGTTTTCGTTGACCCGTCGCCCCGCCCCATGCATCGGATCGAATCCCGCGAGCACGCGCGGTTCCGATCCTTCCTCATAACCGCGCAGCGGTCTCTTCAAACGACTTCACGCCCGCCGAAGCCCCCAGCGCCGTGCAGCAGTCGGCCGCCGCCCGATTTGCGAATTGCCCCGCTCGTTCCAGCGGCATGCCTTTGATCAGGCCGGTCAGCAGCCCCCCGAACCACGTGTCCCCCGCGCCGGTGGTATCGACGACATTGATCTTATAGCTCGGAACCGTGACGGAGCGCGAGCCATCGTCGAGATAGCACCCCTCCACGTCCAGCTTGATTCCGATCAGGCCGCGCGGCATGTGTGCACGAAACGCAGCCACCATCTTATGCGGCGCGGTTTCTCCCGTGAGATCGACCGCCTCGGTGCGGCTTGGGGCGAACACGTCCAGATGCGGCAAAATCGGATCCAATAGTTCGCGCCGCGCCGGCGGGTTCACCGTGTCCAGCGCGATCTTCGTGTCCGGTGCGTTCGACCGCAATTCAGCGAGCAAGCCCGGCAGCGCTGGCGTCAGCGAGGGGAGAAGCCCGAAGTAACCGATCTGAACGTACTTGCTCTGCCGGAACACCGAAAAGCTCCGACGGAACGCCTCCGCATCGAGAAGGTTCGTCGCGCCGGGCGTATGAAAGAAGCAACGCTCCCCGCCGGCCTCGACGGCCACGATCGTGCCGCTGGTCTGCGCGGCGTCGGTCGTGAACACGCACGATGTGTCTATCCCCGCGCCCTTCAGCCGCTCAACCACCGCCGCCCCCAGCACGTCTCTGCCCACCAGCCCCGCCCCCGCCACCTTCATCCCCAGCCGCGCCATCGCCAGCCCGGTGTTACAAACGTTGCCGCCGGTTGTGAGCGTCACCGAACTAATGAGGCTCAGTCCTCCAGGCGGAGGCGGCCGGCGCACGTCCATCGGCTCCGCGATGACGTCTGCCACAATCAGTCCAAATAGCGCTGCGTCCATAGCCCCGGAGGTTTCTAGTCAAGGATAGCTGTCGCCAAAACGCCTCACACTGGCAGGTCAGACTCATTCCGCTTTTTCCGCCGGAGCAGCGCCAGCGCCGGCTGTCTCGATTTCAACGTGGCTGAACTCATCGAGGTTGAGCGTCGTCAGCTCGCCGTCCTCTTTGCGCAGCGTAAGCCGGTCGAGCCACAGCTTGTCGTTCTTCGAGTGGGCAAACCAGCTTCCGGTCTGCTTCTGCTCATAAGCCACAACCGTGCCGCGCACGTCGCTCGACCAGCTGTAGTCGCGGGCGGCGATCTGCTGGATCACCTTCACCCGTGTGCCGGGGCGCAGGTCCTTACGAAGCGCATCGTCCATGGCGGCAGAAGGTAAGACGCCCGCGCGCGAACGTCAAAGGCGGCGTGCTGCGGGCAATTCCCCAAATTGTCTTCCGCTCAACCCATCCTCAAGCCGATCTCACGCCCGATGCGCATCAGTTCCTCGTACAACTGGCTCATCGCCTGCGGCACCACGCTCACCTCGCCGACGACGTGCATGAAATTGGTATCGCCCGACCAGCGCGGCACGATGTGCTGGTGCAGGTGCCCCGGCACTCCGGCGCCGGCGGGGCGCCCCAGGTTGATGCCGATGTTGAAGCCTTGCGCCGACACCGCGCGCTTCAGCAGCCGCACGCATTCGCTCGTCTGGCGAATCAGGTCCAGCTGCTCATCCGGCGTCAGTTGTTCCAGTTCCGCCTTGTGCGCCCGCGGCGCGACCAGCAAATGTCCATTCGTGTAGGGAAAATGGTTGATCAACACGATCGTCGAATCCGTCGTCCAGAGCACCAGCCTGCTCGCGCGTCCTGCCTCATCGGCGGCGACCGCCTCGCAGAAGAAGCACTTGTCGCCCGGCTCCTTGTGAAGGGAGCGGATGTATTCGATTCGCCACGGCGCGAACAGGGCCCTCTCCATCCCCGCATTTTAGCGGACGAGGGGAAGCATGGAGTAGTCCGAATCGAGTTAGATCGGGGCGCTCCGCCGGGTGATGCGCAGCAGCAAGAAAAGCAGCGCCACAGCGGAAAGCGCGCCGCCGGCGTCGGCGAGCCAGTCGAACAAATCGCACGTGCGGCCGAAAATGGGCTGTGTCCACTCGTCGATCGCGCCATAAGCCAGGGCGATCAGTAGCACGAGTAGAAAGATCCAACGCCTGACGCCGCTAAAGTGCAGCGCCAGCCCCAGCAGGAATCCGAAACCGCCGTACATGAGGAAGTGAACGAGCTTGTCGTTAATGCTCACGTGCGGAACGTCGCGCGGCGAAAGGTGGGTGAGCACGCAGATCAACCCCCAGTACAGGACGGTGACGACCCAGGCGGTGTGGCGGAGGGCGCGCATCGATTGCCGCGGTTACGCCACCGCTTCGGTGTCCGCCGGCGCCGGCGCCGGCGCGGGACGCTTCACCGCCGGCGCGCGTGCCGCGGCGAGTTTCGCCGGTTCGATCTCAGGATTGATCGAAAGCTGCACCGGCGCCGCGGGCTGAGCCGGAGGTACACCAGGAGCCGCCGGCGCAGCCGATGGCCGCACCGAAGGGCGAGGTCGTGGTACAGAAGGTTTCACCGATGACACAATCGGCGCCGTCGAGAACGGACCAATCGGTTTAGCGCCGCCCGACGTGCCGGCAGTCACCGGGTCATTCCCTCCCAGCGCGCTCGCCGCGGAAGCGGGCACAGCCTGAGCCGCCGGCGCCGGCCGCGACACAGGGTCGGTTAGTGCTGCAGAAGGAGGAACAATCCGCGCAGCCGCAGGTCTCACCGAACTCTCGCCCGCGCTGACCAGCTCCGGTTCGACTGCTGCGGCGCCCGCCGCTTCCGCAGTCAGCGTCGCAGCCGTCGCGCCCTCCATCCCAAGCAGCTCGCGCGCTAGCGCCCGGTAGTCGGCAGCTCCGTTGCTCGTCGGGTCGTATTTGATAATCGTCTGCCCGAAGCTCGGCGACTCCGCGAGCTTGATGTTCCGGCGAATCTTGCTGTTGAAGACCTTCGCCCCCGCCCAGGGCAACGGCTTGCCCTGCGCCGCCTCGATGAATCCTTTCAGCTCATTCACCACTTCACTGCTCAGCTTCGTCTGCGCATCCCACATCGTCAGCACGATTCCACTGACCTTCAGCGAGGGATTCATCCGCCGGCCGACCAGCTGCACCGTCTCCAGCAGCTTCGCCACGCCTTGCAGCGACAGAAAGTGCGGCTGCATCGGAATGATCACTTCACCGGCAACCGCCAGCGCATTGAGTGTCAGCAGCCCAAGCGACGGCGGACAGTCGAGCAAAATAAAATCGAAATCGTGCTGCGCCGCCTCCAGCCGCTTCTTGAGCAGTGTTTCGCGCCCCAGCACCGACACGAGCTCGATCTCGGCGCCGGCCAGGTCGATCGAGCTGGGAACCAGCGCAATGTTCGGCTCGACCTTGTGCACCGCCTCGAGAAAGCTCTTGCCCTCAATAAGCACGTCGTAAAGCGAGCAGATCTCGGGCGAGGGCTCCACGCCGTAGTTAATCGTCAGGTGGGCCTGGGGGTCGAGATCGATGAGGCAGACACGTTTCCCCAGCTCGGCCAGGGCGGCGCCAAGGTTGACGGTCGTCGTCGTCTTGCCGACCCCGCCCTTCTGATTCATCAGGGCGATGATTCGCATGAGGCCACCTCCGTGTGGTGCGTGCAGTCCGTTCCGGCGGATTTTCCTTCAAGTTATCGGCCGTTACAAGGAAGTTTGGCCAATGTTGGCGGTCATTTCCCCGTGTCGGCTGTCCACCTGTCTCCGTGATACAGGCGGATCCCGGCGAATGACGAGTGGAGATCAATGACCAAAAAAGAAAGCCTTCCGCCGTGGCGTGGAAGGCTTCCTTATGTTTCGTGGCCTAAGTTGGAGCCAAGGCCCAAAACGGAAAATGGTATGTCGAACTATTCCGCCGGCATCGGAGCCACGGGCCGGCATAGCGGGACCAAATCCCGCGCGAAGAATTTACTTCTTCGACTTGGTCGTCTTCTTGGAAGACTTCTTGCCCGACTTCTTGCTTGAGCTCTTCTTTGCCATGGCGCTTGTACCTCCTTTCTACATGACAAATTTACGCGGCTGAAAATTCCCCGTCAACGCCTTTTTTCGATTGCCTTTTCTTTTTTCACTCTTTGTCCGGGCCCCCCTGATGGGAGGAATTGATTGCACCTGCACGCCGACGAGCGCTCCGGCCGCGAACGCGCGGCGCGAGACAGCGCGAGAAAAACTTTTATGTGCCCTGGTCTTTCATCTCCGCGCAACTGTGTTTCATCCGAGGTCCAGTCTCGTCTCCGCGCCTGCGCGGCGGAGATTTCTCCGGCCCGGCTCGTGACGTAAGATGCACGCGGGCTTTTCGAAAGGATCGAGTTGCCGGGCTTTGCCAAACGACCGATCGTGCTGATCATCCGCGACGGATGGGGGAAGAACCCTTACCCTCAGTGGAACCACGCCAACGCCGTCTTCCTCGCGAAACATCCCGTCGCCGACAAGCTCCTCGCCGAGTATCCCAACGCCCTGATCCACACCAGCGGCTTCGAGGTCGGGCTCCCCGAAGGCGCCATGGGCAACAGCGAGGTGGGCCACCAGAACATCGGCGCCGGCCGCATCGTCGACCAGGAGTCCGTCCGAATCACCAAGGCGATCCGCGACGGTGAGTTCTACGAAAACCCCGAGCTCAACGCCGCCGTCACCAATGCACTGGAGAAAAACACCAACCTCCACCTCTTCGGGATCGTGAGCGATGCCGGCGTCCATGGGCTTCTGGAGCACCTCTACGGGTGCCTCGAATTGTGCCGCCGGCGCGGGCTCGGACGCGTCTTTTTGCACGCATTCACCGATGGGCGCGACACCTCGCCGAATTCGGGCATCGAATACCTCCGGCAGGTCAACGCGCGGATGACCTCCATTGGCGTCGGGCGGATCGCAACCGGCATCGGGCGCTACTACGCGATGGACCGCGATAACCGCTGGCCGCGCGTCGAGAAGGCCTATCGAGCGATCCGCTACGGCGAAGGAGCCAAGTTCCGCTCCGCCGAGGCGGCGGTAACCTACTCCTACGACCATCCCACCGAGCCGAACATGCGCGGCGATGAGTTCGTCCAGCCGTCCGTCATCACCGGCGCCGACGGCACGGCGCCGCTGGCCACGGTTGCGCGCGGCGACTCCATTATCTTCTGCAACTACCGCGGCGATCGCCCGCGCGAATTGACCAAAGCGTTCGTGCTCGACGATTTCACCGGTTTCGATCGCGGTCCGAAGCTCGACCTGTTCTTCTGCACCATGACCGCTTACGAGCAGGGACTTCCGGTCCACGTCGCCTACCCGAAACCGCAGAAGATGACCGGCATTCTCGGCGAGTACCTCTCGACCCTCGGACTCAGGCAGTTCCGCAGCGCGGAAACAGAAAAGTTTCCCCACGTCACGTTTTTCTTCAATGACTATCGAGAGCCCCCCTTCCCCGGCGAAGACCGCCAGATGGTTCCCTCCCCGCAGGTCAGCACTTACGACCAGATTCCCCAGATGAGCGCATACGGCGTCTGTGACGAGGTCGTGCGCCGGATCAACTCCGCGCAATACGATCTCATCGTCGTCAACTTCGCGAACGGCGACATGGTCGGGCACACCGGCGTCCTGGCCGCCGCCGTGAAGGCCGTCGAAGTGGTTGACGAGTGCGTGGGCAAGATCCTCGAGGCGCTTGAGCTTCAAAACGGAGCGGCCATCGTCACCGCAGACCATGGAAACTGCGAGCAGATGATCGACCCCGCCACGGGCGGCCCGCATACGGCGCACACCACCTACGATGTCGAGATCATCGTTGCCGACGATCGCTTCCGCGGAAAAAACCTGCGCGAGGGCGGACGCCTCGCCGACGTCGCGCCCACTCTCCTCCACATGGCCGGCCTCCAGAAGCCCCCGGAAATGACCGGCCGGTCGCTCATTCTGGAATAGCCCGGATCGGACGTTGATGCGGTGAATTGCTGCCCGCTGCCCGCTGTCCGCTGTTCAAATTCAATCGATCTGTTGCCGACCCCACCGATCCTCTTATAATGAAGGGCTCGAAAGAGTTCGGAGCCTCAAGGAGTCTTGCGATGGCACATATCATTGCACAACCGTGCATCGGCACCAAGGACACCGCTTGTGTCGCCGTCTGCCCGGTGGACTGCATCCACCCCACCAAGGAGAACCCGAATTTCGAGCCGGCCGAGCAGCTCTACATCGATCCGGACACCTGCATCGATTGCGGCCTATGCGTCGATGAGTGCCCGGTCACCGCAATATTCCCCCAGGAAGACCTTCCGGCGGAGTGGGCAAGCTTCATCGAGAAAAACGCCGCATACTTCAAGAAATAAAGTAACCGCGAATCCGGCAGAGGAGAAAAACGTGAAGTTCCTGATTGTTTCCGTGTTCATATGTGTCGTCGTCGGTGGCGCAACGTATGCCCTGAGGGCCGGAGTCGCACCCAAAACCCAACCCACTCAGCCGGGCGACAAGGCCGCCGACGCGAAGCCGGTCAATAAATTCTGTGCGATCGAAAAGGATTCGGAAGTCGATCCGAAAGTCACGACCACGTACGACGGGAAGGTCATCGGCTTCTGCTGCGACGAGTGTATCCCGACCTTCAAGAAAGACCCGGCGAAATACATGAAAGGCCTCAAGT
This sequence comes from Tepidisphaerales bacterium, assembly GCA_038204465.1. Lineage (GTDB taxonomy): Bacteria > Planctomycetota > Phycisphaerae > Tepidisphaerales > Tepidisphaeraceae > JBBRCX01. The sequence continues at coordinate 25,702 of JBBRCX010000021.1, read as the reverse complement.
AAAAAGCGAAGCAAAGTGCCGCTCATCCCAGGGCTCGGCAATGTCGAGCCCTTCTTCTTTCTCGACGCGCTCCGCGAATGGGTGATCTTCGCGGGCCCTGCATACAATATTGAATCATCATGGAAGTCTCGGCGACCGCTGCATCACACCCCGTCGAAGAAGCGGCCCTGGCGGTCGGTGGAATGACTTGCGCAAGCTGCGTCGCCCAGGTGGAAAAAGCGCTGCGGAGCGTTCCGGGAGTGGAGGCGTCCCAGGTGAATCTCGCGCGGGGAAGCGCTGCCGTGCGATTCGATCCGCAGCGGACCGACCCTGGGACGATCGCATCAGCCATCTCCGCCGCAGGCTACACCGCGGTGCCGGAGGAGCCGGGCATTGCCGCGGGGAATGTTGAAGCAGAACGCATCCAACGCCAGGCGATGGAAGCCCGCGCATGGCTGCGACGCGCGGTGGCGGGCATTTTGCTTTGGGCTCCAGTCGAGATCACGCACTGGGTCTTACGTCTCGTGGATTCCGCTCATCACGGGGGCGCTGCGACGGACCATGTCTGGATGGCCTGGCTCACGCTTGCGACTGGCACAGCCGCCATCGTCTACGTCGGCCGCGCGTTTTATCGAAGCGCTTTTCATGCATTGCGGCGCGGCACGAGCAACATGGACACGCTTATCGCCATGGGCGCCACCGTCGCTTACGTCTACAGCCTCATCGCGTTTTCCGGCTATCGCCTGGGTCGATGGCAGACCCTTCCAGACCTCTACTTTATGGAGGCGACCGGGTTGCTCGCGCTCATCAGCCTTGGCCATTGGCTCGAAGCCCGGGCAAGGCAGTCCGCCGGGTCGGCGATCCATGAGCTGCTGGAGCTCGCTCCCGCGGTCGCGCTCCGCCTGAGGGCGGCGTCCACTGCAGCGGAGAACCGTCGCGGCGCGGCCCCCGAGGGCAAGGAGTTTGACGAAGTCCCCGTCGCCCAACTGCACGTTGGTGATCTCGTCCTGGTTCGCCCGGGCGATCGCGTGCCGATCGATGGCGTCGTCGTTGATGGTCGCTCGACAATCGACGAGTCAATGCTCACCGGTGAAGCGATGCCGGTCCTGCGATCCCTCGGGGATCAGGTCATCGGCGGAACCGTGAATCATGACGGTTGGCTCGTCATCCGCGTCACTCAGACCGGCGGCAGCACCGCGCTGGCGCAGATCGTAAAATTGGTGGAGCGCGCCCAATCGAGCAAGCCGCCCGTCCAGAAGCTGGCGGATCGAATCGCCGCGGTCTTTGTTCCCGTCGTGATCCTGATCGCGCTGGTGACGGGCGTCGGTTGGTATGCGTGGGGCGCCTCCCACGATTGGGAGGCGGCACGCACCTGGGCGATGCTCGCCAAATCGGTATGCAGCGTTCTGATCATCGCCTGCCCTTGCGCCCTGGGCCTGGCGGTGCCGGCGGCGGTAATGGTCGGGACCGGCCGCGGCGCGCAGCGCGGGATCCTCATCCGTGATGTCGACGCCCTGCAAAAGGCCGAACGGATCGACACGGTAGTGCTCGACAAAACCGGAACGCTCACCGCCGGAAAACCGGTCGTAGTCGATGTCGTGTCGCTTAACGGATTCCCGCGCGAACAGGTCCTTGCGTGGGCTGCTGCGGCCGAGCGCTACAGCGAGCACCCGCTCGCCAAATCAATCGTGGCCCAGGCGCGAGAGGAGCAATTGAGCGTGCCCGAACCGCAGAGCTTCAGCAGCGAGGCAGGCTTCGGCGTCAGCGCCCAGATCGATGGCCGCACCGTGCTGGTCGGAAATGAAGCGCTGCTTGAACGCGCCGGCTCAAACGGCGCCGAAGCACCGGGATCAGCCCGGGGCATTGCCGCCGCGGATTTAGCGGCGCAGACCGTCGTCCACGTCGCCCTGAAGAATGCCGAAGGCCCCGTCATTCCCGTGGGGCTGATTCACCTCAGCGATTCGATCAAGGAAGATTCTGCCGCCGCCGTGGCCGAACTGCACCGCATGGGATTGCGCACGGTGTTGCTCACCGGAGATCGCCGGGCCAGCGCCGAAGCCATTGCACGTCAAGTGGGAATTGATGACGTTCGCGCCGAGGTAAAGCCATCAGAAAAGGCCGACGCCATTCGGTCTCTGCAAGCGCCCGCACGTTCTGCCGCACGCCACCATGTCGCGATGGTCGGCGATGGGATCAACGACGCGCCGGCACTGGCGACGGCGGATCTCGGCATCGCCATCGGGTCCGGTTCCGACGTCGCCAAGGAAACGGGCGATATCATCCTGGTCAGTGGAAGCCTGCGCGGAATCGCCATTTCGATCCGTCTCTCCCGCGCGACCATGCGCACGATCCGTCAGAACCTGCTGTTCGCGTTCCTCTACAACGTGCTCGCAATCCCTCTTGCCGCGCTGGGCCTGCTGAACCCGCTGATCGCCGCCGCCGCCATGGCTCTGTCCGATGTCACCGTGATCGGCAATGCATTGCTGCTCCGTCGCCGCAAGCTCGATTGATCACCTCCGCCGTCGCTCCGCCCTCGCCCCTGGTTCAAATCTCCCAACTGTTTGTAAGACATGGCACTTGGCGCATTCTGAGAAAGCCCATTTTCTTGCTTGACGCCGTGGGGAGGCAGGGCTTAAATGCCGCCACTTTGCCGATCCGCACGGCAGCAAAGACCGGCCACGCGTCGGTTGAACATCGGCGCAACACTGCGGTCTTGGACCGCCGGTTGCGACCGCGGCACCGCCTCTTGGGAACACTGCTATGACAACCGAAGTTGAAACCGACGGACCCAGCGTGCTCGCCGCCGCGGACTGCGGACCGCAACCCGCCCTGGCCCCGATCCTCCTCCCCGCCGACCCCCTTCCCGGCGACACCGATGCCATCGGCGCCAAACGCAAAGCGCGCGAAGAGCCTGAAGAGGAAGAAGAGAGCGAGGGCACCGACGATACCGAGACCGAGGAAGAGGAGGAAGAAGGCGAGGGGACCGCCGAGGAAGAGGAGGATGAAGACCTCGACGACGACGAAGACGACCTCGATGAAGAAGAGGACGATGACGATGATGATGAAGAAGAGGACGACGAGTTCGACGATCCCGATGAAGACGACGATTTCGACGACGATGATGATGAGGAAGAGTTCGACGAAGAGGAATGACCAGCGCTAGCAGTGAAGCGATCGTCCGCCCTGGCACCCCCTGGCGGGTGCCTCTTTTTTTGATGCCACGCGGCCCTACCACTCTCCCGGCCCTGAGCGGCGCTTGGATTTCACATCAGACCTCCGGTGTTTCGAATCAAGCCGGCGCTGCTTCGACGCGCGGCTGGGACGCGTCTTCCGCCGCGGCTTCGGCTCGAAACGCGCCTGGCGAACCATCTGCCGCAACCGCTCGATGACCGCCGTGCGGTTTCCCTCCTGCGTCCGCTCGGCCTCCGCCGAGAGATGCAGTTCGCCCGCGGTGGTAATCCGCTTTCCTGCCATGGTGCGCAGTCGTTCCAACGCCCGCTCGTTGAGTCCCTGAATCGCCTCCGGCCGCACCCAAACTTCCGCCTTTGTATTCAGCTTGTTGACGTTCTGACCACCAGGCCCGCTGCTCCGCGCGAACTGAAAGCGCACCGCGGCCTCCGGCAACCGAACCCCCGGCAGCAATTCGATTCCGGCTGCCGGCCGCTCCGGAGCCGGCCCGTTCTTTGGAAGTTTCACAGGCACAACCATCACCCTACCGGCGGGCCTTCACGCGGCAAAGCATTCGGCGAGCAGCGCAGCGCTTGGCGCGCGGATTTCCCATCTCGCCTGTCTTGCGCCATTGTGCAACCGGCGGGTTGTCCAATACCATGCCGACCCGTGTTGGACCGTCAGCCGCTCGTATCACTCTCGCACCCCTCTGCCTCCCCTTCGTGCTGCACCCGCGTCTCGCGCAGGTGCATCCATGCGTTCGCGCTTCTGCTTGTGCTGGGGCTCGCGTCCGGCTGCGCCACCATCCGCGTCACCGACCCGTATAAGACCGCGACCGAACAGTTCCTTCTCACCACCGCCTCCGCGCGGGCGATCGACCAATTGTCCGCCGACGCCCTGCGCGATCGCATCGTGTGGGTCGAGACCGACTACCTCGTCGCCGGACCTACCGTGCAGTCCGAGATGTCGTTCTTCATCGGCGAGGTGCGCGACAAACTGCTCCGGTCCGGCGTGCGCCTGGCGGAAAGACGGGAGAACGCGCAGATCATCCTGGAAGTTCGCAGCGGCGGTGTCGGCATCGACCGGCTTGAGTTCCTGCTCGGTATTCCCGCGACCTATCTTCCAGGCGTCTCCGGCACGACGGGCGGCCTCGCGATCTCAACCCCGGAGCTCGCCATCCTGAAAACCACAAAGCAGCGCGGCTATGCCAGCGTCGCCTTCGTTGCCTATTGGTCCAAAACCGGGGAAATGGTCGCCAGCTCCGGACCGTTCGTCGGCCGTACCATCCGCGAAGACTACTGGATCCTTGGCACAGGTCCCCGAACCGTCGGCAACATTGCCCCGGCCGAATCGAAATAGTCGCCGGGCCGTAATAATCGCGGAGCAGGAGAGCGCGCCTTCAACCGTCCGGCGGGGCCCCGTGTCTCATTCGTATACCCTGCTCAACCGTCGCTCGCATGACAGTCGCCTTGTCGCAGCCCGTGAGAATCTCCCAGCGGCGCGTGAACGTGCGCAAATGGACCTTCCGCGCGCTCCTCGCGGTCGTGGTCGGGGTCGTGCTCGGCGCCATCATCGTCCAGATCGTGCTGTGGAGCAGCTTCCCCCAGAAGCTCGTGCTCAGCCAGATCGAACGACAGCTTGGCCTGCGCGCGTCGGCGGCGTCACTCTCGACCGGCTGGCTGGGAAATACCGGCATCCGCGACGTAAAGCTCGGACTGCCCCTCGCCGACAAATCCTTTCTCGATGTAACCGAGATGCGGGTGAAGCATACCTGGCTGCCGTCCCTGCTTATGGGCCGATCGCTCAGCATTCAGGCCATCGTCCTCGAGAAGCCGACGCTCTATGTTCGGCAGGACGCCGCGGGCACGTGGAACTTGAAGGAAGTCGCAGAGCTGCTGGCGCGCACCGGCGGGAAAAGGCAGGGGCAGGAATCCGCGAAGACTTCCACGCCCGAACTCCCCAAGCTGCAGATTCACGAAGCGACAATCGTCGTCATCGATTATTCCGGGCGCGCCGCCACCATCTTGCCCATCAACCTCGACGGCTATCCTGATGGCCCCCTGATTTGGCGCTACGACGTCAAGTCGCCCAACCCCGCTGGCGGCGACCGCGTCAGTCTCGTCGGACAGGTGGCCCCGGGAGCGACGTGGAAGCACCAGGTCAATGCCACCGTGCGCGATGTCGGCCAGTGGCTGCAGCCGTGGATGGGAGACCTTGCTCAGACGCTGTACGTCGGGGGGCATTGGGAAGGCGAGGTCCAGGATGGACGCGTCGCCGGACGGCTGGTCATCGAGCAGGCGAAGCTGAAAAAATCTCAGGCCAGCGGCGCAGTCGCCGTGCGCACCGAGCCGGGCGGCGCTACGGTGCTTCCGGAGAACCTCAGTGTGCAGACCGGCATCGCCGCCGTTCCCGACGTGCGACTCACCTCCGGCACGATCACCGCCAACGCCAAAGGAGTGCGCGCCGAGCGCCTGCAACTGGTCTTGTCCGGCGGGCAGGCGCGAGTCGACGGGCATTACGAGCCGGCTAGCAGATCCGGCGGACTCACCGCCGATTGGCAGGACCTGCTCGTTCCCAGGCCCGGCCTCGCGCACAGCGGATCGCTCATCGCCACCCTGCAAACGCCTTTGGAAGACCGCCCCACGGTGAAGGTGGAATTGCATTCCAACGGAAAGCTCGTCCGTCCCGGCAGCGCCTCCACCATCGCCGCGCCGCTGAACACCTGGAAAAGTGATTTCAACGTAACTGCCCAGGGCCGCGGCGGATTGAACTTCGACATCCACCTCGCCGCCCCAACGCTCGCATGGCAAGGCAGGCAGACGCTTCATCTCGATGGACTCAGCGCGGACATGGACACCCGCGCCTCCGGCAGGTCGCTCGAGCTCATTTCGGTGCGGCGAGTGCAGCGCCCGGGCGGCTCGTCCATCGAAGGCGCCGGCGAGTACAGCTTCGTCAACGGCAACTGGTTCATGAAGCTGCGCGACGAAAACCTGCCCATGCCGCTTGCCGAAGACGCGAAATTCGGCTTCGTCCTCGATGCAGTCCGCAGCGACAAACTGGTAACGCTCAACGAATTGAACCTGCACGGCATCGAGGCCATGTTGAAGCTGACCGGCATTTACGATCTGCGCCAGCCCAGGCGAACAGTCGATTTGAAAGTCCAGCTGCGGCACGTCCCGCCGGAGAATGCCTCGCGCGACCGCCCGCCACTGTACGGCCTGCTTCAGGGCGACGCCGAAGTGAAGGGAACATTATTCGAACCCACTGACCTTTCCATCGACGGCAATCTCACCGGTCGCCAGATCGTGCTGATCGACCGCCCGCTCGGCGACATCGTCGCTCGACTGAGAGGCACGGTGAAAGACGATGGCGGATTCATCAAGACAGATCCTCTCGTGCTCCTCGGCGGGCATTGTTGGATGAGCGCGGCATTCCCCGGCAAAAGGGGCTTCCCGACGGACGCCCAGTTCCACGTGGAAAACCTGCCGCTGGAGAATGTCGGCCAACTCGCCAAGCGGCCCGGGCTCCACGGGCAGGTCGTCGAGGCCGATTGGGTCTTCCACGTCCCCAGCGCCAAGATCAATGAGATTGAAATGGAAGGCAAGCTGCACGCTCGCGACCTGCGGGCGCCGTTGTTCGCCGCCGATACGCTCAACGTGACGATGTCGATGAACCATGGCATCATCACGGCCGACCCCATCAGCCTGCAGCGCAAGGACGGCGATGCGGACGGCCGCGCCGATGCACGCGTCGAAGTCGACGCGCATGACATTCACCGCGTGGTCCTCGACCTCGCGATGGCCAACTGGCCCCTGGAATTCTCCGAAGGAAACCGCCTCAACGTCTTTGGCGGCACCAAAGGACTGGAAGTCCGCCTCCCGAAGCAATCCGCGAAGGATCCGGCAAATCCGGCGTTCCGCGCGACCGGGGCCTTTGAAGTCACAAAGGCAAACCTGACTCTGGGCGGCAAGTCCGCCGGCAAAGCCAACCTCTTTGCCGATTTCCGTGGACGCGTCATCGACCTGCGGACGTTCCGCGTCGATGCGCTGGGCGGCAATGCGACGGGGTACGCCCTGATCGACATGGACCATCCGCTCGAGGCCAAGTCGCGCGCCGACTGGCAGGACTTGCAGATCGAGCAGCTTGGAACGCTCTATCCCGCGGCGAAGGACCTGCAGGGCAAATTCTCCGGCTCAATGCGTCTCGAGCCCGCGGCGCAGGAGCGGCCGCTCGAACCCTTGTCTCTCACCATCGAACTGCGATCCGACGGCGGCCGCTTCCGAACCATCGCCATCGGTCCGGCGCGCATCAAAGCCTATACCGACTGGACGCGGGTGGTCCTGGCAGATCCCGAGCGCAGCCCCAGCACCTTCGCCGTCGCCGGCGGGCTGGTCCGCGCATGGGGCCGTGTCAGCAAGATCGATTTGCCGGGTCAGCGCCCCGCTTATTCACAACAACTCTCGCTCGATTTCGCCGGACTGAGCCTCGATGAGCTGTTCCACGCTGTCGACCCGAAGTCCAAGGCCGTGCCGGGCGACGTCAGCGGCTCGCTGAGCTTGAATGGCACGACGCGTGCGCCGTCGGCGGCCGAGCTCGATGAACGTGGCCGCGATAAGGCATTCCTCGAGCGGCTCACGCGCAGCCTCACCGCAGAAGGACAGCTACAGCTCACCAACTCCGACCTGGCCAACCTCGACGTCGTCGCCGTCTTGTACAACGCGATGAACATCGGCCAGGACGTGCAAACGCCCACAGGCTCAGGACAGCTCCAGATTCGAGTGCAGGATGGCAACCTGCAGTTCTCAAACGTCAAATACTTCAACCGCGGCACCGAGATTATCGCAGTGATCGCGGTGCAGAAAATCTGGCAGATGCCCGACAGTCCGATTCACGGCACGGCCGTCGGCACCGCACGCCCTCTCAAGGAGATCAAGCTGCCCTTCCTCGCCGATGTCGACCAGATCCTCACCGCGCTGCAGGGCGCGGTGACGACGGTCGGCATCAAAGGCACCGTGCGCGAACGCAAGATCGAGCCGCTCATGCTCAATGAGATCGGTGGAGACATGCGCCGCCTGCTCGTGGGCGACGTGAAATCGGAAACGCGCGGGTCGATGGGGCCGTGAAACTTCCTACAATGCGGCGTCCCCTCCGCGGCGCCGGCAGATCTCTGCCTTCGCCATTCCGGTAAGATGAACTCCTTATCGCCCGCATGACCCTCCGCACGGACAAGCTGCACCCGCTGATCGGGCGCCTCGATGCGCTTCTGGGCGGCGTCACCAGCGCTTCCCCCGAGCTGCGCTGTGCCCTCACGCGGTGGCGCGCGGACGCCGCCGCTGCGCGCTTTCATCTTCAGGCGCCGAGCCGCGGGCCGCTCCTGATCGCCGTCGTCGGCGGAACCGGAACGGGTAAGAGTACGCTGGTGAATCGGATCCTGGGCGAGGACCTCTCAGCGACTTCACTCCTTCGGACGTTTACCTCCGGTGCAGTCGCCCTGACCCGCAACCCGAAGAACGTCCCCGAAGGCTGGCTCGGCGTTGAGCACGCGCCGGCGTCCCCCGAGGAGCTGCCGGCGCAAGGCCGGGCCGATGCGCTGGTCATTGTCACTACGCACAGCCCCGTCGCCGAGCAGGTGACGATCGTCGACACGCCCGACCTGGACGGCGATCAGCCCGCGCATCATGCACAGGCAGACCGCGCGTTTCGTTGGGCGCAGGCGGTGCTGTTCCTGGTGACGCCGGAAAAATATCAGATGACCGAACTGCTCCCCTACTACCGCCTCGCCGACCGCTACGCGCTGCCCGCGATGTTCGTGATGAACAAGTGCGAAGAGACGGCGGTGGCCGAGGATTATCGTCTTCTGCTGTCGAGTCATGCCCCCCGGCAGTCCGCACCGGATGGCAACCCGCAGGTCTTCATCGTGCCGCGCGACGATGCGGCGTATGAGCCGCCGCCGGAAAGCAATCTCGCGTCGATGCAGTCCGCGCTGGCGGTATTGCCAAAGCGCACATCGGCTCGAAGCGACATCGAAGGCTTGCAGAATCGAATAGCCGATCTGTCGGGCCGGTTCTCGGATCAGATCCTCCCGCCGCTGCGCGAGGCTCGGCGCGAGGCGGACCGGTTGATCGGCGCCCTGCGCGGACTGGAAACCCCGCCGCCGGGCATCGACGTCAATCCGCTCACGCTACAGCTTCAGCGCCGAATGCAGCAGCGCAGCATCCTTTACCTGATGGGGCCGCAACGCGTGCTGGATCGGGTGCGGCAGGCGCCGTCGCTCCTGGTCAGATTGCCGCGCGTCGCATGGGACTACGTCATGCGCGGCGAGATCTCCGCCGACGCGCTGAATCCCTCATCCGAAGGAAAATCGCAGGAAGTCCCCGACTTTGCCGCGGTTCTCGCCGATCAGTTCGCCCTGCTCCAGAGCCGTATTGACGACGTCCTGCGCTCCTCCCCGAGCGGCGCCCGGTGGGTCGACGACAGCGGCTACAATTCGTCGCGGGCGGATTTATCGGAAGCGCGTAAAATCGTCGACGAAGAACTGGCGGACCTGAAGCTCTGGCTCGAGAAGCGCTGGAACGCAACACCGCGCGACACGCGCGCTCTCAACGCGCTGCTGAAGCGTCTTCCCGGCGGGCAGAAACTGGTGCAATGGACCGAGGCGGCCCCCTACCTGCTGACCATCATCCTGGTTACTCACGGGGCGTTCTTCGGCCATCTCGATTTGATCGTCCTCGGCGGCTATGGCCTGGCCACCTGGCTGTCCGAACGGCTCAGCAACGAAGTGGCGGCGCGAACGCGGACGACCAATGCGCGGATCGCCGACCGCTACACGCGACTCGCGCACCAACAGATCAATCGCGTCAGCGAGTGGCTCAACCGCCAGGCGCCGCCGCAAAGTATGCTCGCCCAGTTGCAGGCTGCCGCGCGCGATATCGAAGCCGCCGCCGGCTTTGGAGCTGGAAACGAATGAGCGACGCACTCCGGCATTTTCCGCGGAAGGTGGTTCGACCATGACCCCGGCAGTGGCGGCACTCGTACGCGAAACGATGGACCTCACCGGCGCGGCGTCTCCCCGGATCCTCGAAGAAGGAGCGCCCGTGCCTGGCGAAGATGCCCTTGCGCAGGCCGAGGGCGGCGCAGCGTTCTACCTCGTCGGGATCATCGGCGGAAAAGACGTCGGGAAGAGCGCACTGGTCAACGCGCTTGCCGGCCATTCGATCACCGCGATCACCTCGCATGGCCCCGGGACCGAGAGCGTCGTCGCCTACGTCCATCTCGAACAGGAAGCTGCCGTCCGAGCGCTTCTGCAGCGCGAGGCGCCGGGAAACTACCGCATCGTCACCCACGAATTGCCTGGGCTGCGCCGCCAGGTGCTGCTGGATCTCCCGGATATCGACAGCCATTTCGAATCGCACCTCCAGGTCACGCGAACCATGCTGCGGCACATGCTCTATCCGATCTGGGTGCAGAGCATCGAGAAATACGCCGATCGCCAGCCGCAGCAGATGCTCGCCCGCGTGGCGGAGGGCAACTCGCCCAGCAACTTCCTCTTCTGTTTGAACAAGGTCGATCAGCTTCGTGCCGATGCAGGCGCCCGCGACGGCGCGATTCCCCGGGGAGCGCAGGAGCTTCGAGAGGACTTTTCGCTGCGGCTTGCCACTACGCTGGCCCTGCCGTCGCCCCCGGAAGTCCTGCTTGTCAGCGCCATGCACGCGGAGCGCTACGAGCTCCCGGCGTTACGTGAGAAACTGTCGCGCGAGAAATCTGTGCAGTCGGTGAGGCAATCAAAAGACCTTGCGGTTCGGCGGCAGGACAAATCATTGCTTTCCTGGCTCGACCGCCAGGAGCTGCCGCAACGCGCCGACCGCATGCAGCGCCTCGAAGAGGAAGCGCAGGAGCTGGTCGCCGAGCGTATCGGACAACCGCTGATGGAGCAGCGACTGCCGCGCATGCTCGACGATTCATCCAACCGCGCCGCGCTCGCCGAACGGATCCTTCACGCAAGGGTGGCGCGCTGGCCGCTGGTCAACCTCGTGCACACGCTGTTGTCGCCGCTCTTTGCCCTCGTGCGCAGCATTGGCGCCCGCAGCGCACCCGGACTACAGGAGGCCGGGGCCCTGGTCGAGCTTCACCTGGGACAAAATAAGCGCGAGGTGGCGACGGCCGTGCAATCCGTCTTCGCTCAGCTGCGCCGCTCGCAGCCGGTCGTCGCTGACCTGTACGGGCACAATCGGCTGTGGGAAGACATGCCGTCCGATGCCGCCGCCGGAGAATTGCAGCGCGCGCTGGCCGCGACAATCGAGCGGCAGCGCGAGGCGGTCCATGAGCGCTTCACGCGCGGCGGCGTCATCGCGCCGTTCTTCAGGTGGCTGCTGACCATCGGCGCCCTGCTTTGGTTCCCCATCGTGCAACCGGTGCTGGCGGCGGTGCTGAATGGACATGACCGCTCGCCGCGCGCGATCGCCGGTTTGCTCGTCAGCGTGCTCGGCGTCGATTACCTCTTGAAGAGCGCCGTCTTCCTCGCGATCTACTTCGCGGTCATCTGGCTGGCCCTGCGATGGAACACCCAACGCCGGGTTGCGCGATTCCTGTCGCGCTGGAAGACCGCCGAGCCCGCGGAGGCATCGCTCAGCTTGAATGCGCAAGCGCTCGAGTGGATGGCCCGCCTGACCGACCCGATTCGCATGTGCCGCGAGCGCTCCGCCGATCTCGCGCAGAGAGCGCAAACATTGCGTGTGGAACTCGCGGCCTGATCCACCTTCCGACTACTTTCTGGCTTGAAGCTTCCACTCCATCGTGAAACTGGCGCGCTCACCCGGCTTCAAAGTAAATGTGTCCCCGCGCATTGAATCGACCGCACGCCGCGTAGCGGACGCCGTGGTCGGCGACAGGTCATGCTGCTGGACGAAGCCGCGCATCGTCAAGCGCCCCGCCGGCGTCTGCGCTTCGAGCAGCGCAGGCAACCGCACCGAATAGGTCGGCCGATCGAGATCGACCCATAGCAAGACGTGGTCTTCAAGGCCGGCGCCGCTCTGGTTCTCGATCAGGTACGTGACGAAAACGCAGTCGCCTTCCATGCAGTAGATCTTTCGCCAGATAGCACCTTCGGCGTCCCGACCATAAAACTGCCAGGTCTGCTCGTCGCGCTTTTCCACATATCCATCCGCTCCGCCCGCTTGACTGAAGCGCACAGCGGCAAGGCCCGCCGGTCCCAGCGCGCTTCCACCGCCTTCGGCCACGCCGAAATAGCTCGCGTCACCGCTGTGTCCATCGATCACGAGACGAATGTGACGGTTCTTTAGTTCATACCCGCCGTCCGCCTTTTCCATCAACGCCGGCCCGGGAAGATCGATCTCGAACGCGTCGGGCGGGCGGGGAGGCGGCGCGCAACACACCGTCGTCGCGATCAAGCCGGCCGCGCCGGCCGCACGGAACAAACAGGAGAGTCTCATGGTCAAACCACTCTTCGCATCGGAGATCCCAGGACTGCTTCGTCGAAGCATTGAACGGAGAATGCTCCTGCCGCATCGCCAGCAAGGTCAACCATACGACGGATCGTCATGACATTGTGTCACTCGGCGAGGAATCGGCGGTCTGGCGCAACCGCTGTTCCGCCGCCTGCAGCACCTGCTTGGCGGCGGCGAATGTCAGACGTTCCAGCGCCTGCTCGAAGGGCAGGTAAACGAAGTCAACATGCTCGCGGCTGATCGTCACGTCGTCGCTTGCGGTTTCGGCGAGAAAGAACATGACCGTCTTGCGAATCAGGCCGCGCTTCGACTCGCGAAAGAAGTAGGAGATCTCGTGCTGAAAACCGGGGACGACCTGAGCGTCGGTGATGGCCGTTTCCTCCGCCAGTTCGCGCAGCGCTGCCGCGAGATCGTCTTCACCCTTATTGACGTGACCTTTGGCGAAATCCCAATGGCGCCCGGAATTGAGAAGGAGGTACTGTCGCTCGGAGGAAGAGCCCGGCCGGCGGTACACCACAAAGCCGGCGGAGCGTTCGTTGCGGGGCATGCGGGGCTTCTAGCAGCCGGCCGCAACGCGTGCAAGGAGAACGCGCTGCGGCCGGTGCCAAGCCGATCTGGACTCTGCGACAACGCGCGACTACGCGCGGTTGATGAGCCCGAAGATCGCGAAAATCACCGCCAACACCAGGAACACGAACAGCAGTGTTCGGCCCAGCCCGGCGCTCATCCCTGCTACGCCGCGGGCGCCCAGCAGGTAAGCAACCAGCGCGATGATCAGGAAGATAATTCCGACCATAAGAAGCGTGTTCATAACCTTCTCCTTGTTCTGCACGGAACCGGCCCGGCAGCACCGTGCTGCACCGTCGTCTTTTTTCGAAGACGGCCGGTCGTAACGCTAACGCGTTACTACGATTGAGCAAAGGTCATGCCGTAGCTGGCCCCCACCGCGGGTTACGATCACAAACGTAGATCTGAGAACAACTTCCGGCCGCTGCTCCGGCAATGAGATCGAGCAACCGAACCCTCTTGCGTCGTCAAGCGTGTTGGCTCCACGTCCCAACGTCGTGGTTGAGCCCGGAGAATGGCCGCCTGAAAGGGCGACTCATCCAGCACGCGCTTCACGCACTCGATACGGCACCGCTTTGAGCTCTGCCCAAGCCTGTGGCGCCAAGAAGCGCAACAGTCCAAGGTAGAAGGCGCCGCTCACCAGCGCGATGGCCATCATCCGGAGCCAGTAAGGTGCCCGGCTTCTCGAAGTGCCTCCAGGAATCAGATAGCCCGCGCCCACGCCGACGGCGACCGCCAAAGCGCCCAACAGGACTGGTACGGCGAAGACGCCCCACAAGTCGCGCCAGGTTCCGCCGCCCGGGCGCACCGCTGCGAAGAGGTTCACGAGCCCTTCAATGAAGAAGTAGCCGGCGACAGCGCAGGCAACCGCCGTCGCGGCGTGGGCGGCGGTCGTGTTCAGCGCCGCAGTGGTCACCGCAACCATGAACACCGCGCTACCCATCAGGTTCAACAGCATGAACGTGCGGAAGCGGCCCTGCGACTGGAGCAGGCTCTGACTTGGCCAGGCGGTGAGCCGGAACGCCATTCCAATGCTCAAGATCTGCGTTGCTGGAATCGCGGTGACGTAGTCAGGCCGCAGAAGCGCATGAATTCCCGCGTCGGCAATTCCAGCCTGAAGGAAACAGACCGGGATGCCGACCAGCGCGAGCAGCCGCGCCGCCGAGAGGAATCCCCGCCGCTGGCGCTCCGGCTCCGCCTGCATCTTGTTCAGCGCCGGAAACAGCACGCCGTCCAGGTTCAGCGCGAGCAGCGTCATCGTCTGCATCGAGAGATTGAAGGCGTTGTAATAATCGGCGCCAACGCTGGCGTCGTGGGAATACACGTAGCCGATGACCAGGTAATCTCCAACCGAAATGACCGTAGCGAACGCCCGCGCCAGCAGCACGAGGAAGCTCTCTCCAAACAGGTGCTTCCACTCGCCGAGGCGGGGATGAGGATCGAACCGCGGGCGCGCCAGCACACACAGCGCCGTCAGGCGGACGGCCGCAACGATCGGCCAGGGCAGCACGATGCTGTATATGCCCAAGCCCATCGCGGCGAAGAGAATGCTCAAGACCGCCAGCCCGCTGTTGGTCACGAAGTTGATCGCGGAGATCAACTTGAAGCGCAGTTGACTCTGCAGTCGCGCTAGAGGCACGTTCGCGATGGTGTTCAGCGGCGCGGCGGCGGCCACCCAGAACACCACCCAGAAGAACCGCCCCGCCTCGTGGGGCGACAACGCGAAAAAACGGACGGAGAAGGGCACGACCGCGAGCATCGCCAGCGCTGACAGCAGGCCGAACGAGCCGGACATCCAGAACGCGATGCTGGACCAACGGTCAAATTCGCGTTCGCGGCGTATGAGGACTTCCCGCGTCCCGATCTGGTACAGAAGCGCAGGAAACGCGCAGGCGGTAAATGCTTTCAGGATCAGCGAGAAGTCGCTCTTGTCCAGGAGCCAGACCAGTACGATCTGCGCGGCCAGGTTGACGAGTTTGGCCACAACGGTCTGCCCGCTCATCCACGCGAGCCCGCGCGCCGTCCGTCCGCCGATGGCCGGGGCCGGGGCGGGCGGGCCGGTCACGAGGTTCATCGGCGCGCCGTTAAACTCGAGAGCGACGGCCGGTTCTTCGTTTGTCATTCTCAAGCTCTCGATGAGCGACGCTCGGACAACGCCGCGGCGAGCAGTCATTATATGGGCCTGCGGCTGGGCCCCGCATCGGGTGTCGCGCGCCGCGGCCAGCGGCAGTAGACTTCATTGGCTTGTTGCATTAGCGTACCCGCCACTCTAATCGGCTCATGCGAAGCATCCGACATTGGACCCCTCGCTACGTGATCGACCGTCTTTCGGTCATGCGGTACGAGAAGATCCACGCCCAGTATCCCTGGCTCACCAGAAGTGCGAATGAGTTTCTGGACGGCTTCCTGAAGCCAGACCATGACAACGGAATCGAATGGGGTTCTGGCCGGAGCACACAGTGGTTTGCGAAGCGCTTGCGCCGCCTGATCAGTGTCGAACATCACGAGGGGTGGTACCAGAAGGTGTCGGCAGACCTGCGGGCAAAGGGCCTGAGCAATATCGACTATCTCTACTGTCCGATCAACGAAGAGCCCATGCCCGGCGAACAACCGAACATCGACGCGTACGTCAACGCCGCGGATAAGTACGCCGACGGAGAAGTGGACTTCGCGCTGGTGGATGGCTTGACGAGGATCCGAGACCTTTGCGCGCTGAAGGTGGTATCAAAAATGCGGCCTGGCGGCCTCCTCGTCGTCGACAATGTCAACTGGTTCATGCCTTCACCATCGATCTCGCCCACCTCCAGGCCGCCTCAGGGTCCGTTCTTCTCCCCGGGCTGGGAGCAATTCGGAAGATTGGTTGAAGACTGGCGGCGTTACTGGACGAGCAACGGGGTGACCGATACAGCAATGTTCTTCAAGCCACTCCGCTCGTGAAACCACGCATCATCCGCGCGGTACGGTTGCGGCTTCGGGCGCCTGTCTCAAGCGGGTAACCCCCTGTTCAACTCCATCCGCGAAACGAGCGAGCGAGAACTGCCTCGATTTCTTCAGCGCCTGCGCCGACATTTCGGGCAACAAAAAACGATCCGCGTCAAAACGCGCGATGGCCTGTGCGAGCCGCGCGCCGCTGAAGGCGGGAATCAGCAATCCATCGACGCCATCGGTAACCACCTCGCCGCAGTTCGGCGTCGCGATCACAGGCAGTCCCTGCGACATCGCCTCCAGTTGCGTGATCGCGAATCCATCGGAGATTGTCGGCAGCACGAACACATCCGCCGCCTGGTATACCTCCGCTGCACGTGACCGAGTGACGCGCCCGATGAATTCCACGTTCCGCGGCGCCGAAGCAACTGCCTGCTCGGAAATTCCGACAGGGCCCGCGACCACGATCCGCACGGTCGTGCCCGACAAGATCTTCGCCGCTTCTATCAGGTACTGAATTCCCTTGCGCAAGATCACGCTTCCCAGCCAGAGGACCATCAGCGGCCGGTCCGGATTGCATTTGACCGGTGGGTCGGCCGCGTCGGGCTCGTACGCCAGTGGAATAACGATCAGCTTCGACTCCGGAACGCCGCGCTGCACCAACGCGGATTTCGACCAGTTGGAGTTGACCAACACAAGCGACGCCTTCTCCCACTCACGCCGCAATCGTGCGTAGCACTCCTGTGGGATTCGCCCTGTCGTGGCTTGCCAGCCCGGCCACTTCTGAGCCTCCTGGAGCACCAGTTCTTCTTCCAGCGGGCCGGGATCGATCTGGTCGACGACGGTCGTAATGCCTCGCTCAGCCAGCGGTTCAAGCACCTCGAGCGAGCCGTTGTCATATCCGAAAAATGCGTCGGTCTGCGGATCGAGAGGCGCCTGCCGAAGGCGCCTCGCGACACGGCGGCCGAACGCCTCGCCCATCCGCATGTAACTGCGGAATATGGACTCGGTCGAGTTGGACCGTGGCGCCCAGATGAGCCGCTCCCAAAATGTCGGAAGATTGAACGACACCACGCGGTCGCCAGGCAGATCGTGGTGGACGCGCGAGGCATAAGAGCGGAGTGCGGCGGGTCCGGAGCGGAGGCGTCCCAACGCGCCACGCGACCAGACATCCGTGTAAAGGTTGCGCAGCACGCCGCGCTCGTGGAACGCGCGCGGCACCGCGTAATGCTCCCTAGCCCCGATCTGCGCCACGCTCCAACGCACGCGCGAATGGTATTTGCGCGTCGGCGAAGCATCAACAAATCACCCATTAGCGATGGGCGCACCGACAAAAACTCAGTCGCGCGACGCAATCAGCCAGCGGTTGTGCGGAAGTTGACGGTTTTCGGAAAGGATGTGGCGGTACCAACTGTTTCGGACGATGCGGGTCGTGTAGCCGAGCCCGCGAAGGTAGGCGCCACACTCCCGCTCCATCTCCTCGGAATGCGTCTCGATGATCAGGAGGCAGTCCCCCTTATCCAGCAAAGCGCGAGCGCCTTTCAACGCTTCCAGCTCGCCGCCTTCGATGTCGATCTTTAGAAGCACCGGGCGCGCGAGCTCGGGAAGGCAGCGATCGAGACTGCACCAGCCGTTATCGTCGCGGTTGCCCACCCTCTTTTCAATGAGCGTGAGCTTCCCGGCAAAGCCCGGGTCGTTGAGCGCGAAGTTTGAGTTCACCAGCTCGCGCAGGTCCTGCGGCTCGAACGCAAACACTTGCTCGACGTTCGGTTGCGCGGCGAAGAACAGTGTGTACCAGCCGTCGTTTGCCCCGACGTCGACGGCCGACCGCGCTCGAGAAGCGAAGCGCCGCATGTCGGCGTTGAGCTCGCTCTCATCCAGCCCAAGCAGCCGTTGCGATTTCGATGCCGTATCGATGTTGAACCGCAGTCCCCGGAGCAGCCCGCGCTTGATCCGGCGGGGCTTATATCCCGGCGGGCCGAACAACATACTTTTCACCGCCGACTTCATGCCCATGTGCTGCACCTCCGGCCTTCGTCGACTCTTATCTTCAGCCCTGCTCGCTGAAGAAAGGTCTCAGGCAGAGCACGAGCAGCGACATCAGCGCCATGCCGATCAGGAATGCATACAGTTCCATGTAGGTCAGGTTTCTGAAGCAGCGGAAAACCCAGGTCGCCAGGCCGAGGCTCACCATCATTCCCATCGCCCGACCACCCGTGCGCATCAAGGTACGCTCCGAAATGATCAACAGCAACCCGAAGAGAATCCCCCCTTGGATCACCCCCGGCAGTCCGTAGCGGAAGTAGAAGTGTCCGACAATTCCCTGCGAAACCGTCGTCCCTTCGCTGCTCGCGATCCCCGCCCCCATCGCAACGCCGTTGTACCATGCATACACCGGATCGATCGGCTTGGTCGGCCACAGCGCGCGGGGGATCGGATGAAGCAGGAACCAATAGATCACGTCAGGAATGGGCCGGATAACCATTTCCCCCGGGAAGCTGTTGTAGAAAAAATCGTGGTCATCCGGAACCATCGCGTAACCGCGCAAGCCTTCGGAGAACATGTGGTTTCCCGCCACTTTGAACACCGCCACCGTCGCCAGGTCGGCGCCCGCATACCCCTTGTTGCGAAACTCGCCCTGGAATTGAACGGTCGCCAGCATCGCGAGAAACAGAAGCGTCGTCATGATGTACGCGCGGGTGCTTAGCCGCCGGTTCATCGCCAGCGCAATCGCCTGGTTCTTGATGTACACCAGCGCGATCACCGGCACCACGATCGCAATCACCTTGCCGCGCGTCCCCGTGCCCACCGCCAGCAGCAACTGCAGCAGCCAGATCGACCACGCAATAAGCTTCCCCCAAAGCGACCGCGCAATCAGCAGAGCGTAGAACCCCGCCACGATCGCCGACAGGTCCCCGATGTTGAACAGCTGGTCGATGTACCCGCCCCAGTTGTAGTTCAGGTTCCCGCTGCGCCCCACCAGCCAACCGGACGATGTTGCATTGCGGCCGCTGACGATCTGGTGGTAGATCGCCAGGTAGAACGGCTCGGAGTTGAAGAAGACATACGGAATCATTCCCACCAGGAACGTTCCCACCATCAGCAGAAAGTAGACGTTTGACGACGGCGGCTCCGGCACGCGCAGCAGCAACCGCTCCAGCCAGCGGCCGTACGGCAGCAGAAGACCGATCGACGCCGAAAAAATGAACAGCATGTGACAGAACGCGCTCTTGGCGACGACTTTCGCGGAGATGCTCGAGCCGGCAAATTCGCGCCCAAACCAATTGACCATGTAGTCGTGGCAGAACCAGATCAATACGCCGCCGAATAGCACCACCCCGCCGATCCCGAAGCGCCGCGGAAACTTGACGAATTCGTTGATCAGGTACACGATGCAAAAGAGCGTCAGCATCGCAAACGCCGTGTCCGTCAGTGCCGGCATCCCCCCGTCCACCCACGAAACGCCCGCCAGCAGCGTCGGCCCCAGAAACGGCAGCGGCAGCGTCTTCGACCGGGGACGGTACCTGTCACCGCTCTCCAGCGGCGCCGCTTCAGCCGCTACGTATCCGACCTGAACGGGATAGTTGGCTATGGACTGGGACTGAGACACGAGATGCCTGTTTCTTCAATTATAACTTCGTCCAGCTCCCGGGACATTCACGGGGATTACCGGCAGCGCGCGCCTTCACTTCCGGTCCGGCGACATCACTCCCGCGTGGCGGCACGCGATGTCGCGGGCCTGCTGCTGGGCTCGGCGGCCGCCTCGCGATAGACCCGCTTGACTAGCGCCGCTTCCTCTGAATCATACCACGCCCGCAGCAGCAGCACGTCGCCCCCGCGCACCGATTCGCGCAGCACATCCTCAAAATCCGCCACCCGCCCCTCCGCAAGGTTCAACACGCTGAACGCCTTCGGATAAAAGTCCCGCACCGACGCGGGCGTGCCCGTGACACTCAGCCGCGCTTCGTCATACGGCGCGGTCGACCGGTAGTAGGCGCCGTTCTCCAGCTCGGGGATCAGCAAAACATCGGGATGCGCTCGCGCCACTTTCTCGAAGACGGCCGCGTCCATCGGAGCGCCTCGGGCGTCGACATTTGAATCGACGTAGAACAGCGTGCAGTTCCATCGCCGCCGCGCGTAGGCGATCTTCTCGATCAGGGCGCCGGCCGGATCCGCCGACCGCTCCTGCACGGGCGGCTTCTTCGTCGTAATCAGGTTCTGCGGCCGGACCGTCACACCCACCCGAAGCCCCGCATCACGAAAGCTCTTGAAGAAACGATCGGCCTCGAGGTGCATCTCCGGCGCCAGCTTCTCCAGCTGGGTCGGATCGCCCGCATAACTCGTCGGGTGTTCGAACTCCTGCCCCTCTACATCCCATACGATCACGCCCTGGCACCCGACCCGGCGGCAGACGTCGATCGCCCGATCGGCATACTCGCCCAGGCGATGATGAAAGTTGGCTTTGCCGAAGTCACTGCCGATGTCGAGCTTCGGATCGTCGAACCACCCGCGCGGATTCGTCGAGGCCCCCTTCGCCGCGTGCGCACTCGCCAGCACCAGTTGCCCGATCGGCCTGCGGTCCGCCCAGTTCAGAGTCGACAGGTGACCGGCGATGAATCTCTCAAACAGGTCCCCAAGCACCTCCGCCTTCCGCGCTCCCGAGCGCCCAAACTGCACGATAATCTCATAAGCATCTGACGCCCCCGGCTTGATTGCGTGCTCGAACTTCTCCCACGACGCCGGATCAGACGGCAGCGGCGTCGAGCCGACCCGCATCTCGTATCGATGGGTTGCAACCGTATCGCTGTTGGTTTGCAGTCCAACGTAAAGTTTCCGGTCGAACTGCGGATTGGCGACGAATACTGTCGTCGCGCCGTCGTCCGCGTGGATCACGGTCGGGGCTCCCGTCAGGAACTCCATCTGCGGGCTCGCGTTGAAGCCGTTCGGGTCGCGGGCAAAACGCAGCGCGAATGGGAAAACATTCACTCCCGCGATCGTGTCGTTCTTCGAGGTATTGCTGACAACGATCCTCAGTCCCAGCCGCTCGCCGGCGACGACATACTCACACCGGACCGCGCCCCAGTCGTATCTCCAGCTCAGCGCGTGACGCTTCCCGTCCCATTCGACGAGATAGCCGCCCCCCGCGGAAGTCACTCGCGTGCGCCTTCCGTCGCGGGCGATGCGAACGTAGTCCGCCACACGAAATCCGTCTTCCGGATGTGCCTGCGCGTTGAGCAGCGTCCGCCCTGCATAACGCAGGCCCGTCAATCCTGATGAGGAGAACCCCGCCTCCAGCGCGGGAGCGACACCGGCCCGCGATTCGGGCCCCGATGCCGGTTGCGTCGCCGGCGATTCGCTCGCCGTATCACCGGCCAGGGCAAATGAACACACAACGAGGGCAATCAGATGGATGCTGATCACTCGAAATAATTCTCGCTCGGTTGACACAGGGAATACTTCGCTCAAGGGGCGCCGCGTTCCCGGGGAAGCGTGCCACAAAAGATCAGCGCCTGACGCAGGCCCTCCACCGGATCGGCCCGGCGTCTCCAGTCCGCCAGCACTCCCGGTGAGGCCGCCTTCATCGCGTCGACGTGGATTGGATTGGTAACGTCCAGCAGGCACTGGATCAGCGCCGCGAGATTCCCGCGCGGAAACAACCGCCCATTGACGCGGTCCCTCACCAGTTCAACCGCCGCCCCCACCACGTCACTGCTGACGATCGAGAGCCCCGCCGCCGTCGCCTCATTGATCACCAGCGCCCAGGGTTCGTAGTCGCTGGGCAATACCAAGACGTCGGAGGCGCGATAGATCGCAGTCACGCCGCCCTGTTCCTGAATGAAGCCGGTCCAGATAATCCGGTCCTTCAATGCCGGCGCGGCCTGCTGCTCGAGCGGCGCCCGCATCGGCCCGTCCCCGACCAACACCAGGTCCCACTCCGGCCGCGCCGAAGCGATCGTCGCGAACGCCTCCAGCAAAAGGTCCGGACGCTTCACCTCCACCAGCCGGCCGCTGAACACCAGCCTGCGCCGGCCGTCGCGCAGGCCAAACCGCTTCTTCACCTCTTCCACCCGCTCCGGTGGAAAATTCTCGATCAGTGCGTAGTCGGGCTCGTACGGACAGTAGAAGATCCGCCGCGGGTCCGCCCCGTACTTCACGAAATAAGCGCGCCCCTCTCGCCCGCACGGCAGGATCGCGGCGCACTTATTCACGATCCGGTACAGAAGCTTCCGCTTCACCCACGCCTTCAGCCCGCTGACCGTGTCGCCCAGGACATTGCTGTCGCCGAACAACAGACAGGCTACGTCGTGGGCGGCGCACCAGTTGATGATCCGCAGCCTCCCCGTGTCGTTGTAACCGATCAACAGCACCGCGCTGACGTCGTACTCCTCCATCCAGCGAATCACGCGCCCGCCCTTGAACCACTCGTGAAAGAATCCGCTCAGCTTTCCCTGCTCGTACACCGAATCGTTCTGGCCGAACTGCACCGGCCCGATTTCCGGCGGCGCCTGCAGTGCCCAGGGGAAACTCCCCAGTCCGTGGGTGAATACGGAATACAGCCGCACCTGTGGAATCTCGTTGACAATGCGCCGGTGCAGGTGTGTGCGGTAGGGAGCGTTCGCGTTTGAGATGATTGCCAGCGTGGGCCGCGCCTGCGAAACACCGCTCGCCCCTGGCGTCGTGTCCGCGCGGTCGGCTGCACTCCCCGCCGCCGCCGTTCGCCGCGGCCCCGCAGCGGCCGATGAACGCAGGCGGTCCCAGTTGCGCACCACCTGCATCGCGATGTGCCGGTTCGCATAGTGCAAGAACGCCAGCGCCAGCATCACGTCGCGCCGCCGCTCGCGCGTCGCGCCCCTCAGGTACGCCGCCTCCAGCGCCCGCACGCTCGCGGTCGCGTCGCGCAGCATCATCCGGCGGTTGTACGACAGGTAATAGCTGATCTCGTCCGCCAGGATAGGGGCCTTTTCATCATTCTGCTCCCAGTCCATGATCCACAGTTTGCCTCCGGCCTCGGCGAGGTTGGCCACCGAGAGATCGCCATGAGCGTTGCACACCGTGATCTCTTCGTTGGCGAATTCACACAACTCCGCGTTGAAGGCCACCTCGACCGCCCGGTTTTCACACACCCGCACCCACCACGGCGCGCCCTGCTTCTCTTCTGCCGAAAGTTTTTGAACGGGACCCGCGTACGAGCGCACCGATCGCTCGAGCACCTGCCACGACGGGGCCGCCGCCTTCGCCCCCGGCGGTAACGGATCCAAAACCAAATAGGTGTGACCTTCGAACTCGCCTTCATCGAGAATGCCCGGGAACGCAAACGGCAGCGGCGCCAGGCGCGACAGCCGTCTGAGCGCAGCCGCCTCGTTCGCCAGTCGCCCTTCAGGATCACCCGCGGACAACTTCACGAATGCCACGGGGGCGCCGGAGGCGTCGAGCAGGTGCAGATACACGCGCCGGCGTTCCGCCTGCGCCGGCCATTGCACCGCGGCAAATAATTCGCCGATTCCCAGCCGGTCCCGCGCGTGCTCGAGCCACGCCTGCAGGTCCAACCCCTCTATCAGCGCCCTCGAACTGACCACGCTTGAGACATACCAGTCCATGCGCGCGTGCATGGCGGCGGCGATGAACCGCTTGAACCAGCGCCGCTTCATGCTGAACGCCTGGAAGCGCGCCAGACTCGGCAGCCGCAGCCGCCGCGGCGCGTCGATCACCGCCAGCAATGGCTTTCCGCCAACGTGGTAAATGCGGTATTGGGTCCGGGAGGAACTGGTTCGCGTCAGCGTCATGGTCCGTCTGAAATCGGCAGGAGGGCGCGAACAAAGAGTAACGCAATGCCGCGCGCCAGGCGAGCCGGGCACCCCCGCCCGTCTCGGTCTCGGTCCTCGGTCCCGCTGACCTCATCCCCAGTTTCCTCAAACTCAGCGACGGATCCGCGGCAATTGATCGGCAGTCGGATCGCGTCGATCCCGAGGTCACGCCGCGTGGCAGCCAAGCCTTTCGCCGCAGGGCTTTGGCGAGTTTTGGCGATCCGATGCAGGGCTTTGGTGGGCTTTTGCGGGGTTATCGTGGACCAGGAAGACCTCAACCGCCGCGCCACCGACCTTCAATACCGACCCGAACGGCCCCAGCCGCGAATGCCGATTCGGCGCGGCCCGACGGTTCCACCGATTCATTTGTCAAAGAGCGTTGCGGCACGGTCCCAGCCGCTGCGCCGAGACATGATTCATTATACAGTCTTTCTTCATGGAGTCAACCCTTCCGAGGGGATTTCAGGTTTTGAAACTTGCCGCTGCCGTCAGGCGAGGGGCCATCGGAGTCCGCACGCCACATAACGGGCGGTGAAACTGGGGATCGGTCAGTCGGTCCCGCCGTTGACACCCATCCGCGTCTGGCGAAAGTGGGCGGCCACGCGGCAACGTGATCAACAAGGACCTGCTCTTGAGCGACAGCTATCGCGAGCATTTCGTCGGCGACACCACGGCACAACGGTATGAAAGCGGCGAATATGCCCCACGCTCCTATGCCGACCTGCTGTGGCAGATCGAGCAGCAGCAGTTGCGCGACGTCGTCTCCGACATGCGCCGCACCCACGACCGGATCGATTACCTCGACTTCGCCGCCGGCACCGGCCGAATCATCTCCTTCATGGAAAGCCTGGTCGATTCCGCCACGGGAATCGAGATCTCACCCGACATGGTCGACATCGCCCGCCGAAAGCTGAAAAACGCCCGGATGATCTGCGCCGACATCCTGCGGCCCGATGCGCCCATCGAGGGAAAGTATGACCTCATCACCGTATTCCGATTCTTCCTCAACGCCGAACCCGCCCTGCGCCGCGCCGCGATGCGGGCCCTGGCCGCCAGACTCAAAGACCGCAACAGCCGCCTCGTCTTCAACAACCACGGCAACCTCTGGAGCCACAAGATCCTCCTCTGGCCCCTTCACAAGGTTGCCCATCGCGGCAAGGGCTACCGCCCGGAGGGAAACTACATGAGCGGGAGCGAGGTGCGCCAGCTCACGCGCCAGGCCGGCCTCAGGATCGAACAGGTGCGCGGCGCGGGCGTGCTGAGCGCCAAGCTGTTGCGGCTGTTGTCATTTGATCGAGCGCTCGCCTATGAAAAGAGGCTTGCCCTCGCTCCGGCCTCGAGCGCGATCGGGGTCAACCAGTTGTACGTCACGAGGCTCGCCTAGCGCGCAGACGGAAATGCGCCGCAACAGGCTCGACGCCTGCAACCTCGCGCAGCGGACTTGCCCATGGGCCAACTTAAAATCCTGCACGTCATCACGACGCTGGATCCGCGGGCGGGCGGGCCCCCCGCGGTCGCGCTGCGCCTGGGCAGCGCCCAGGCGGCCGCAGGGTGCGAAGTCCACGTCGCCTCCTATCACGCCCCCGACGCGCAGCGCGAGATCGACGCCGAGTTCAATCGAATCCCCCATTCGGGCCTGATCCGACAACACTACCTGCCCCATTCCACAGGCATCCGAAAGCTCTGGGCATCCACCGCCCGCCGTACGCTCGCGGCCCTCATCCCATCAATGCATGTCGTCCACATCCATGGAGTCTGGGATTCCATCCTCAAGGCGGCTGCCGACGTTTCCGC
>JBBRCX010000020.1:0-49918 GCA_038204465.1 Tepidisphaerales bacterium | reverse complement strand
AACTTGCGATCGGCCATGCCGCGGAGGGAGCTGCGAAGCTCCGCGGGGTTCTTGGTGGTGAGGAAGGTGGGATTGAGCGTGATTCCATCCTCGAGACAACCGGCCGTGAGAAACGAGATAATGTCGAGGAAGACGCAGTCGCCGATGAGCAGGGCGTTGAGCGTGTGGCGCCCCTGCGTGGTGATGACGGAATGGATCTCCTTCAGCTCGCGCTCGAATAGCGCCAGCTCAGCGCCGCTCACCTTTCCTTTCAAGACCCGGAGCAAGGCGTTTTCGTCGGTTTGCGTTACCGCGCCCTTGCGGTCCTGCTGCTGTTCCGGGGTTTGGTCCGGCTCGTAGAGTTGCTTGAGCTTCTCACCGATGTAGAGGTTGCGGTAAGTCGAATCGCCGCTGCGGAAATAGAGCGCGAGATAGTCGATGAATGCGTGGATCTCGCGCTTAAGGAAGTCCGTCGGGTCGTCGGCGTAGCCGCGGATCTCATCGGCGTATTTGCTCCACTCGGCGATGGAACCCATCAGCCCCAGGGAAACCTGGTGCTGATGCTTCTTCAGGGCCAGCGCGAGATGCCGCCCGCCGTCCGCGCCGGGGCGGATCTGGGTGTCAGTCAGAGCGTTAAACATGCGTTACAAACCTGCGTCAGACAGGCGGCTGCGGTGCTGAGGGCCAGGAGGTCCGCCACCCACGACAACCTTCACAGTATAAATCATTCTTCGGCTAGAGGCGGGTGGCGGATGGAGGAATCCGGACGCCAGGATTCCCAGGGGGCGGCGGACATTAGCTGGATGAGCGAGAATTTCTCGGACCTGCTGGCGGGGCGGCGCTTGCGTTGGTCACACGGGATTCGAGCCGCTACGATTAGCCGCAAGAGCGAGCTACTTACCAAGCCAGGAAAGTCATATGACCACGATCGGCATGCATTACGAGGTAATTCCGGGCAAGGAAGAGGAATTTGAAAAGGGCTTTTTCAACGTCATCGAGCACCTAAAGACCGTACCGGGTCACACCGAAACGCACATGTACGAAGACGTCACCTCGGTTGGAAGCTATGTCATCCTGAGCCAGTGGGAGACGCGCGAGGCGTTCGACGGGTTCATGCGCAGCGAGGCCTTCGCGAAGGTCGTCGCGTGGGGGAAAGCCGAAATGCTCCGCAGCCGGCCGAAGCATAAGGTTTACACGCATTGACGAACTTTGAGATTGGCGACGAATCACGTCTACGACTGCCGCCGCTCCCACAATAGTCCTGAAGAGTGACTGTCCACCCGGGCGGGACGCCCGTGGCATGCTTGGAGTGGTCGTGGCGTCGCGGGAGGAAGAAGGTGAACTGTGGTTGACTTCTCAAAAGAAAGAACGTAGAATGAAAACGGCTGCTCGACGGCGCTGCTGCGCTGGAGCGGTTTTGAGAACTGAAAGATGAGAAGGCCGGCGAAGCCGGCTCGAGCGAATGGCTGCGGTTATCCAAGGTGGTGGTGCTAACGATGGCCCAGGGGCGCGGCACGAGGGAGAGGTCCTTCTGGTGACCAAAGTCCACGAAAGCCCACGAAAGCCCACCAAAGCCCACCATGGCTCGCTTGGACTGCCGGGGAGAAGGCGCGGGGGAACAGGTATTTATGGTTCGCCAAGACCGCCGAAGACCGCCTGGACTCGAAGACGAACTTGGATTTCAGGTGGATATCGTTTCCTCTGCCGCGGGCGCGCGCCCACGTCGCGTGGGCGCGACGGCTAAACCGGCGGGCGAATGTGCGTCGGTGGAGTCGCGTGCGCTTCAGGAAGAAAGGGACCCAGGGATGCGCGAGGCGCTCGGTTTTCTTGCGTTTAGAGGCGTGGTCCGTAAAAGAACTCGCGTGCCCGATCTTTCCGTCAATCTGGCGGGACTGAAGCTTGCCAATCCCACGCTCACCTGCTCGGGCACTTGCGGCTACGCGTTCGAGTACGCCGATTTCATGGACCTCTCGGCGCTGGGGGCCTTCGTCACCAAGTCGATCACCCGCGAGGAACGAAAGGGCAACGAGCCGGCCCGGATCGTGGAAGTGCGCGCGGGGATGCTGAACGCGATCGGACTCGCGAATGTGGGGCTGCAGCGCTTCCTGAACGAGAAGGTGCCGCTCATTCAAAAGATGCCGTGCCCCGTCATCGTCAACGTCGCCGGGCACAGCTTCGATGATTACACCGGGACGTGCGCCGCAATGGACGACTTAGACTGCATCGCCGCGGTCGAGTTGAACGTGTCCTGTCCGAACGTGAAAGATGGCCTCACCTTTGGCACCCATTCCGGGCGTTTGAAGGAACTCACGGCGGCGGTGAAGCGGGTCCTGCCGCGCAAGCCCCTGATCGTGAAGCTGTCACCGAATGTGGAGGACATCTCGGTCACCGCGCGGGCCGCGGTCGATGGCGGCGCTGATGTGCTTTCATTGGTCAACACCTTCACCGCGATGGCGGTCGACATCTACAAACGGCGGCCGCGCCTGGCAAATGTCACGGGCGGGTTGTCCGGCCCGGCCATCAAGCCGATCGCTTTGCACATGGTCAGCAGGGTGTACCGCAACGTCACGAAGAGCGCTGGCGTGCCGATTATCGGAATGGGAGGCGTCCAATACTGGCAGGACGCCGTCGAGTTCCTGCTCGCGGGTGCGAGTGCTGTCGCCATCGGGACGGCGCTCTTCGTAGATCCAGCGACCCCCAACAAGATCTGTGATGGCTTACGCGAATACATGAGCAAAACCGGCGTGGAACGAATCACGGATCTTGTCGGGGCCCTGGAACTGCCCGGCGATGAGCCTCGGCAGTCGCCCTATCCATGAGCATCGTTTGCATGAGGGCAGAAGCATTTCATCTGCCATTCCCTGCCGGCCATTCGCTGCGGTAGAGTACGGTAATGCAATCTGTTTACACCGCGCGTGATGCGATGGACGCCCATTTTCTCAAAGGCCTGTTGGAGCAGGAGGGGATCGAGGCAGTGGTACAGGGGGAGGCGCTGCAGGAGGCGTGGGGAAACCTCCCGCTGTCCGACAGCTCACTGCCTTCGGTGTGGGTGGATGAGGCGAATGTGCCCAAGGCGATGCCGATCGTGCTCGAATACCGCCGCCGTGATGAGGCCAATGCCGACCCCGCGTTAGCTGATGCGCCGCGGCCGACGTGGATCTGCTCCAAATGTGGCGAGCAGGTCGAAGCACAGTTCAGCGCGTGCTGGAAGTGCGGTGAGTCACGTCCGACGGCCGCAGGCAACTGACGGCCCTGAAGCCAAAAGTTGCCATAAACCCCTGAAATGGGGGTCGGCGTCGGAGCAGTCGGCGGCTTGGAGGAAATCACCGAAAATAGGCGATAATCGCAGGAATTTTGGAAGAAACGTCTTGCGTCAGACACGTCGCGCTGTATGATTTTTGAATTCCGGGTGTGCGTGCACCTTCTTCAGCTCTCATTTAGTCGTTTGCGGGGATAATTCGTCGCTAAGATCTTCAGGCGGCATGTGTTAAGTAATCGGTGTGTGTAGACCGCACGCCCCATGAAGGAGTTCGATGATGAATCGTCTTGGGAGAATTGCCCTGTCGACCGGCGCTGCGTCGCTGGCAGCACCGGCCGCTTATGGCCAGATGCTCGTCTATGAGTCAGTGAATGACACGGTTGGCTTCATTCAGCAGACCGGCAACAACCTGGCCTATTATGGCGACGACGTGCATCTTGCCGTGCCGTGTCCGCAGATTGCCCAAGTGTACATCAATTTCGGCTATTTCACCTACGATGCTGAGACCTACACGCCCATCCTTCAGGTTGATTTGTGGAACCTGGACTCCAACGGCCTGCCGCAGGATTCCAATACCAACGACGCGATCAGCTACACGCCCATCGCGACGGCGTTCAACACCACCGCCGTCTTGACCGGAAGCAACTACAACAATGGCGGCAAAGTCACGGATACGAAACAGACTGTCCGCTTCGATTTCACCGGCCAGAGCGGTGCGGTCAACCTGCAGGATTTCGCGTTCGGCTACCGCGATATCAACCCGGCCGGCACCCAGGCCCCGGCTTACAATTTCTCGGTCTTCGTAACTAGTCTTCCGGGTTCGACGACAACCAATGGCTCGACGGACTTGGGCTTTCTCCAGGCTTCCCCGAACAATGTGAATGCGACGACTTTCACCCACGCTGGCGGCTATAACATTGAAGCGTCGGTGACCTGTGTTCCTGAGCCCGCGAGTTTCGGCCTCATCGCCCTGGGTGGACTGATGGCATTGCGTCGTCCTAAAGAAGCCAGGTAGATTGACTTTGAATTCGATCGAACCGGTCGGCCTGAGTGCCGTCCGGTTCTTTATTTTGAAGGTGCTTTCGCTTGCTGAGATTCAATCGGTGACACATCCCACGAACAAACTCGGTGCGCTACCAACGTTCACCAGCGAACTTGACACCCCATTGGCCGTATCGAGAATGAAAACGGCCATTGGGGAATGGTGTAACGGTAGCACAGCAGACTCTGGATCTGCTTGTCTAGGTTCGAATCCTAGTTCCCCAGCTTTCAAGGGTGGCATATGAGGCGGATAGGGAGTGCTGCGTGTAGTTTTGCTGCGCTGATGACCGCGGCGGCGAGCGGTGAAGTCTGCTATCAAGTCCTCCCCGGCGACCTGAACGATTTCACGCAGCAGCGCCAGAATGGGTATGCCTACCTTGGGGATGATGTTCATCTCGGAACCGCCCAGCAAATTGGCGCCGTCACCATTGCGTTCACGTACTTCACGTACGATGCGCAGCCGGACTACACGCCGGACTTGCGGGTCGATCTGTTCGACGTCAGCTCATCCGGCATTCCGATTGATTCCAACACGTCAGACACACTCTCTTACACGCCCATCGCCAGCGTCACCCGCAACGACCTGACGTTCACGGGCAGCAACTACAACAACGGCGGTACCATCCGCAGCGCGCAGCAGAATGTCACATTCGACTTCTCCGGCCTTGGGCTCATCCGCCAGGATTTCGCCTTTGCTTACCGCGACGAGAACACCGCGCCCTTCCCGTCGGCGTCTTTCTTTTCTGTGATCACCAGCAACGCCGCCCCAGTCAGCGGCGCCTCGCAGGTTGGAATTCTGCAGGCATCGCCGGACAATCTTGGCGCCACCACGTTCACGAATTCCGGGGGAGGCGGTAAGAAGGATTACCTGGAGGCGTCGGTCACCTGCGTGCCCGAGCCTTCGTCCGCAGGGCTGCTCGCACTTGGTGCACTCGCGTGGCGCATAAGGAAACCGCGCTAACACACAGGCGATTGGTTTCGACGAAACCCCGAAGTATCGCCATCCGATTCCTAGTTGCTCTGGTCAACACTTCGCTTGCCGTCCCGGCGCTTGCGTATTGATACGGCGGTCCGCTTGACCGACTTTCCCGCGCCCATCGGCGGCCTGGAAATGGCCGGGCTATCGGCATCCATGAATCGCAGCAGCTTGTCCTTCCATTCTTCCGCGTAATCCACCCCGATCCGCTTGGTCCTTAAAATGCGCGTAGATTTCTTTCCGTCATCCAGCACAAAGAGCTTGTCGCCCGTCAGGTCCAGGCCATTGTCTGAGCGCTTGATCTTCATCTCGCGCGCGAGTTTTCCCGGCCCGGAGAGCTTGGCCTCCCATCCATTGAGCGGTTCCGCGGCGCGAATGAGCACCGCCTGCGCGTCGCCGCGTTTGGCCGCCACGATGTTGAGCATCTCGTACATGCCGTAGATGAAGTACACATAGGCGTGGCCTGCAGGGCCGAACATCACCTCGGTGCGCCGCGTCCTCCCTTTGGATGCGTGACAGGCAAGGTCGTGCTCGCCCATGTACGCCTCTGTCTCCACAATGCGGGCGCGATATTCCCTGCCGTCGACCCGGTGGACAAGGACCTTCCCGATCAGTTCTCGCGCCAGCTTCAGCGCCGATCGCTCAAAGAAAGCGCGCTCCAGTTTGATCGGCATGGCCGCGCCGCGCTGTTGCCGCAATGGACGGATTGAATCAGGGAAAGTTGCCATTCGGTGAACCGGGCCGCAACGATGCACGCCTAACCGTTCGCAACGAAGTCGCCCGGATCGTACGATGAAGGCCAGGCAACCGCGTGCGTTGCCGCGATGCCGGAGTATCGATGACCTCCCTGCAGCGGAACATGGCGGACGCCGTCACGATGATCCAGTCGCTGCGCGGGCTGGAAGGGCCGCTCCGGCGCGCGACGGCCCTCATTGTGGAATGTCTGTCTGCTGGGGGGAAGCTCATCGTTTGCGGAAATGGCGGGAGCGCCGCCGACGCCTCCCACTTTGCGACTGAGTTCGTGAGCCGGTTCGTGAAGGAGCGGCGGCCCTACCCGGCCATCGCGCTCAGCGATTTTGGCAGCACGCTCACCGCGATCGGCAACGACTACGCCTTCGAAGAGGTCTTTGCCCGCCAGATCGGCGCCTTCGCACAGGCGGGTGACGTGCTGGTCGTGTTTACGACGAGTGGCAAGTCGCGAAACGTGTTGCGGGCGCTGGAAGAAGCGAAGGCGCGCGGGCTGGGCAGCGTCGCATTCCTGGGCAAGGGCGGCGGCTACACCGCCGGCGTCGCAAGTGTTGAGCTTATGGTGCCGGGCGATTCCACGGCCCGGATCCAGGAAGCGCATAAATTGCTGCTGCATACTTTGTGCGAGGACGTCGAGAAGGGCCTTGGGCATGGGTGAAGAGCGCTCTCGGGCTTGCTCTGCCGTCCCTGTTGCAAGCGAAGCCCGTCTTGATTCACTGAACTAGTTAAGCTATTCTTTCCCCGCACCGGCGGATTGCCGTCGATGCCTCCATGCCCCAGACGACCATGCGACAGATCGCGGACCGGGCCGGCGTTTCCGTCGCTACCGTCTCGTACGTTCTTAATTCCACCTGTAACGTTCCGATTGGAACCGAAACCCGCGCTCGGGTGCACGCAATCGCCAACGAGCTCGGTTACCACCGCTCGCTGCTTGGCCGTTCGATCAAGCAGCCGCTCAGGCACATCGGCGTCGCGGTGGGCGCGCCGGACCAGACCGAACAGACTTATACCGCCGAGCTTTTTGCCGGAATCCGCGAGCAGACGCTCGACGCCGGCTACTACCCGGTGCTGCAGCCGATGCCGCATCAGATCGGGCAGAGCGCCGGCGCCGACCTCGTCCGCCGCGTCGGCGAGGTCCACCGCAGCAAGCTGATCGACGGCTTCATCATCGACAAGGCGCCGTTCCTCACCGCGCCGCTCGTCGAGTTGTATGAGCAGGGCGTTCCGCTTGTGCTGGTCAACTCCGTTCCGGACGTGCGAACTTCTGATGGCCGGCCCGTTCCGATCGTGAACGTCGACAACCGCCTTGGCGCCAGCCTTGCGGCGCATCACCTTCTCGAGCTGGGACATCGCCGCATTGGGCTGATCCTTCCCGATAGCGGCGGCACTCGCCTCGAGCCGACCGCGAACCGTATCCTCGACGTGCTGCATGGATACCGCGATGCGATATCAGCCGCCGGCCTGCCCCGGGATGACGCACTCATCATGCAGGGCGATCTGGTCGATCGAGCGTGCACGCAGAAGGCGGTCGAATCAATGATGCGTCTCGCGGCGGCGCCCACGGCGCTCTTCGTTGCGGACGATGCGATGGCGGTGATGGCGATCAACGCTCTTCGCCGGCTTGGACTGAGCGTGCCGGGCAACGTGTCGGTGATCGGGTATGGCGACTGGCCCATCGTGTCCCGCCTGGCGGAGCCTCCGCTTACCACCGTGCACACGCCGCTGCGCGACAACGGACGCCTTGCGGCCAAGCTTCTGATCGACTTCCTCGAAACCGGTTCGGTAAACGACCCAAGCATTGTCATCGAGCCGCGACTGATCGTGCGCGCTTCGACCGCGCCGTGTCGCGCCGCAACGAAAGGCTCCGCATGAAATCGGATCCCGATCGACAGCCCGACCCGCGCGACGGCGCGAGCCCCAAAGTCTGCCCGTGGCCCGACGACAAACGTTGGGTCTACTCCATTACTTTCGACGAAGCCCTCAGCGACCTGCACCGCTTCGTCATTCCCATCCTCGCGCGGCACGGAGTGCCTGGTCACCTCGAGGTCGTCGTCGGTCAGATGGGCGAGATTCGTAAGGTCGGGGAATCCAGCTTCAACGGCTACAAGCACATGGGTGCCGACGAGCTAAAAGAGATGCTCGCCCGCGGTTGGGGGGTCGGAAACCACTCCTGGTCTCATCTGCAAACCAACGCGGACACCGCCGAGCGCGAGTTGGGCGAGTCCAAACGAGTGCTTGAGGACGCGATCGGCGAGCCAATCACCATCTACTGCTCCTCCGGCGACAACAGCAACATGAATGACGGCGCGCTCGCCGCCTGCCGGCGCTTCGGATACCTCGGCGCGATGAGCATCACCGACGCGCTGAACCGGCCGGACGACAAGGACCTGCTCTGGATGAACCGCACGTTCCTTCACACGCAGGGGTACTATCCGTTTTACAACGAGTTCGATCCTTTCCGTAACATCCAGCACGCGCGGCGCGATCGAGGCTGGATCATCGACTACCTGCACTGCCCATTGGAGAAGGCCGTACACCCGAACAAGGATTGCTCGGCGGACGAATTGCGCCAGCGCATCGAAACGGTCTGCTCAGAAGGCGGCTGCGAGGTCTGGCTGGCGCGCGTGGAGGATGCGGTCGATTACCGCTACACGCGGCAATCCGTGAAAATCGAGCCGCACGGCGAGGGCGAATTCCGCATCAGCACTCAGAAGCTGCACCCGGCCGTGACGCGGCGTTCGGTGACCCTCGAATTGCCCGCGGGGGCGTGGGGCGCTTCAATCAATAATGAGTCGGTAACGGTCCGGCCATCGGGTGGAAAGCTGTTGATCGACGTCGATCTGTCTTGCGACCGCATCCTGCGCGTTCGGCATTAAAGGAGAATTCATGTCGCGGAAAATCAAGATCGCCTCATGCACCGTCGAAGCCGACTTCGAGCACGGCGTGCGCGACAAGGCGCTACGGCTGGTGGAGCACGCGGGCGAGCAGGGCGCCGATATCGTGTGCCTGCCGGAGTATGCGGCCGCCGACGTGGACAAATACCACTTCGCGCCTTCGCCGATTCCCGGCCCAATCACCGATATTTTCGCGAAGGTCGCCTCCCGCAACGAGATGTACATCATCGTTCCGATGATCGAGCAGAGCGGCCGGGAGCGCGGCTACAACGTGGCGGTGCTGATCGATCGCAAGGGACGCGTCGCCGGCAGATATCGCAAGACCCATCTGTGCCTGCCTGGCCACGAGGAAGGGGAGAACTACCTGGCGGGTGACGAGACCCCGGTCTTCGAGACCGACTTTGGCAAGATCGGTCTCACCATCTGCATGGACATCCACTACCCCGAGCTCTATGGCTCACTGGCATTGCAGGGGGCCGAAATCATCTTCTGGCCAAGCGGCGCAATGGATTACACCGGCGATCTCATCGAGTCGCTGGTCAACGCCCGTGCGATCGATAACCAGGTCTGCATGGTGTGCAGCCATTACATCCAGTTGCCCTACCTCGTCGGCAGGCATTACGGGCGCAGCCGGATCGTCGATTGCATGGGCCGCATCCGCGCCGACACCGGTCACTTCCCGGGCGTTGCGCTCGCCGAAGTGGATCTCGATCAGACTTATCCGATGTGGTACTCCGGCGGAATGCTGGAGGCGTATCCCACCATGCGCGAGACGATTTTCAAAACGCGCCGTCCGGAGCTGTATGGTGAAATCGTGAAGCCGGTGCGCAATCCCGCCTGTGCCGCGCCGTCGCGTCCGAAAACCGCGACGCCTTCCTGATCGAGGCTTTACCGCAACCCACGAAGGGACCTCATGTCCACCACGAAAGAGCGTGCCAAGTTCGGCGCAGCCGCCTATTCGGGCCTCAAGGGTCGGATCCCCCAGGCATTTCCGCGCATCATGGGCCCCAACGCGATGAAGTACCTGCAGGAGGTCGTCGAAACCGGGATGACCTGCGACATGGTCCCGCGTTTCGAGCAGGCGTTTGCGAAGGAGATCGGCGTCAAGCACTGCATCGCCACGCCCGGCTGCACGCCCGCGCTGGCGGTGTTGGCGGCGTCGCTGCGGTTCAATCCGGGCGACGAGGTGATCTTCAGCCCGGTAACGGATTACGGCACCGTGATGGGTTTCGTGAAGGAGCACTACATTCCCGTCTTCGCCGACACCGCCCCGGGCTCGGTCAACCTCAGCGCCGAAACCATCGCCGCAAGCATCACCGATCGCACTCGCGCGATCGTGTGCGTCCACAAGACGGGGATCATCTGCGACATGGACCCGATCAACGAGCTTGCGAAAGAGCACGGGCTGATGGTGATCGAAGACTGCTGCCAGTCGGTGATGGGGCGCTACAAGGGCCGCATCGCCGGCACGCTCGCCCATGCCGCCGGGTTTTCTTTTGACTCGGAGAAGACGATGGGCTCCGACTCGGGTGGCTGCCTCGTCACCAATGACGATGACATGGCAAGCTACGCGCGTTTCGTCGGCCATAGCCGCGGGGCGGAGATGAAGCCCGGCTTTGGTCGCATCCATCCGGTCGCCGGCTACGCCCACCGCATGCCGCTCTGCACCGCCGCGATTTCGCTTGCGCAGCTCGAGATCGTTCATGAGAATGTGCGGCAGCGCGACGCGATGGTACGGCTGCTGACCGGGAAGCTCAGCAAGATCCGCGGCATCAAGCCGCTTCAGATTCCCGATTACCTCGACGTGTACTCCTGTTGGATGACCGGCTTCAACATCGAGCCCGGCGTATTCCGCTGCACCGTGGACGAGTTTGCCCAACAGTGCGACGAAGCGGGCATCCCCGGCGCCGGCACCGCCCGCTACTACCTCATGCCTGCCTCGCTCACGTTCCTTCAGGACGCCGTGCAAAAGGGGCGATATCCGTATTGCAGGCCGCCCGCCTCGCGCGAATACCGGTATTCCGCGGAGAACTGTCCCAACGCTAAGGCATTGCTCGAAACGTTCGTGCGCTGGGTGACCTTCAACGACAAGTACACGCCAGAGCACGTCGACATTGCGGCCGAAATCGTGCGGCAGGTGGCGGAAGGGAACCGGGCGTAGCCAAAGCGCTTCCTCCCACGATGCCACTCACCGCACACCCGCGCCTGTTTTTCACCGCCCCGGAGCTGGCGGAGCTGCGCCGCGCGCGCAGCGGAGGACTGCGCGCGGTGATGTGGCGGAACATCCAGAAATCCGCCGGCTGGTGTCTCACGCGGACGCCGCGCAAAGAGTGGATTGCGCCGATTGAACCAGACCCGATCTACGCCAACCTGTACGACCGCTTCTACGCGATCATGCACGACATGGCCGTCGCCGAGTATCTCGCATTCGCCCACGCGTATAGCGACGACGACCGTTACTTCAACGCCGCCCGCGAGTGGGCGCTGGCGCTGTGCCGCGTGTGGGTGCGCGAAGCCGATGGGCAGCCGGAGGAGAACAAAGCTTACGCGGTGATGCGCTTGCTCAAAGGCGTCGCAGTCTGCTACGACCTGCTTTACGAGCGGCTTGCGGAATCAGAGCGCCGCGAGCTGCGCGACATGCTGCTGGAAGTGGGAGGCAAGTATTTCGCCTGGTACCTGAAGAACCCGGGCTTGGCCGCCGAGACGCAGGAGCCGCATCACGGGAGCGTCGAGGCCGCCTCGTTCGGGATTGTCGCGCTGGCGTTGCTCGGCGATGCGCCGCAGGCCGCCGACTGGCTCGAGCCGATGGTGCGCAAGCACACGGAGTGGCTGCTCCCGAACGCGCTGACCGCCAGCGGCACGCACAACCAGACGACGAACTTCTGGATCTCGATCATGCAGTATCGGATCTCGTTCATGGACGCGCTTCGCCGCGTCACCGGACGGGACCTCTTTCAAGACTACGCGAAATTCATGGACGGCAAGGTGGCGCTGGCCGCGGCCGCGGGGCCGGGGCATGGTCCTGAGCGGCTCTATTCGGAGACGGGCGAGTCGTGGCTCTGGGGTCCCAGCTTCGCGCAAATCGAGTACGCCGCGCCGGTGCTCTTCTTTCTCGCGCGCCAATACCGGCGGCCGATCTACCAGTACCTCGCGTTTTGGGACCGGGTGCCGGGCGCGATCGAGAACACGAGACACCAGGGGCTTACCGGCGATCAGATGCTGTTCGACTGGGGCGTCTACGCTTACGCGTGGTACGACCCATCCGTTGCGGCCGAGGTCGAGCCGAACCTCCCGCGGTCCTTCCGCTTCAAGGATCCGCATGAGAATTACATCCTGGAGACGGACGAGGCGTATGTGCGCAGCTCCTTTGAGCCGGGAGCGATCTGCGCGGGAGTCATCCGGGGCGCGCTGATGGCCCATGCGGGCGGCGCTCTCGTCTTCGTGGATTTCGTTCCGACATGGCCGCCGCGCAAGCCGATGACCGAACTCGTCGTCAGCGACGACGGCTCGCGCGCGGTCGTTCATTGCGTTGCGCCGGACGATTCTACCTTCTCCGAGCAGACCCTTGCACTCGAGCGCCCCAGCCGGCTCACCCTCCGGCGGGTAACAGACCAATCCGTCTGCTGGTGGTGTCACGCGTCGCCGCAACGTGACGGGAACGCGCTGCGTTGGCCCAATGGCACGGTGCTGAAGGTCACCCGCGGCGAAATCGAGAGCCTCGAGCCGCTGGGGTATACCGAGGAGAAGATCGTCGGAATGGGCAAACTGAAACTCCCCGATCCGATGCCAACCACCTATCCCGTCATTACCGCGCGGCCGAGCGACGGCGAGCTCCGAATCGAAGTGACGGTGCCGCAAGCTTGAGGTGCTGTGGATCTGAACACCACGATTCTGGGCGCAGAAGTGGAATTCCTCCATCAGCCGATGGGGGCCCCGTTGCGCCTCAGCTCTGGACTCATCACCGAGCTGACTGAGGCTCGCGCAACTGTGCGCGTGCGGGTCGGCGGGCGCGAGGCCATTGGGAAAGGCTCGATCTACCTGAGCGATCTTTGGGCGTGGCCTCATCCCACGCTCGCGCATGAGTATCGCGACGCAGCCCTGCGAAAACTCTGTATTGATATCGCGCGAAACCTCGCCGACTACTGCGGCAACGAGCCCGCGCACCCGCTCGAGCTGGGTCTGCGACTGCACCATCATGTCTGTGAGTGTCCCTCGGATCCGGAGCCGCCGCTGCTTGCAAGGGCGATGTGCCTCAGTCCTTTCGATGCAGCGATTCACGACGCGGCCGGGCATGCCGTCGAACGCTCCGCCTTTGCTTTCTACGAAGCGGAATGCCCGATCTCGAGCGCGGATGCGCTGTTTGGCCGCACGCCGTCGAGGTCTGCCGCCGCGGCGATCCGCGGGCTGCTGCGCCCGCCGGCGAAATCGCTGGATGCGTGGTGGGTGGTGGGGCGGAGCGACGTGCTGGAACGGGACATCGCCGCTGCCGTTCGGCGCGGCGGGTTTCGTTGCTTCAAGATCAAGCTGCTCGGCGCGGACAACGCCGACGATGTTCAACGCACGGTCGATGTGTACCGGGCCGCGAGGTCGTTTGGCATTTCGAATCCGCGCCTTACCGTCGATTCCAACGAAGCGAATCCCGATGCCGCCAGCGTCCTGGATTATCTCCAACGACTTCGCTCCCAGGACGCGCAGGCGTTTGCGTCCCTCGCCTACCTGGAGCAGCCGACCGCTCGCGACGTGGTTCGTTATCCGTATGACTGGCGCGAGGTGTCCGCCCTCAAGCCTGTCATGCTCGATGAAGGACTGACGAGCCTGGACGTGCTCGAGGCGGCCCGCTTGCAGGGCTGGAATGGCGTCGCATTGAAGACCTGCAAGGGGCACAGCTTCGCCCTCGTGGCCGCCGCTTTGGCTCAAGAGCAGGGGATGCTGCTCGCGGTGCAGGACCTGACGAATCCGGGCTACGCCGCCCTGCATTCGGCCCTTTTTGCCGCGCATATTCCGTCGCTGAACGGGGTGGAACTGAATTCGCCCCAGTTTACGCCTGCCGCAAATGCTCCATGGCTTCCGCGGCTTTCGGGGCTTTTCGAGCCCGTGAACGGCGTCCATCGACTGGCTATGCTTCTGGGCCGCGCCGGGCTTGCCAGCGACGCGTGAATCCTAATAATTTCCGATTCCGTATTAATTCACGAGACAGGGTATGAACAACTCGCTTCGAATAGGAATGGTTGGGCTCGACACCTCGCACGTGACCACGTTCACTGCGCTGCTGAACGATCCAGCTGCCGCACACCACGTGGCCGGCGCGAAAGTCGTGGCGGGGTTCCCCGGCGGCAGCAAGGATTTCGAATTGAGCTGGTCGCGGGTCGATGGATTCACCAAGACGCTGAAGGACCAATGGTCGGTGGAGATTATGGACAGCCCGGAGGCCGTCGCCGAGGCGGTCGACCTGCTCTTCATCACCGCCTGCGACGGGCGCGTGCATCGCGAATATCTCGATTGTACGCTGCGTTTCAAAAGGCCGACGTTCATCGATAAGCCCCTGGCCGTCACCAGCGACGACGCACGCCGCATGGTCGGGGCGGCGCGATCCGCGGGCGTGCCGATGATGAGCTGCTCGTCGCTTCGCTACGCCGATCCATTCGTCGAAGCGTTGTCGGCCGGCCGCGACGGCTTGCTGGGTTGTGACGTCTATGGTCCGGTCAGCGAGGTGCCGACGCAGCCTGGATTGTTCTTCTACGGCATCCACTCCTTCGACATGCTGGTCCGCGCCATGGGCACCGGCTGCGGTGAAGTTCAGTCGCTGCGTACCGAAACCTGCGATGTCGTCGCGCTCGCCTGGCCGGACGGAAGAATGGGCAGCTTCCGGGGCATGAAGAACGCGCATTACAATTTCGGCGCGACGCTGCACCGCAAGGAAGGCTCGCAAGCGGTCGATACAGGGAGCGCGGCGCGTCCGCCCTATGCGGCGATGCTGGAGGCAATCTTACGTGAATTGCCGCAAGGCAGATCCGACGTGCCGCCGGAAGAAATGATCGAAACCGTCCGTCTGGTGGAGGCGGCCAACGAGTCGCGCCTGTCCGGGCGCGCTGTGAAAGTTTGAACCAGGGCTCGGCGCGTTGCCAAACGGGTGGCTGGAGTGAATATGAGAGTGCTTACCAACTACTACCAGCAGTTTGACGCGGACTTTGAACGTGACGTCCCGGCCGAAGGCTACGGCGGATGGAAGAAGGGGGAGATCGATATCGATCCCGCGCACATCGCGGTCGCTCTCATGCACGCCTGGAACTGCGGCACGCGCGAAGAATATCCCGGATGGCACCGCGTGGTAGACTATATTCCCCGCTCGTATGACATCTGCCGCAACGTGCTGCCAGACCTGCTGACGGCGGTGCGCCAGGCAAAATTCAACCTCTTCCATGTTGTCTCGGCGGGCGATTACTACAAGCATTTTCCCGGCTACAAGGAGGCGGTCGAAAACGCGCTTCCGGAGCCGCCCAAATTCGCGCAGGTGGACTGGGACCCGACGATCGATAAGCTCGTCGAGTTCAAGCGGCAGAACGTTTTCCCCGGCCCGCACAACACCGACGACATCGGCCGCGGCTGGAAGAAGGTGAACTTCCCGAAGGAGGCCGAACCGCAGGGTGATGAAGGCGTCGCTGAGAATGCCCAGCAGCTTTATGGGCTGTGCAAAAAAAGGGGCGTCAATCACCTGATCTATTGTGGATTCGCGGTGAATTGGTGTCTCTTCTACTCGGCGGGCGGGATGCTGGACATGGAGAGGCATGGCTGCGTTTGCTCCGTCTTCCGCGATGCGGTGACGGCGGTGGAGAACAAGGAGACGGCGCGGCAGGAGTGGGGGAAGCAGACGGCCCTGTGGCGGATATCCATACAGCACGGCTTCGTCTTCGACAGCGCGGACTTCATCGCTGCGTTGGGCAACGCCAGTGTCCTCGAACGTCGCGAAGCCGTTGCCTCTCGATAGAAAACCCGAAAACCCGAACCAAGCTGGAGAAACCATGACGCTCGACACGATTACCGATCAGAAACTCGCCCTGTTTGGCGGCCCCAGGTCCGTCGAGGGTGACGAACCGGACCTGTTCCATTGGCCGATCGTCACGCGCGAGGACGAGCAAGCCGTCATCGAGGTCCTGCGCGCGGGGACAATGTCGCAGATCGAGCTTTCGCAGAAGTTCGAGGCGGAGTGGGGCACCTACTTAGGCACGAAGTACAACCTCGCCCACTGCAACGGGACGGCCTCGCTGCTCTCTGCCATGTATGGCGCAGGCCTGGGGCGGAGCGACGAGATGATCGTCCCGAGCATGACCTACTGGGCCAGCGCGCTGGGCGCTTATACCCTGGGCGCTACGCCGGTCTTCGTGGACATCGAGCCGACGTCGCTGTGCATCGATCCCCGCGACATCGAGCACCGCATCACGCCGCGCACGAAGGCAATCATGGTCGTGCACTATTGCGGCCATCCCTGCGACATGGACCCGATCCTCGCAATAGCCCGTCGCCGCGGCATCAAGGTGATCGAGGACGTCTCACACGCCCACGGCACTCTCTACAAGGGCCGCATGACGGGCACGATTGGGGATGTGGCGGGCATTTCGATGATGGGCGGCAAGAGCTTTGCCATCGGCGAAGGGGGCATGCTCAGCACCAATGACCGGGAGATTTACGAGCGGGCCATCGCGTTCTGTCACTACGAACGAATCAAGTCCGACGTGACGATCCCAGCGCTGAAGCGCGACGCGGGGGCGGACTTCCCCACCGGGCTGCCGCTGGGAGGGTTGAAGGGACGAATCAACCAGACGTGCTCGGCGATGGGGCGGGTGCAACTGAAGTATTACCCGCAGCGCATGAAGGGGATCCAGGACGGCATGAATCGCTTCTGGGACCTGCTCGAAGGCGTGCCCGGCTTGCGAGCGCATCGACCCGAGAAAGGTTCGGGCTCGACGATGGGCGGCTGGTATGCACCCAAGGGCCTTTACGTCCCCGAAGAGCTGGGAGGATTGCCGATCAGCCGATTCTGCGAAGCCGTCGCCGCTGAGGGCGGAGTGATCGGGCGCGGCGCCAACTTTCCACTGCACCTTCATCCGCTGCTCAAGGACGCTGACGTGTTTAGCGACGGCAAGCCGACGCGTATCGCCTTCACATCGCGCGATGTGCGCGAGCCGGCGGGGTCGCTCCCGAACACGGAGGCCGTCCCCGACCGAGTCTTCGGAATCGCGTGGTTCAAGCACGACCGCCCTGAAGCGATCGAGCGCCATGCCGCGGCTTTCCGGAAGGTGGCGATGCAGGCGGACAAGCTGCTCGCTCGCAAATAGCCGGCTCGCGGTAACACTGGACGCCATCATGCCGGCACTGTTCTTCGACGCCTATACGCGCTTTGGCCCCAAGCCGAGCCAGCACCCGAAGCAGCCCTACACGCTCGAGCAGATCGTCGGAGAGATGCGCCATTGCTCCATTTCCGGGGGTTTGGTCGCATCGATGGCGCAGACCGCGTACGACGCGATGCTGGAGAATCGCCGGCTCGTAGAAAAGCTGCGGCCCTACGACTTCCTGTTTCCGATCTGGAATGCCCTGCCGCACTGGACCGGCGAATTCCCCGAGCCTACTGAACTCACGCGCCTGATGCGCGATGCCGACGTGCGTGCCGTTGCCCTGAATCCCGTTGCAAACGGGTGGCGTGTCACCTCCCGAACGAGCTGGCCGCTGCTGGAGGAACTGGAGCGAACACAGACTCTGACGATCGTCGATCT
Source organism: Tepidisphaerales bacterium (assembly GCA_038204465.1). GTDB lineage: Bacteria > Planctomycetota > Phycisphaerae > Tepidisphaerales > Tepidisphaeraceae > JBBRCX01. Next base: position 32,254 of record JBBRCX010000020.1, on the reverse strand, counting down.
CGTCACCGAGATCACCGACGTGGAGCTCGAGCAGATCGCCGAGCGGCATCCGGGCCTGCAGCTGCTGCTGCATGGGGCCTCATGGGCCAAGCAGCGTTTCATTTACCCGCTGCTGCTGCGCTACAAGAGCCTGCATATCGCCTTCGACACGTTCCAGGTGAACTACGGGCTGGAGTGGCTCGTCGAGCAAGGATGCGAGGACCAACTCGTCTTCGCGTCAAACGCCGCGGACATGTCGATGGGGGCCCATCGATGTTACGTCGACTACGCCGATGTCTCTGACGTCGTCCGGGAGAAGGTTGCCTCCGGAAACCTGATCCGCTTGCTCAAGGGACAGCGGCCGCCGCGGGAGATCGTCAATGGCGATGAAGACGAGATCATGCGCGCCGCCCGGCGCGGCCAGCCCGTCCCCACGCATGCACTCGACATCCACTGCCACATCCTCGATGAGGGTCTCAACGGCGCGGGCGGCGCGGGCTACACGATGTTCAAGGGAGGCCCCGCCGGCACGTGGGCGCTCGCCCAGCGGATGGGCGTGAAGGGGCTGGGCTTGATGAGCTGGAACGGCCCCGTGGGCGTGCATGCCGACGACGGCAACGCCTGCACGAAAGCCGCCCTCGACGCTCTGCCCGACACCTGCTGGGGGCTGATCACCTGCGATCCCATTCATGAGACGCGCGAACAGACGCGCGCCAAGCTCGAGAAGTGGTTTGAAGATCCGCGGTTCCTCGGCCTTAAGCCCTATCCATATTTCGGAAAGCAGTACGATGACCCGGCGTACGAAGTCTGGTGGGAATTCGGAAATGAACGCGGCCTCTATGCCGGCATCCACGCGAACCGCGGGGATTTTTCCGAGTTCGACGTGCTGTGCCCGAAATACCCGAAGCTGACGTGGATCGCCTACCACTGCGGCACGAGCTATGCGGTTGCCGACGCTGCCATCGACAAGGCAAAGAAGTATCCCAACTTCATGGCCGAGATCACGCTGACGCCGGTCTGCCTCGGCATCATCGATTACCTTGTTGCAGGCTGCGGGGCGGATCGAGTGATGTACGGCAGCGATCTGCCGATGCGCGATCCGCGGCAGCAGTTTGGCTGGGTGGTTTTCTCGCGGCTGCCGCTGGAGCAGAAGCGCGCGGTGCTTGGAGGAAATGCGCAGCGTCTGATCGATGGCATCCGCGCGTTCCAGCGACAGCGTATGCAACCGACAGCAACTGAATCCGCCATGAAAGCAGTGCCGGCATAGGACGGAATCGTGGCAAGGACAAGTCTCGTAAACGGGAGGCTCGCGGGCTGAGAAATATTGCTCTGGCGACGTCAGCACGGCCGAGACGGCCGTGCTACAACAGCCATCCGTGGGGCGCAAACCTTCAGCTGCCGACGACTTTCTTCACCGCCCGCGCGTAATCATTCACATCCGCTGGCGATAGACCTTCGTGAATTTGGAGCGTTACCGCGCTGGCCAGGACTTGCTCTGCGATCGGGACCTTCATCGTGCGGTAATCGTACGTTCTTCCCGCAATTACCTCCGCGGGCCAGACGCCGCCGGGGAAGAAACTTTTCTTGAGGAACACTGGCACCTGGCAGATGGGCTGCGCGATGTAGCCGGCGCCGGCGGGGATTCCTTCGGCGCCCATGCGGACGGTGAATTCGTCGCGCGAAAAGCCGAGCACTTTCGGGTCGACGCGGAACATGTAGAACCAGTCGCTGGCGAATGCGCCGTCGACGACGCGCGGCGGAAGGATTCCGCGCAGGCCGGCGAGCTCCATCGTGAGTTGCTCAGCGAGCGTGTGCCGTTTATTTGCGATGGAGTGGAGCTTATCGAACTGGGCAAGCGCGACGGCCCCCTGCAGCTCGCTCATCCGGTAGTTCGGCGCCAGCGCGCTGAGCCGGTCGCCGTGGCCGGCGCGGTCGTAGAACTTGTCGGCATAGTTGTGGCACGCGTGATGAAGCTTCTCGTCCTGGGTGACGACGAGCCCGCCGTCCCCGCAGCTCAGGTGTTTGAAGTTGTTCAGGCTGTAGCAGCCGACTTGCCCGAAGTTGCCGACCGGCTTGCCGCGATAGGTGGCGCCCCATGCCTGGGCGCAGTCTTCGATGAGGAAGAGGCTTCGCCGCCGGCACAGCTCGACGATGGGCTCCATGTCGCAGGGGGAGCCGCGAAGGTGCACGACGATTACCGCGCGGGTGCGCTCGGTGATGGCCGCCTCGATCGTCTGGGCCGTCAGGTTGTAGGTGCGCGGATCGACGTCGGCGAAGATCGGGATCGCGTTCTGATACAGGATCGCGATGCAGGTGCCCATGTCGGTGATGGGCGAGGTGATGACCTCCATGCCCGGCTCCACGCCCGCCGCTCCCACCGCGACGTGGAGGCTCGCCGTGCCGGAAGAGGTTGCGACCGCGTACGGCGCCGCCAGTTCCTGCACGGCGCGCTTCAGCATTCGTGATACGAAGCCATCGGGCAGCATATAGAAGAGGTTGTTCTGCTTCAGCGCCGCCAGCAGGTATTCCGCCTCCTTTCCGTCGAATCGAGGCGGAAGGCCGGGAAAGGGTTTGGTTCGGACCGGGTCGGAAACAGCCGCCGTGTTCTGCGTCGTCATAACGATCTGCTCCGCACCCCTTGCGAGGGATGCCAGTTCTCATTGGGGTAGGAATAAACGTCGCGCGGATCATCAATTGACCAGCGCAGCACGCGGGCATGCGTCCGCCGCACGCCGGGAATCGTCGCGAGATCATCTGCGTCGGCGCTGCACGCCCACTCGATGCCGACTTCGATCGGCAGCGCGGGCCGCCAGGCCTTGCTTCGATCGGTTTGCTTCAGCGCTTTCGCTATGTCGGCGCGGATCCGTTCGCGCACGCGCTTCGTGTCGTACAGCTCGCAGGTGGACCAACCGGTGCCGCGCTTGGTGGGAGTCGATTGCGCGTGCGGGAAGAGCTTCCGCGCCTCCTCGCAAAGCGCCTCATCACCGGAGACGTACATCAGCGGCGCCCCGTACGCGCCCGCGTAGAGCGCGAACTGGCTCATCTCCCCATGCTCCTCGCCATTGATCAGGAAGCGGCAGATCGCGCGCGGGTTCTGCGTATGGTCGAGGAAGCCATTGAGCGTGCCGGCCATCGAATGCTGGCCGACCATCGCGACGGCGGTGAGGCTGTCGTCGAATCCCTCCCACCGCAATGGGTCGTACGATTCCACCCAGGTGCTCTTGATTCGCTTGTCGATTTTATCGGGGACGAAGCCGCGGTTGCGATTGCGCCCGTGTCCATCCAGGACGCGCACCTCGCGGGCCCCCGCGTCAAAGGCCCCGGCCACCGCCGCGTTCACGTCCGCAGTCAGTTGCTCGCGCCCGTAGGTGTATGTGGGCGAATTATCGTCGGGATCGTAGCACTGCTCGTATTGATCGATGCCGGCAACGCCTTCCATGTCGGTCATGATAAAGACGATCATCGACTCTCCTGTGCCACGGCCTCACCCGCGCGGCCAGCGCGTGCGCCGCGCGCCGCGTCCACCGGTACCAGCCGGTTCGCATTCTCGAAATAGATCTTCCGAAGCGCTTCACCAGGCAGGTCGAGCGTCGAGAGGAATTCGTGCAGCTCGCCGCCGTAGAAGTCGCGGCCAAACAGGAGCCGGTCGGCGAAGCGAAGAAGAAACTCCCGGGCATGGTCAGGATCGCGGCTCAGGGCGATGTGCGCGGAGCCTGCCGAGAGATCCGCATAGAGGCTCGGGTAGTGCTCCAGGAGTTGATGCACCTTCCCGCCGGGCGCTACCTTGCCTTTCGGATAAACATCGACGTCTGCGTCGGCGCTGCCGCTGATCTCGCGCCAGAATCCGGGAGCATGACCGACGAAGATCGTTTCCGGGCAGGCTTGCAGCGCACGTTCCAGGTTTGCCACGGTTCCGCCGTACCACTCGCGCTGAAAGACCCGGTTTCCTTCCGCGTCGATCAGGTACGGCACGTCCAGGTGCAGCACCACAGGGCACTTCAGCCGGCCGGCGGCATGGAACAGTTCCAGGCAGCGCGGGTCATCGAAGAGCATGCGATACTTCCATTCGCCGCAGACCCGCACGCGATGCATGTTATACGCGGCCTCGAAAAGGGCGGGCGCGTTGCGGTTGAGCGGGTTGGGACAGTAGCCGACGATGAAACGCTCGGGAAAATTCCGCCGCGCCTCCAGCAGGTCCGCCAGGACGATGCCGGCATGCGTGCCGTCCGGGCGGATGTTCTTCGGATTCAGGATGCCGTGAAAGACGGGGTTGTCCTGCTCCGGCGGGACTTCCCAGGAGAGCAGCCACGCCACGTCGATCTCTTGCTCGTCCATGTCGGTGACGAGGCCGGCGTCGTCCCGGCCGTACCAGAACGGATGCTGATGTGAATCGATGGTCATTGCGGCGCGGTCGGTACTGGGTCGATGTTCTGCCAACTTCTCCTCTTGTAGATCCCCGCCTACCACTTTCAACTTTCCGCGCTTGCGAGTAAAGAGGTTCGCTCCTCGAATGGCCGCGGCTGCGTCAGAATAGAGAACCTGCAGCGGCCGCGACGCCCTGAAGCCCCGCAATCATCACCCCTCGCAGCAATTATCATGAACCAATTAGCAGCATTTGGCCGACACGACCTCTTCGTTTCCCCCGCCGGCAAAGATACCTGGTCGGGACGCTTTGCCGAAGCAATCGGTGACGCGACGGACGGCCCGCTTGCGACGATTGAGAAGGCCCGGCAGATCGTGCGGCAGCGCAAACAGGCTGGCCGCCTCGCGCACCCGATCACTGTCTGGCTTCGGGGAGGCGAATACAGTCTAGGAGCGCCGCTGGTCTTCACCCCTGACGATTCCGGTCCGTTCGTCTACGCCGCCTACCCGGGCGAGAAACCGGTGATCAGCGGAGGCAAGCGTATCGCCGGGTTTCGCGCGGATAAGATCGGCGGCATTGACGTCTGGGTCGCGAGCGTGCCGGAAGCGGCGGCTGGCACATGGAACTTCCGGCAGCTCATCGTGAACGGTCAGCGACGCGCGCGCACGCGGCTGCCGCGGCAAGGGTATTACCACATGCGCGACGTGCCGAGCGTCCGCGCCGAGGGCGGCGGTGAGTTGATGGCCGGCACGGATCAATTCCACAGCGAGCGGGGGCACATTCAGAACTGGAAGAACCTGCAGGACGTTGAAGTGGTCGCTCATCATTTCTGGGTCGATGAGCGTATGCCGATCGAGTCGTTCGATGAATCCACCGAGCTTGTGAAGTCGAGCCGGCGCAGCATGTTCGTCCTGAAGGACGACTGGACCGGGAAACTTGCCCGGTATTTCGTCGAGAACATTTTCGAAGCGCTCAGCGAGCCTGGCGACTGGTACCTCGATCGGCCGGCGGGGAAGCTCTATTACATCCCCATGCCGGGCGAAGACATTGAAAGCGTCGAGGTGATCGCGCCGCGCCTCACGCAGCTACTGATGCTGGCGGGCAAGCCGGATGAATTGCGTTTCGTCGAGTTCCTGACCTTCAGGGGCCTGACCTTTCGCCACACCGATCCGCAGCTGCCGCGCGGCGGGTTTGACCCGTCGGCTTCGCCGGATTCGGCCAGGCTCGAGTACGCTTCATCGCCCCAGGGCGCCATCAACGTGCCCGGGGTCATTCACTTTGAAGGCGCGCGCAACTGTGGAATTGAGGATTGCCGCATCCAACACGTGGGGTGGTACGGGATCGAGTTGTCGGCCGGCTGCAGCGGCAATCGTATCGTCGGCAACGAGCTGGCGGACCTCGGCGGCGGCGGGGTGAAGATCGGCGGGTCGCGGGCGCGCGAACCGGTTGCCCGCCGCACCGGGAACCATCGCATCACCGACAACCACATCTACCAGGGCGGCCGTGTGTTCCACGCCGGCATCGGCGTCCTTTGCACAGACTCGTTCGGGAATTCCATCTCGCACAATGAGATTCACGAGCTCAATTACAGCGGGATCGCGGTGGGATGGAGCTGGGGCTACGACGAAAGCGTGTCGCGCGACAACCGCATCGAGAAGAACCACATCCATCACCTGGGCAGCGGCTCGCTGAGCGACATGGGCGGCATCTACACGCTGGGTGTCTCCCCCGGCACGGTCCTGCGCGGCAATCTCATCCATGATATTCGGAAGGCGAATTACGGGAGCTGGTGTATCTATCTCGACGAGGGCAGCTCGCACGTGCTGGTTGAGAACAACGTCTGCTACCGCACCGACAGCACGATCTTCCATCAGCACTACGGGCGCGAGAATATCGTCCGCAACAACATCTTCTGTTTCGGCGGCGAAGCGATCGTGACGCTCAGCCGCGCGGAGGAACATCAGTCGTTCACGTTCGAGCGAAACATCGTGGTGGCCGATGGCAAGCCCCTTTTCCTCCTGGCCCGGCACTGCCTCGAAGCCAGAAGCATATTCAGCGATTTGAACGTCCTGTGGGACATCACGGGTCAGCCGCCGACCAGCGGCGAAAGCGCGCCGTGCAACCGTACGCATACGGTGCAGGAGATGGCGGCGCACGGATATGACCGGCATTCCGTCGTGGCCGATCCTGCCTTCGCGGACGTGCGCAACTTCGACTTCTCGCTGCGTGAAACCTCGCCTGCGCTATCGCTGGGGTTTCGGCCGATCGACCTGTCGGATGTCGGCCCGCGAGATCCACAGCACCGTGAGGATTGAATGACGAATCCGCCACGCTGGAGGCGGTTGCCCGTTTTGTGGCGAGGAAATTGCGGCCATCAGGCTCGGGCGGACAGGGCCGGCGGGCAGGATGCAATTTGAACGCCCCGCGCCGTTCTGCGAAGATGTGTCGGTAAGGCGCTGAATGCTGCTGCAGACCAACAGTTACATCGTCCCCAAGGAGAAGCGGGCGGAGCACGCGCGGCTGCTGCGCCGATTCCGCCAGACTCTCGCGCGGCTCGGCTGCGATCACTTTGAAGTCTACGAGCAGGTCGGCTCCAACTGGAGCGGCACGGAAGCCACCGGGCGCTACGTTCAGATCATGCGTTTTCGCGACCGCCGCCATCAGCAGCAGGTCCAGGCGGCCGAGCGCACCGATCCGCAGGCGCAGGGGGTGATCCGGGAGTTCTGCCAGCTGATCAATTTTCCCTACCAGCAGCAGCAGGGGTTGTTCGCGATCGGTTTCTACTCCAGCGTGCTGCCCGCCATGCCCGCTCGAACGGATGCCGCGCCCGGCGCTGAAGCGGAGCAGCTTGAAACTGCAGGAGAGGAAGCGGCCGATGCCGGAGGTGGTCAGACTGAGAGTGCTGCCGAGGACCAATCCAACGCCCCGCCACCGCCGCCGATTCAGGCGTTGTCCGCCGAAAAGGACTTGGTTCCCGAAGCGTCGACCGACACGGTGGGGGGCGAGGAGATGGAATTGGATATCGGCGATGCGCCGCTGGGTGAGGCGAGCCTGGAACAGGAAATCTCGATGGACGATCTTCAGAATCTCGATGCGCCAAACGACGGCGACCTGACCGCGATCTCCGAAGAGCGGGATGAATCGCCGCTGGAAGGAAGCCGGCAACTGGAACGCGACGACGTCTTCAGCCACGAGCAGGTGAAGCCCGCAGAGCCCGCGCGCGGCGCCGCCGACTCACCCGGGCCGGCAGGCGAGCCGAATCCGGACCGCGTTTCGCATTGAGTTGGATCTTGCGAACGAAATGAGGTGCAATCGATCGCGGGGGCTCACACCACCTGAACCGCGCGGCCGGCGCGGCGCTTGCGGTTGATCATCTGCCGGCCCTTCTTGGTCTTCATTCTGGCGCGGAAACCGATCTTGCGGGCGCGTTTGATGAGGCTCTTCTTATGGGGGTAATGCATTGCGGATCCTTAGGTGCCCGCCGCATCGGCCGAGCGCTGATGTTCCTTGTACGCTCCCGGCCAGTTACTTCGGCGCGGGCCTCGTCGTTCCCTGCTCCAGCTGCACAAAGACGTTCTCAAAGGCCTGATTTCCCTTAGAGTCGGTGGCCCGCAAGGTTACCTGGTGCTCGCCGGGGCTTAGGCCCGAGATCGTGAACGAAACCTCTTCGTCGGGGCCGTCGAAGATGTTATCGGATGGCAGCACTGCCTGCCAGTCCTTCGCGGAATCGACGGCATACTCCAGGTTGGACACGACGCTGGTGCGATCGACGACCTTCAGGCTGATCTGCGCGGCGCCGTCTTTCTTCTGCCAACGCAAGTCGCCGATGACCGGCGGCGTGTTGTCCACCAGGACGGGATCGCTCACGCGGCTGCCCATGCGCCCGAATCCAGGCGGGTTCGACGCTGCATCGCTGGCGATGACTTTGATCTCATACCTGCCGTCGGCGACAGTGCGCGTGTCCCACTCATATTGCGCCTCGGATATTTTGTCCTTGATCAGTATCCAGGGCCCGTCTGTGCCGCGCCGGAAATACAACGAGTAGCGCAGTCCGTCAGCATTGGGATCTGCGGCCTCCCAGCTGATGGCCTGCCGCCGCGCGGTCGAAGTGCGCGCGCTGTCGGAATCACCCGGTGGGTTTGCCGTCGCGCCGGCATTCTCCGGTACGGGCGTGATCCGCACCGACTTCACCACCGGCGCGAGGTTGGGGACCTGATAGGCGATGCTCACGTCCTCCACCACCGGAGTGGTTTTGCCTTCTGCGCTGGTGACGCTGAGCCGATACTGAAGGAACCGCGCGGAAGGCGACGTCAGCTGCAGGAATTCGGCGGCCGGCACCTCCTTCGACCACTCGGACCAACCCCTCTGCCCCGCGCTCTTGGCATTCCCGCTGCGCGTCGAAACTTTGAGCGTCGTGCCGGAAGGCAACGAGCCGTGGAGTTGCATCTTGCCGAACCGGCTGATCTGCGTGGCGTCGAGGACCGGGCTGGTGTAGCTGCCTTCGGTGGCGAACCCTGAGCTCATCGACACCACGCTGCCGACGTTTGCCAGTCCGAGGTAGACGCGTCCGTCCCTGGCCGGCAGAAGGCACATCACCTGCTTGGGATCCACTTTTGCGACGACGAGGGTTTCCTCGGCCGCCGGCTTCACCTGGTAGATGAGGCCCTCGCTTCCGCTTCCGATCAGGAGGGCGCCATCCTTCTCGACAATCGAAAGCACCAGAGACCGCTGACGGAAGACCTCCGTGACGAAGCCGTCGGGATCGATGCGATACACCGCGTTTCCCTCGCTGCGGGGCTCGCCGGTGCCTGCAGTATCGACGTTAGGCTGTCGCCCTGTGTCGGTTGGAAGCGTGCCGGGGCGAGCGGGCGCGGGTGCGCCCGGCGGAGGCGCCGGCGGCGGGGTCGGGGGCCCGGGGTGTGGGGGTTTGGCGTCGGAAGGATCTTTTCTGTCGGGGGACTCGACATCGTCGTCGTCGTTTGCGGCCGGACCGGCCTTGGGTTTCTGCGCCGCAAAGGACAGGCCTTCAAAGCCGTTCGCGAGGCTGGCCGCATGACTCGCGCTGTCTGCGGGGCCTGGAGAGGCGGATGATCTCTTTTGTGGCGCCTGCTTCGGAATAGGTTCAGGCCGGCCGGGATTCGGATCCGGAAGCGAGGGCGGCTCCGGAGTCGCCGGCGGCTCGGCTCGAATGGGAACGCCGCTCGCTCCGCCTTCGGGCCGGCCGGCGCGATCGGCGCCGGTCGGAAGCTGACCGAGTCCGGGAATGTCGTCGCGCGCCTCGGCGGTTCCCGCGTAGAGGTTTCCCTTTTTGTCCAGGGCAAGCGCGCTGATCTCGCTCTCCGCCGCGTCGAAGAGGATGAAGTTCTCGCCGGTCTTGCGGTTCACGCGATAGACGACGCCATTGGGATCGCTCCCAACGTAGAGCAGGTCTTTCCCGTCGGAGATGAGACTGAGCAGGTTGTTCTCATCGCTGTCCAGCAGGACGCGCGTCTTTCCATCCGCATCAATCTCCACCAGTTTGCCCGTCGGTCCGGTCGCCGCGTAGATCAGCCCGTCGGGGGTGACGCTCAGCGCCCAGACGTACTGGACGCCATCGTCCTTGAACAGTTCCGTCGGCTTTGCGCCTTCCTTGTCGATCCGCAGCACGCGGCCTTTCTCGCCGCTGGCCCCGACGATCAGGCGGGCCTGATTGTCGATCGCGAGCGCGAACAGGTGGGTTGCGCCTTCGATCTCGGCGGCGTGCGTCGCCTTTCCGTCCTTGATCTTGAGCAGGATGCCGTGGGGCCCGGTGCCGGCGTAGATGGCGCCGTCGGGGGCTTCCACCATCGCGCTGACCGTGCTGATCTTCGGGTCCTGCTCCATCAGCGTCTTCACCGCGCGCGACAGCTTCAGGTCCCCGAGGTTCGTGGCGACGACGTTGTCGAAGGTGCCCTGATTGAACTCGGCTTCGTTCGTCTGTGTCCAATAGCTGGTCCCCACCGAGAAGGCGGGGGCCGCCAGGGCGCAAACCACCGCGCACAGCAGTAGCCTCATGATTGCTCCGTCAGTCGTTGGGCGTGTTGGGGTTTGGCGTGTCTTTCGGCGCAGGCTTCTCATTGGCGCCGGGCCTGGCCTTTGGCTCTTCAGGCTTCGCGGGCGGCTGCGGAAGCTCCGGCTGGGCCACAGCCGGCTTGCCTAGCTGCACTTTGGTATCGGCTTCGATGGTCAGGGTGAATTCGGCCGATCCGTTCATGACCATCTCCGTCGGCACCGACTTGGAGGTCGAGCTCACGAAGCGCGTGGTGTTGCTCCGGCCCGCGCCTACGATCACCTGCCGGCGGGAGGATGGAAGCTGCGGCATCGCCGTTCGGCCGATCGCCACGCCGTCCGGCTGACGCACGAGCCGCAGATAGAGCGCGTTGTGCCTCATCGAGGAGACGTCGCGCAGCACGTCGAACATCTCGCGCAGCGTTTCGGCGTTGAAGCGGAACGCCTTGGACTGCTGCTCGTCCGTCATGTAACGCTGCCAATCGGAGATGACGAGCTGGTATGAACCGACTGGAAGGTCCTTGGGCAATTCGAGCTCCGCCGGCAGGATCGCCTCGGCGCCGTGGAACGGCTTGTAGGTGACAAACGCGCGGACCGTCTCTCCAGCGTGATATTTGGCGCGCGGGACGTTCACCTCCAGGATTTGCGCTTCGCGCGCCTCCGGGCTCACGCGAACCGTTCCGCTCATTTTTTTGATCAACACGCGCTCGAAAGGATTCTCTGCGGCGGCCATCAACGGCGCGCCGAATTCCGCGAACAACTCGGCCGAGGGCGCATTGACCGTCGTATTCGCGATCTTGATCGTCTGACCGTTGGCGAACTCGAGCGAAAGGTCGTAGTCCAGGGTGTTGTACTGCGGCAGATCGTTGGAGCCGCCGAGGGCGGCGCTGAACGCCATCAGCAGGATCAGCGGGGTAAACTTCGGATGCAGCGCGCTGTTGAACCTGTAGAGGCGATCCTGGCTGCCATCGGTATAGCTGACGCGCAATTCGATCGGCACCATCGGCCCGGGCTCGCCCAGCAGCCCCGCGACGCCGACGGTCCGGTCTGAAGTGAGGCGCCCCAGCGGCCGGCCCATCGATCCGAGTTTGAAGCTTGTGGAGAGATTCGCGATGACGCCGTGGACTTGCCCGCCGCCCACCGGGAGATCGATGCTCCCTTCATTGTTGAACGGATGGCCGAAGCCGAAAATGCGATTCCCGATCACCTCGGTGCACGTGCCAAGCGCCGTCATATCGACGTCGCCGGTCAACAGCGGGACCGCCATGACGGAGCCGGGCTCGAGTTTCGCCGCGGGTTCATCCTTCGCTCCCGAGCCTCCCGCTCCGCCTGCCTGCAGCGGCAACAGTCCGTAGGCCTCGAATGCCGGGGACATCTGCGCCAGCACTTTTTGTGAAACACCCGTGGTTAGAAGGGGCGTCGCCAGCGCTTGCAGTTGCGCCGGCTGTTCGCCCGCGAAAAAGCGGTAGCGGGAGGTCTGAGCGGATACCGCCAGATTCGTGCGCTGGCGCGCCTTCGGCAAAAATGCCGGCACATCGCTGAGCGACCAACGCCCGCGCGGGTGGGCCGATGCCTTGGCGCCTCCGATCGCATCGCCCGCTGGTTTGGTGGATAGCGGCGCATCGAGCATGTATTCGATTGGTTGCACGCCGCCCACCGCGTCCTTGGTGAACGGCCATCCGTAGGCGAATGCGCCGATCATGCGCTCGCGGCCCTTCGCGTCGATCAAGAAGATCGGCGAACCGCTCATGCCGGAGATCGCGCCGGTGTGTTCGAGGTTGGCGCCGCCGCACTTGATGAGAACGACGTCATACTGCGGGTTGAAATTGTGAAGGACCGACAGCGCTTCCACGCTGAACCGCTCGACCTTGGAACCCTTGAAGACGGTGAGCCCGTAGCCCTTCATTCCGGGCTGCACTTCCGAGACCCGCATGTGCCGATCGGGATTGAACAGGCTCGGTTGGGTGGTGCTGTCGGCGGCAGCCCAGAGCGGGAAAAGGAGGAGCCAGGCAAGCGTGAGCATCAGGCGTTTCATCGGTTTTGATCGGCTTGGAACCCGCCGGGGCCTCAGCCGGGAGCACAGATGGGCCGGAGCAGCTTTCGGATGGCATGGTAGATTGGCGAAGATAGCGTCGCAAGCGACGCGTTGGCGCACGGGCTCGACGCCGCATCGGGGCGCGCCTGCACGGGTGTGGCCATCCTTCTTGGCAGATGGCGTTATAATGCCGGATAGGTTCATTCTTGGAGGTCGCATATGGACAAGGAAGTCCTCAAAGTTCGGTTGACGGAGCGATTTCAGCAATCGCTGAATGAGGCGCTGCGGGCCGTTGATGAAGCACCGGATGGGCAATGGATTGCCGCCAGCGAATGGGAAGTCCGGGACATTTTCCAGAAGCTCACCGCCGAGTGTTTTGGTCAAATGATTCAAGGCCGGGTTGATCGGTTGCCGTCTGAATCGCAGGCGGCTTTTTCCCCCGACGGACGGGTCGATGCCGCTTCGGGGCAAGGGAAGTCGCGACGTGCGCGTGTTGACCGCGGACGGCGAGATTGAATTGAAGCGCACCTACTTTTGGGCCAAGGGGCAGGGCGGAGTCTTTCCGGCCGATGCGTCCGTTGGAATCGATGATGGTGCGGTTTCGCGCGGGGCCAGGGAGATTCTGTGCCGCTTGGGAATGGTGCAGGATTTTCGTCAGGCTGCGGAGGACGCGGCGCGGATTGGCAATGTTCCGGTGGGTAGAGAACGGTTACGCAAGTTGGTGGAATCACAGGCCGCGGGCATCGCGCAGGCACGCAACCGTGGGACGCTAAAGGCCGCCTGGACCAGCGTTGACGCCAAGGTGGGCGCGGATGCAAAAGAAGGGTCGCTGACGCGTGTCTATGCGGGAGTGGACGGAGTGATGGTGGCGACAGTGACGCAACAGGAGAAGGAAAAACGCCGGAAAAACCAGGCGATTCGCCGTCAGCAGCGGTCGGCGGCGGGAGTCGGCAACGCCAAGCCCGTTGCGCCGGCGCGGGAAGGCTCCGACGAGCGGTACAAGGAGATGAAGATCGGGCTGTTTTACGATCAGGACAAGAAGCATCGTCATGTGTTCGTGACCGAAGGTGACAGCGAAGCATTTGGCCCCTTGCTTAAAGAGCATGCGGGCCAGGTGGGGTTCGAGCAGGCCGATGAGAGCATCTCATTGACCGATGGAGCCAAGTGGATCGCCGGGCAGATTTGCCGGATGCTTCTGCTGATCAAGGTGATGCTGCTGGATTTTTATCACTTGAGCCAGCACGTCCACGCAGCGGCAATATGCTGCATGGGCGAGACGCAGGAAGCGGTGGATTGGGCTGCGGCCCGCTTGAAGGAGATCAAGGAACTGGGCGTGACGGCCATGCTCGCCGCCATCGATGCCCTGGCCAGGAAAACGCGGTCCGCGGCCAAGCGCGAAAGCCTGCGACTTCTGAGGGAGTACGTCGTGAGTCGACTGGAGTTGCTGGATTATCCCATGGCACTGGCCAAGGGCTATGACATCGGCTCGGGCCCAACCGAGGCGATGTGCAAAACGCTGACGCTGCGGCTGAAGCGACCGGGCATGAAATGGGACCGCGATCACGCGGCCGCGATGATGAACCTGACCGCCCTGTACGACAGCGGACAGGCCAAGGCGTATTGGTCAACGGCAGCGTGATGCCAACAAAGATGGTCACACCCGCCTGCACCGCGTCCAGAGTTGAAATTGACATCGTCGCAAAAGCTGGATAGCTTTCGATGACACGTTGTGCGAAGGGGCCCATCGCGGGGCTCCTTCGAATTCCAGGCGAATGCTGGCCTGGATCAGGGCCGAGTGGAGTTTCAGTTTTGCTGATCGCCCAGCCTCGCAGCCGCAATCGCGGTGTGCCGGCTGGATGCCGCCGATCAACAAAACCGGCATTCCCCTCCTCCTGTTCCGCCAGCGTTCCCCACCCTGGTGTAGTGCGCTGCATCGGGTGATCCACATCTCGTTGCTGTGAGTTTTTGTGACCAACGAAACCCATGATAGTGCGGAGCAGATCCTTGGCCATACGTTTCGTAACCCGCTCATGCTCAAGGAAGCGCTGACGCACGCGTCGATCGCGGACAACCGCCTGCAAAGCAACGAGCGGATGGAGTTTCTCGGCGATGCGGTGCTCGACCTGATTATCTGCGAAGCGCTGTACCTGCGCTTCCCCGAGTACCAGGAGGGTGATCTCACGAAGATCAAGTCCGCGGTGGTATCGCGCCGGACGTGCGCCGAGGTGGCCAATGACACGGGGCTGACCGATCTGCTGATCATCGGCAAGGGAATCAGCTCGCGCAACAGCATGCCCAGCTCGCTCGCGGCCGCGGTATACGAATCGCTTGTGGCGGCCCTGTATCTCGACGGGGGTTTTGAGACCGTGAAGGCGTACGTGCTGCGCACGATGAACCCGAAGATCGATGAGATCGCGGCCAATTCGCATCAGCAGAATTTCAAAGCCGTCCTTCAGCAGCACGCGCAGAAAGCGCTGGCGGCGACGCCCATTTACGAGTTGCTGGACGAGAAAGGGCCGGACCACAGCAAGTGCTTCGAAGTCTGCGTCTGCATCGGCGGCAGGCGATTCAGCTCGGCGTGGGGCCCCAACAAGAAGATGGCCGAGCAAAAGGCGGCGCTGCTCGCGCTGGAAGACCTGGGCGTCTTCGCGGCGAAAGAAGTCGAGCAGGCCATCGACTCCATCGCCGACGACGATGGCGACGAGTGAAACGGTGGGCCAATTCGAATCTGCAAATCCGATCATCGCGAGTCAGAAACAGTCAAGGGAAAAGTTTCACTTGAATAGGTGGTTCATCATGGTTTCGCAGACATCGGTGGGGCCGATGGAATCCTGAGGAAGCAGATCGGGGGCATTGGTCATCAGGAGCGGGCCGTGTGCGGCGCTGGGAGCGGGGCGGCCGTGCGAGCCGCGAACGAGTGAAGCTTCGGTTGGGATTACTTTCATCAATGCACGGAAGCCAAGCTTTTTTTTTGCGAGTGTTGTCGCGATCTTCACCTGCGGAAACTTGATCATCGGGTCGACGAAGAGTTCCGCCGGGTCGTACCCGGGCTTGCGGTGAATGTCGACGGTCCGCGCAAAGTCGGGGGCGCGTGCGTCGTGCAGCCAGTAGTAGTAAGTGAACCACGCCTGCGGCCGAGCGATGGCAACCAGCTCCCCCGAACGCGGATGATCGAGATGCCACCGGCGTTTGCCTTCCTCGTCGAGCACTTCCTGCACGCCCGGCGTCGCTTCCAGCAGCGCCCGGACCTGCGTGATGCGGCTCGGGTCGTTGACGTATACGTGCGCCACCTGGTGGTCGGCCACCGCGAAGGCCTTGCTCGCGCCGGCATCCAGCAGTTCATGCCCCAATTCCTCGCGCACGGTGATCAAGCCAGCCTCGCGCAAGATTCGATTGAGGTGGACGGGCCGCGACACCGGCTCAATGGCATATTCCGAAAGCACGATCACCCGCGCGCCCTGTGAATCGTAGTGGTCGATCAGCCGCCCGCAGACGCCGTCCAGTTCGCGCAGATCGCTGGCGATGCGATTCGGATCGGGCCCGAACTTCTGCAAGCAGTAATCGAGATGCGGCAGGTAGATCAGCGTGAGCGTGGGAGCGTGGTCGCGATCGATCGCGATGGCCGCGTCGGCGATCCACTGCGTCGAGCGAACACCGGTTGCTGGGCCCCAGAACTGGAACAACGGGAACTGGCCCAGCTGCCGCTGAAGCCGGGCGCGCAACTCAGGCGGGTGAGTCCAGACGTCGGGGAGTTTTCTTCCATCGGCAGGGTACATCGGCCGCGGCGTGACCGCGTAGTCGGCCGAGGAATACATGCTGTACCACCAGAACAGGTTGGCGCAGGTGAACGACGGGTCGCGCTCCCGCGCCAACTCCCACACCTTAGGGCGCTGCACCAATGCGTTGGACTGCCGCCAGAACTTGATCTCGCACTCGTCGCGGAAGTACCACCCGTTGCCGACGATGCCATGCTCGCTGGGCCACTTCCCGGTCAGGTAGGTGGACTGCACCGTGGTGGTTACCGCGGGAAGGACTGGGCCGATCGCGGCGACTCTGCCCCGTCCGGCGAACTCCGAGAGCCGCGGTGTGTTCGAGGACAAGAGGCCTGGGGTCAACCCCACCGCATCGATGACGACCGTCTTGTGCACGCGCGCCCTGATAGACCCGCACGCGTATCCCGTCAAGCGGACGGGCGCGAGAGAGTCGGTGAATTCCGAATGAACTCTCGCCTCGGAGGATTGGCGCTTACACTCGTGGGATGCCGGGGCACGTCGAATTACTTGCGAACGATCCGCACGACCAGCTGCTGCTGCGCAACACGCATCCGCCACAGTGGACGAATCCAACTCCGGCGAGCCGGTATAACCTGGTTATCGTCGGCGCGGGGACGGCGGGCCTGGTCGCGGCGGCAGGGGCTGCGCTGATCGGCGCGAAGGTTGCCCTGATCGAGCGGGCACTGACCGGCGGCGACTGTCTGGTAACGGGATGCGTCCCCTCCAAAGCGGTGATCCGCTGTGCCCGCGCGGCTGCCGAGGTTCGCGGCGCTGGGGATTACGGCCTGCGAGTTCCAGGAGAACCGACGCCGGATTTTGCAGCGGTGATGGAGCGCATGCGACGGCTCAGGGCGCAGATCAGCGCGCACGATGCCGCCCGGCACTTCCGCGATGATCGCGGGATCGACGTGTTCTTTGGCAACGCGCGATTCGCAGGGCGGGACAGCATCGACGTCGATGGCCGGCGGCTCCGTTTCCGGAAGGCGATCATTGCGACCGGCGCGCGGCCGGTTCTGCCTGACATTCCCGGGCTCAAGCAGTCGCGTCACTTCACGAATGAAACCGTCTTCAATCTCACCGAGCTGCCGAGGCGGCTCGCGGTGGTCGGCGGCGGGCCGCTCGGCTGCGAACTGGCGCAGGCCTTCGCGCGTCTCGGCTCGCAGGTCAGCATTCTTCAGAAGGGGGAGCAATTCCTGCTCAAAGAAGATCGCGCTGCCGCCGATTTGCTGCTGCAGGTATTTCGCCGGGAGAACATTGAGGTTCATCTCAATGCAACGGTTCGCGAGGTCGTTGAGGAAGGAAGCGCGTCACGGCTGATCGTCAGCTCCTTCGGCGCGACGACGAGTCTTCTCGCCGATGCGATCCTGGTGGGCGTCGGCCGCACACCGAATGTCGAGGGGCTCGGTCTGGAAGTGGCGGGAGTGCGGTTCAATGAGAAGGGAGTGGCGGTCGACGATTTCCTGCGTACGTCCAACCGGAGCATCTATGCGGCCGGTGATGTCTGCCTGCCTTTCAAATTCACGCATATGGCGGATGCGAGCGCTCGCATCGCGCTGCAGAACGCGCTGCTTCCTTTCCGCCGGCGCGTGAGCAAGCTGATCATCCCGCGGTGCACCTACTCGGACCCGGAAATCGCGCACGTGGGGATGGATGAGGAAACCGCCGGCCGCAAGGGGCTGGCGGTGCAGAGCATTTTCGTCCCGCTAGCTGAGATCGATCGCTGCATCACCGACGGTGAGACGGAGGGCTTCCTCAAACTTCATCTGGAGAAGGGGACTGACCGGATCCTCGGAGCGACGCTCGTGGCGAGCCACGCCGGCGAAATCATCACGCAGATTACGACGGCGATGGTGGGGCGGATAGGCCTGAAGAAGCTGGCGCGGGTCATATATCCGTATCCGACGCAATCCGAAGTGATCAAGAAGGCCGCCGATGACTATTTCCAGAGCACGATCGGCTCCGGGACGCGCAGATGGCTGAAGCGCTGGTTCGATTTCGTTCGATGAAGCCAGCGATCCTTCAGCGGCTACAATTCAAACCGCCCATGAGGATCTTTCCGCTGTTTGATTATTGGGGCGCATCGATTCTGATCGCGCTGTATCTGCTGCTTGCGCTACTTGAAGCCCTGCGCCCGTTGCGAGCGCGCGTCCAACGCCGCAGCGAGCGACTTCCCGCAATAGGCGCCCTGGCATTCAGCGGCTTCGCCGTGCTGCGGTTGGCGCTGATTCCCGCGGTGGTAACCGTCGCGGCGTGGGGGCAAGCGCGCGGGTTCGGACTCGTCCGTGTGCTGCCGTTACCCAATTTCGGGCGAGCGGTCCTGGCGTTCATGCTGCTCGACTACAGCATGTATGGCTGGCACTGGCTCAACCATCGCGTGCCGCTGTTCTGGCGCTTTCATCACGTTCATCACACGGACCTGGATCTGGATGTCTTCACCGCGGCACGATTCCATTTCGGCGAGATCGCGTTCAGCGTTGCGGTGCGCGCCGCGCAGGTCGCTTTGATTGGCGTCGGGCCGGTGCTCGCGCTGGCATACGAGATCGCATTGGAGGCCGAGACGCAGTTTCATCACAGCAACTGGCGTCTGCCCATCCGTCTCGAACGGATGTTGAACTGGCTGATCGTTACCCCGCGCATGCATGGCATCCATCACTCCATTGTCCGGCGGTCCATGGATTCCAACTTCTCCAACATCTTCTCCTGCTGGGACCGACTTCATGGCACGGTGCGGCTGAATGTTCCGCAAAAAGCGATCGTGATCGGCGTCCCCGATTGCCGCGACCCGATGCGGTTGACCGCAGTCAAGCTGCTGGCGATGCCGTTCGTAGCACAGGCCGGTCGAGGCTTGGCGGATGCGGAGGACGTGCAGGTCGGAGACAACCCCCGGCAGCTGGCCGAGTAGCACCGTCTCGTGTACTACCAAATGCTCTCGATCATCATTCCCACGCTGAATGAATCGCAGACACTCGGCGATACGCTGGCGCACAGTTCGGCGGCCGCGGCGGGAGCGCCTTGCGAATTCATCGTCAGCGATTGCTGCAGCGCCGATCGCACACCGGAACTGGTTGAAGGACGCGCGGGAGTTAGCGTGATTCGCGGCTCCAACCATCGCGCCCAGGCCCTGAATCGCGGCGCCGCGGTGGCGACGGGAGAGATTCTTCTCTTTCTGCACGCCGATACGCTGCTCCCGTTGGACTTTGCGCGATTCATCGACGCGGCACTGCGGGACCCGGATGTGGTGGGAGGCGCGTTTGATTTCCAGTTTTGGGACGATCCGAAGCGGAGCCCCTGGGACCGTTATGCCCTGAAGGTTGTGACGATGTGCAACCGCGTGCGCTTCCGCTGGACGCGGAACTTCTACGGGGACCAGGCGATCTTCGTGCGGCGGGAAACTTTCGAGCGAATCGGCGGGTTTCCGCTGGTTCGCCTTATGGAGGACATCCGGTTCTGCCGGCGGATGAAGCACCTCGGGCGGACGGCGATCCTTCGCCCGCCCGTGTGCACGTCCCCTCGGCGATTCATCACCCGTGGCGTCGCGCGCCAGTTTGGAATCGATCTGATGCTGCTTGCATTTGAAACGATGGGCGCCTCGCCGGAGCGACTCTGGTCGCGCTACAACCGCTGGAACCGCGAAGCTCGATGATGTGACATCAATCCAGGTTCGCGCGCACGCGTTCCCAGACGGGCAAGTCTTGCGGGCGGTCAACGTCATCGAGATCAATCATTTGCTGCACGTCCAGTCGCAGTTCATGCGCCCGTTTCAGCGTCTGGGCCAACACCCGATCGGTTCCCCAGGGGATAGCGTCGAAGACCAGGTGCGGGGCGCGCAAGCCGATCAAGTAGTAGCCGCCATCGCGCGCGGGGCCGAGCACCAGGTCTTTCTCTCGCAGCGCGTAGAACGCCGAGCGGATCAGGTCAGGGGTCAGTTGCGGGCAATCGGTTCCGATTGCCACGACCTGTTTGCACCCGGCCTTGAAAGCGTCGTCGAACGCCCGGCCCAGCCGCTCGCCAAGGTTGCCGGGGCCCTGCTCTGCATAGTGCCACTCGGTCCCGAAGAGCATGCGCATCTGCGCGACGCTGCCGCCGGCGAAGCGAATCTTTATCTCGAGGTCGAACCAGCGGCGCAAGGTGCGCGCGGCGGCCAGGGTATGAAGAGTCATTTCTCGGGAGAGATCGGCCGCCCGGTCCGGACCGAGAAAGGGAACGAGGCGCGTCTTCACTTCGCCCGATTTGGGGAAGCGCGTGAAGACCAGCAGTCGCTGCGGCGGGGCCGGAGGATGGGCAGGTGGGTCGTGGATCGCGGGAAGTTATACCAGCGCCCCGCCGCACGACGAGCCCGGGCCGGCGGTGCATCCGAAGCAGTGCGCGCCCGTGGTGACCCGGCGCGCGGCGAATGAGCGGGGATCAAAGTCGCGAACGTGTCGCGATCCTTCGGGGCTCGCCGGCAGGTTCAACGCGAAGTTGAAGTCGCAATCGTACAGCGTGCCGTCCCAACCCACGTGGAGCTGGTGCCGGCACATCAGGCCCTGCAGCGTCGCGGGATTGAAAGCGTTTCGCAGCGTTTCGCAGTAGGCGGCATCCTCTTCCTGCCGGCGGAGGTCGTGGAGGAATCGGCCGATCGGCATGTTCGCGATCGTCAACAGCCGCGTGAAGCGAATCGCAAAGCGCCCGGCCAACTCCCGGCGATATTCTTCCTCCAACTGCTGCTGAGGCGGGGGCAGGGAGGCGCCGCCGGGATTGAAGACGAGATCGAGCATCAACTCCGGCTGGATTCCATATCCCCGTTCGTTCAAGCGACGGATGGCCTGGACGCTCTCGACGTACACGCCCCGGCCGCGCTGCCGGTCAACATTATCTTCGAGATAGCAGGGGAGGGAGGCGATGAGGTGAACGCGATGGGCGCGAAAAAACTCCGGCAGGTCGCGATGCTCCTCTTCGAGGAGGATGGTGAGATTCGTGCGGACCATCACCACCAGGCCCTGCGCGCGGGCTGCCTCGACGAAGCGCCGAAAGTGAACGTGCATTTCCGGTGCGCCTCCGGTGATGTCCAGGGTGCTTGCGCCAGCTCGCGCTGCGGCAGCGAGAACCAGGCGCATCGTCTCCCAGCTCATCGCCTCGGTCCGGCCGGGGGACGACTCGACGTGGCAATGACGGCAGGCGAGATTGCAGCGAAGGCCGATGTTGACCTGCACGGTGCGGATGGATTCGCCGCGGAGAACGCTGCCGGTTGACGCCAGCGCCCGCTCGTCGAAGCTGTTCATGCCTGTCGGCGCGTGGATGACATTGAGGCGCACGGTCATTGATCCTGCCTCCGTAATCCCGAAGTCTTACCTCTTATTCCCGATCCTCATTGAAACTGAAATGAAAAAATGCTGGCCTGGTCGAGGTGGAAGCAGATCCGGACGGGCTTGTTCCACAAGGTTTCCAATTTGGCCCCGCTCTCCCAGGCGATGGAATGCCAGACCGATTCGCCGCGAAGTGGCCGGCAGTCCTGAGCAGAGAATCCGGTGCAGGGCTTGAACATGGGATCAAGCAGCTCGACTCGCACGCACCCAGAGCCGCAGGACGCATTGACGCGCAGCGTGGCGCCCTCGAAGACGAACTGCCTGGTGAACAAGCGCCCGCGAGCATGGATCGGGCGAAGTTCTGCGAATCCATCCTCGCGCATGAGGAGGGCTCCGATCGAGCGCTGACGTTTGGGGCCCTGTGCCCAGGGGTCGTCGCACAGGCGGCGCATCGCCGCTAGCGCGGCCGCCGATTCGTCGCGCGCTGCTTCAGGCGCGAGGGTCGGGTTGTCCACCCGGCCGGTGACCCATTGCTTATGCGGCGCGGCGAGGTAGGGAATCACCATCTTGCCTTTATGAATCATCGCGCCTGCGGGGACGCCATCCAGGTAGCCGTAGTCCATACTCCCGGACGGGCCGTTGTCCGCCCATGGCGAGTTTCCGGCGCGGTACCAGCGCCTGCCGTCGCGACTGGCGTAGAGTCCCAGCCTCGGCCGCACCTGATCGCGCCAATTTGCGCCGTCTTCGCGCACGCACCAGAGCGGCTCACAGGGATATTCCGAAACGATCAGGAGGTACTGGCCGCCGTATTTGCTGATTGCGCTGGCACCGAACTCCATGTTCGGCGGCAGGCTGGGATCCCAGTCGCCGGAGAGGACGACTTCTTTCGGCGACCAGTTGATAAAGTCGCTGCTCTTCTGGCGCCCGATCTGCCGCGTGCGCGGACCATGATGCCAATGATGTGAGTACTGGCTGTAGCCGATCCACTTGCCGATTGCTTCATCCCAGATGATCCGCTGCTCGTGCTGGTGGCGGTGGGGGGTATCCTCGCTGATGGTTTTCCACGCGACGCCGTCAGGCGAGGCGGCGACGCGCGAGATGATGTTCTTCCCCTGCTTCTTCGCGTCGCCGTACGGACAATACAGCAGCAGGAACTTGCGCGACAGGTCGCTACGGTCATGGTTCATCGCGAGCCCAATGGCGGCGGTATCGCGAGCAACGATGTTGGTCGCTTTGTGCCCCTCAAACGGCAGGCAGCGTTCACTCAGCGGCTTGGTCCAATGAAGGGCATCGGTCGACTCGGCATAACAGAGAACCTGCCCGGTATTGAAGGGATCGCCGGTGAGCGACTGGGTGTACCAGAGCTTGAACTTCCGCTCATCGGGGTCCCATAGCGCCGCGCTGGGAATCGGATTGGCGAGCGGTTCCCACGGCAGTTCGCCGACTTCGAGGATGGGTTCTTGCGCACGCGCCGGTTCTGGGAAGATGCGCTCGACGCCGTCCAAGTGATCGAGGATGAAGTTGTCGACAAAGAGCTGCTTGTCGGTGCCGATGTGGGTGAAGGGAATGAGGTAGTCGGGGCTGAAATAGGGGTAGCTCGGCTCAATCGGACGCCGACCCGCGATCGTGTCGTCGATCTTCTTCCGAAGGTCGGCGGGTTCGGTCGGGCTCTTTCGTTCGGGCGAATCCAAAGCCGCCTCCCGGTCATCTCACCCGTAGCGCGTGGACGCTGCCGCCGCAGGTGGTGAGGTAGATCAGCCCGCTATCGGCTACGGCCGGCGCTGCGCGAAGGCCGGCGCCGGCGTCAAACGTCCACGCAACAGCGCCGCGAATCGGATCGATGGCATACAGTCGGCCGTCGGTGCATGCGACGAGCGCTGAGCCGCTTCGAACGACCACATCGGCGTAGTTCGCGGTTGTGGTGCGGACGCGCCATCGCAGCTTTCCGGAGGACGCGTCGAGTCCGTATACGCAGCCGTCCGCGGAGGCGACGACCAGAACGCCTTCGATCATCGCCGGCTGGCCCCAGATCCACTTCGAAGTCTGATATACCCAGCGCTCCTCGCCGCTGCCGGCGTCCAGCGCGTAGAGGAAGCCGTCGTCGGCGCCAATGTAAACGGTGCCGTCTTTGACGAGCGGGGCGCCGCAGACGGCCTCGCACACCACGCTGCCGGGCAGGACGCTGGTCGCATATCTTAGATGGCGTCCCACGCGATACCGC
This sequence comes from Tepidisphaerales bacterium, assembly GCA_038204465.1. GTDB lineage: Bacteria > Planctomycetota > Phycisphaerae > Tepidisphaerales > Tepidisphaeraceae > JBBRCX01. The sequence goes on along the minus strand of JBBRCX010000020.1, from coordinate 8,571 downwards.
CACTGCAGCGCGCCGACTCTTGCATCCACCGCGTAGACGTATCCATCCATCGAACCGAAATAGACGGTGTACTCGCTGATCGCCGGGCGCGACAAGATCCAGTTGAACGTTGGGAAGCTCCACTGGCGCGTGCCGCTCTCGAGGTCGAGCGCATTCATGTCACGGTTGTGGGTTCCGACGAAAAGCCGGTGCGGCGGTTCAGTCTCGCTGCCCCAGCGCGGCAGGAAGGGCGCGATGGCGGGGGAACAGTCGATCCAGGCGCCGTTGATGGAACCAGGCGAGCGGCCGCTTGAAGCCGGGGTCTTCCAGCGCAGTTCGCCGCTGTTGATGTCCACGGCGTAGATGTTCCCATCGCGCGAACCGGTGTAGACAGTATCGCGGTGGGGCGCTGGAGAAGTGGAGATGATGTTGCCTGTTGCGTGTTTCCACGACAGCTTCCCGGTTGTGGGGTCAAGCGCGTAGAGGTTCTGGTCCCAGGACGTGACAAACAGCCGATTGTTGTGCAGCACAGGGGAGGAGCTGATTTTGGCTGACGCTTGAAAGCTCCAGGCGAATTGCGCGGGGCCGGCTGATCGTTTCGCGGCCGGCGGAGCCATCGCCGAAGAACGTTCCGCTGCGGGGACTCGCTCGACGCGGTCCATGCCGACGGCAAAGAGACGGGTCGCGGGACCGCCGAACCGGAGTCTGAGGCTTACTTGTTCTCCGGCTCGCACAACGGGCTCGCGCTCGTTCCACCGGATAGGCGCTCGGACCTCATCGCCGATCCACCGGCGGCTTGTCCCTCGGACGTCGCCTTCTGCATCGAGCAACTCCACGGTGATTCCACCGCACGACGAGGGCGCATCGGCGTTGATCCAGATGTGGGCTGTTCCGTCCGCCATTGCCCTGAGATTGCAGGTGCTGACGGTCGCGCGTCCATCTTTGCTAATGGGGCGCAGTGATGCGAAGCCATCCTCGCGCCAGTTGGCGAGCGCGACGTAGCGATACCAGGGCGAGCCGCGAAATCCGCGGGGGCCGGTCTGGTAAGTGTCGGTGGAGATGGTGTAGTACCACCAAATCTTTCCATCATGCGTGAAGAGCGATCGCGGCGAGACGCAGACCTTTCCGGCATCGGGCTGTCCCGGCGGCCCGTTGGGGATCAGCTTGACGCCGTTCTGGACGCGGCGGAATTTGATTCCATCATCGCTGAGCGCGAGCTCCGCCTGCGCGTGATGGTTCGGCTCCATCGCGTCGTACAGCATCACGTAGGTGTCGTGGAAGCGCGTGACGTGGGGGATGTGAATCTCGCTCTCCATTCCGTCGATCGCGCTCATGATGGGCTGGGTGGGCCACTCCACCCAACTTTCGGGATCGGAGGCGGTGAAAAGGCCGACGGCCCGGCCGCGGTAACCGTTTTCGAACAGATGCAGGAGTGAATAGCCCTTCCATCGGCGCGAAGGATCGGGATCGAGCGGGTCATAAAGGATGCTGAAGGGCTCGTGGGCGCGCTTGCGCCAGTCTTGTTCACCGGTGATGGCATTCTTTTCACAGCGGCGCCAGCGGACGCCGTCCGGGCTGTGCAGCAGTTTCACCTTCGATGTGTCGAGTCCCGATTCGGTGATAAGCAGGAAGCGCTTTTGGGGATCGGCCTCATCTCGCTGAAGGAAGACGTTGGGCGCCTGGGCGTCGAGATGAATCAGATTGTTCCGCGTGGAACCGTTGTACTCGATGATTCCGAGGTCCGGCCGCTCCCAATTGATTCCGTCGTTGCTGAAGGCGTAACCGATATGACGCGGCGAGCCTTCCTGGCGGCGGACGGCGTCGGGATGATCGGCGCCGCCGCTGTACCACATCTTGAAGAGGCGATCGGCGGGGTCGAACAGGACGGTGCCATAGACCTTGCACCGAGTGCCATCCCATTGCCCGGGTCGCGGCGAGAGCACGGGATTGGCTGGACACTTCTCGCCCGGCTCAAGGAACTGCAAGACGTCGTGACGATCCGGAAAATGCAAATCGTCCAGCGCGAGCAGTACGGTTGGGCGAGATCCTGGCATTTGAGATCCGCGCGTTTCCAGTGGCGCCTGGTCGGCGTGTTAGGATATCTGCAATGCTTACTCAGGGTGAGATTATACAGCTCAAGCGCTGGAACACGCCGACGATTTACAACGGCTGGGAGCAGATCACCCGGCATGACCCCGGCCGCGACGGCTTCAATCTCGAGGAGACGCGCGATTTCATGCCGCAGATGGGACCGATGGCGGGCCGTGCGGTGACGGTGGTGATCGAGCCGAGCGTGCGGAGCCATCGGGAGCGAGATCCGGATGCCTGGTCGCGCTACCGCGAGTATGTCGCGAGCGTGGCGGGCGCGAAGATCGTGGTCGTGCAGGACCTCGACAAGCCGGGCCTGCACGGCTCATTCTGGGGCGAAGTGAACAGCAACGTCCACCGCGCGCTGGGCTGCAGCGGCACGATCACCGACGGCGGCATCCGGGACCTGGACGAGATGTCGGCGGCGGGGTTCAAGGCGCTGGCTCGGCGGTTGTGTGTCGGGCACGCGTATGTCTGCCCGATTCGATGGAATTGCCCGGTGGAAGTCTTCGGGCGCACGATCGAGCCGGGCCAGCTCATTCATGCCGACAAGCACGGCTTCCTTGCCATTCCGGCGGAAGAAGAACAAAGGCTGCTCGAGGCGGCCCGCTTCATGGACGCCAACGAGTGCGGGACGATCATCGCGGCGGCGTCGAGCAGCGCCGGCCTTACCACCGAGGAGTTGCTTCGAAAACTGGACGACGCTGCCAAAGAATTCGGGGAGGCGACCAGGGAAAAATTCGGTGGGAAGGGGGAATGGTAGCGTCGCGCGTTCCGCCCGCCGCTATGGCCGCGGCGTGCATTGGGATCGTATGGCTGGCGGCGGGATTTATGCTCTCGGTCGAACTGAACTGGCCGTTGACGCACAGCACCGGCGCGGTTGGTGCGGCGCTGTTCCTGCTCTCGCACGTCGCAGCGGAACTGCGCGGCCAGGTGCACTCAGCAGGAGCATTGCCCCCGGTGGGATTCGAACCCACACGACCATTTCGGGTCAACGGATTTTAAGTCCGTAGCGTCTGCCGTTCCGCCACGGGGGCTGTTTCTTGCATTCGACGCCGCTACCGCCGATTTGCCCGTATTTCCTCGATAATCCGGGCTTTTCGTGTCGGCACGAAATTCCGCCTCGCGTCCAGCGGAGTCCAGCGACGTGCACCCTGTTGCGCAAGGGTTGCGCAAGTCGGGGTGATGTTCGGGTCCGGCCGTGCCGGTGGCGAGCTGCGCGAGAGGGTAAGAGAGGTCGGGCATCGCGCCAATTGCCGCAGCCGCGCTCTTGCGGCTCGTGTGCAGATACCGCGCCGTGGTGGTCGGGTTGGTGTGGTGCATCGAGGCCTGGATATCCTTCGCCGGCACGCCGGCATCCGCCAGCGCCGTGCCGTGGCCGTGCCTGAGGCTGTAGAAGTCGGTCCGGTTGCCCTCGCGGTCCTTCGGTGCCAGGAAATCCGAACGCTCGCGCTCCATGCGGTCGTCATGGCTTTCCGCCTCGCCCACCCACTTCGCACGCGCGGCGGCAAGGTCGCGCCTGAGCATTTCGGCCATGTGGTACTTGCTCGGCATCTTGAACGCCGGCGCCTCGGGCATCTTCGTTGCGAAGAGGGCTTTGAGCTCCGCGGCCATTGCCTGGCGCAGCACCTGGGTATGCGCCGTCCGCCGCTTCACGAATTTCGCCTGCGCGGTAACGGTGGGGGGCTCGGCGCCGAGGTTGAAGTCGGCCACGGTGAGCGAGCGCACCTGATTCGGGCGGCAGCCACTCTCAAAGCTGAAGCGGTAGAGGATCGCCCGCTCCGCGCCGGTCAGCCCGTTATGCTCGCCGCCAGTGTTGGCAGCCTGCAGCAGCGGCCGCATTTCCTCGATCGACAGGGCCCGCCGGCCTTCCCGGTCCATCTCGGCGTTCTTAACGCCCTTGAGGCTCGCCAGTGCGACGAATGGGGCGCGGTCGGCCTCAGCAAGCCAGCGGCAGAATCCCTTAATCGCGCGAACGTAGTAATTGAAGCTCTGCCCGTTAATCTTCCCGGCCTTGCGGCGCTTGCCTAGGAACACTTCTACCGAGGTGGGAGCGCCCGGCTTCGCGAGATCCCGCCAGAACGCAAAGCCGCACTCATCGAGCACGGCGCGAATGCGGTCAATGGTCTGCTTAACGTGGGCATCGGTATCGCCGCGGGCGAGCAGCGCCTGCCGATAGCCCGGGTCGGCGCCGTCCGAGTCGAGCAGGGCCGCGAGCGGCCTGTCCGCCTGCATTGTCCTGGGGTCAATGAGCTCCATCGCCAGAAGCCGCTTCATCTGCCGGTCGGGGAGTGTTTCTATCCACCGTTGAAGCTTCTCGGGTGGCCGCTCGCCCGTCCGCCGGCATTGCACCAGCTCCCCGAGCCGCTCGGCCGTGCGCTGGGTGTCCCGCTCGCGCACTGAGCCGGCGAAGCTCTGCCGCCGTGCCAGGTGGTCGCGGAATGCGATGTGATAGGTGCCGCTTGCGCGGGCGGTCCCGCCGCTGGTGTAGGTCGGCTTGAAAACGCGGTATTCCATGTTCAGCGCCTCCGCTTCGGTTTGCTCGGCTCAGGGGCCGTCATCAGCTCTTCCATCGTGCAGCCCAGGGCCCTCGCGATGCTGGCGAGCGTGTCCGCCCGCACGTTCGCCCGGTGCCCCTTCTCAATGTTGTTCCACTGCTGGGCAGTCTTAAACCCTGCGCGGGCTGCTGCTTCAGGCTGGTTAAGCTTCAGCAACTCCCGGCGCCGTTGAATCTCTCGCGCGTTCACCATGCCCGCCATTATAAACCATATCGGTGATAAGAACCGGAAGAATATTAAAATATTTCGTGTTTTCTGTTGACATGGTAAACCGATAAGTTTACCCTTGCTTTCGTTGTCGCTGGCAACGTGCTGGCGGCAAAACAAGTGCTCCCGCGATGCTTGAACATCCGGGAGCGTGGCAAACGCCGCATTACCGGAGTCTGCGATGACTAAGTTACTTCCTCCCGCCGTTCCTTCCAACGTTCCCGCCGGCTTTCAGGAGGCGATTTGTTACGCCTGCAGCGCCGCGATCCTCGTTGACGCCAACACCCACGAATCGCCGATCTGCGTCGCCTGCCAGCGCTCCAACGCCAGCAACGACGCCCACCGCTTGCTCCTGGACGTTAAGCGGCTGGTGAAGGGTGAAGAGCCCTTTGACATTCTCACGCCCGCCGAGCGTGCGGAGCAGCTGCTGCAGCTCGTTGGCGAAGCGGCTGACGGAATCGCTGATCGGCTGCCCGCCGCCGCGCCCTCACCCGAGGAACGTGAGCAAATCGAATCCGACGATGCCGCGCAGAAGTGGGACGCCGAACACGGCGAAGATCCCGAGCGCTGGGATGGGCTTTCCTAGCTCGTGCTGTTCCTTCCGCTCCTGAGCAATCGGGGGCGGATGGAACCGCACCGGCCGGACTGCCGGATGGAGAACACGATGAGCACAACGAAAAAGGTTTCCGCACCGCCGCCAGCGCCGAATATCGTCTGGCAGGAAGATCAGCCCTTCACTGGCTACTACGTCACCGAGCCGGCGCCGCTGTACCTGCCGATTGCCACTGTGTCACCCGGTCGCCGCTTCAAAGCGAAATCCGCTAAGAAGCTGGCGCGGCGGATCGCCAAAGATCCCTCGCTTGCTGGATGCTCAAAGCATTGCGAAGACCTGCGCGACGTAGGCCGGCTCGACAGTACCAAGCGCGTGCCCGATTGGATTTACCACCTGCGCGCCTTCGATGTGGACGATGAAGAGGCCAACGAGATGCGCTTCGATTTGTTCTGCCAGGTGCGGTGGGACGCCATGCAGGCACGTCGGATGCTGCTGCTAATCCAGCGCGACCGCGTTTGGCCCGTTGGCGAGATGATGAGCGACAGCAACATCCACCCCTACCCATGGACCACCAAGCTACACGAGCAGGGCAAGCTGAAAGTCACAATCCCGCGAACGAAGGCGCCGGGGCGCACGAAGGCGAGGGCCGGACGATGAGCCCTCCGCATCTGCGAGCCGTCGACCGTGCGACGTTCAAGATCGGTGAAACCCGCGACGGCCTGATCTTGCTCGCGGAGCAGCTCGAGGGCCCGCTGCTGGAAGCGGTAGAGACTGCGGCAGACTTGCTCGACAGGGCGGATGAGGTGTTGAGTACCGCCTATGTCGCGGCTCAGTCGCCGCAAACCCTTGTCATGCCGGCGTGACAAATGGCTAGCGTGCTGGCTATATCGGCTAAGGTTGGCCAATTTGCGGCGCTGCAAAATACTCAAGCTTGAGTAATTTGAGCGCCGCACCAAAGAATTGTGCTTCGGCAGCACGGACAACCGCAGTGGCCTTGGTTAATCGTGGGCGGCTGGAACCAACGGCAGAGGCGATCTTGTCCGATGACGGCCCTTTGGAAGCTTGTGTAACATTTACATAAGCTTTGGATCGACCCGCTTCTGACTGTCTTTTCTTCGCGGTTTTCTTCTCGTAAGGCTCCAGTGCCTTCGCCATCGTTACTTGCTCACTCGGCGACAAATCTTTCCGGCAGGTGTTCTCATCGCGCTCGGCTTTTAGGCGGGGGCGGCCGTTGATGCCTATTTCATCCAGTCCAATTGTCACTGTCGATGACAATTGAGGATTTCCAACAGAAACGCAGTTTTCCTTGATGAGTTCGCCGGCTTTGCGCTCCGCCCTTTAGGTTCTGTGCCTGCCTTTTCTTTCCCTGCTCCGCGAGGTATTCCCGCTCCTCCTCTGCCAGGCACGCCCGCTGATCGTCGCTCAGATGCCGACGCTGGGTTGCGCGCCTAAAGATTGCTGAACGCCGTAAGCAAATCCTGGAAGCCCTTCTCAATCGAGGTCTTCACTTCCTTCATGATGGCGCTCGTGTCACGGTCTGCCGGCGAGCCCTGCCCAAGTGCGCCGCCGCTGGCGATTTCATTCGCAGCTAGCATCGCCTTTTTAACGTCATCAGACGGCGGCTGAGTGAACGCGAAGGCGAATGGCGAGGTTGTCACTATTGGCTCGCCACCTGTCAGGATGTTGTTCTTGAAGGCTTCCACCCGATTCCTGCCGGACTGCCGGATCAGCCCTGCATTGCGCTTCCGCGCTTCCGGCGTCTCATCGGTTCGCAGTTCTTCCTCATGCGCCCGCAACTCGGCGGTACCGGCGATCTCGGCTACCTGCGCCGTCAGCGGCTCGCGCTTGGCCAGGAACGCCGTCACGGTGGCGTCCAGCGCCAGCGCGCCCGTCCGCTGCTTCTGGAACTCATCCAGCGCTTTCACGCGGGCGCCCTCTTCTTTGCCGAAGTAACTCTTGATCCCGAACTGCGCGATAGTGCGAAGCGGGAAAGGCAAATCTGCAACGCCCTCCAGCGCCTCCCGTCTCTCGGCGCCGATGCTGGCTTTGATTTCTCCGATGGGGTCGCGGCGCAGGTGGGCATCCAGCACCGATGAGCGGTCCGCCAGGTTCTGCCATGTGGTGCGGAACTTGCGGAACGCGCCGCCGGCAAGCTCGAACTCCTGGGCGATGCCCGTAATGGTCGCCTGGATGCGCTGGGTGTCGGTGTCGGCGGCCGCGAAGGCCTGCAGCGACTGCCCGCGGATGTCGGCTACCTGCGCCTCATACGGCCTGCCAACGCCGCGCAGGATGGAAGTCTTAACGTCGGTCTTAAAACCGATTTCATCGTAGGTGGTTTTCCGCGACAGCTCTAACCGGTCGCGCGTTTCCTTCTGCCGATTCACGTCCGCGGTCGCGGTTCCTAGTGCGCGGTCGAGCGGATCGGGGCTGCGCGCGATGATGCCTTCCGCCAGCCGATTGTTTCGCTCGCTCAGCTTGAGCTGCGCTTCATCGGGTGAGAGGCCGGTGCTCAGGTCGGTGAAATACTGACTCTGGCTTTTCAGCTCGGCTATCTGATCGGTGACGCCGCGGCCCAGCTTATCGAGCTGCGCCTGCCGGCGCGCGGTGATATCCGCCTGCGCCTGCTGGTCCTTCTTCGCGTTGGCGTCGGCAATGGCGTTGTGCTCCCGGTTGACGCGGTCCCGGAATTCGTCGCGCGCCTGCGCCTTCGCCTCTTTCAAGGAGGTGCCGGGCGTGGCGTGATAAATCGTGTGGATGCGATCGAGGAACTGGGGCGTCTCTTCGAAGCTGGGCAACTCTGCCAGGGCCTGCTCGCGCGCCTTGGTGTTGGCTTGCGAGGCAATACGCGTCGTTTCCTGGTTCGCCAGCAGTTCCTTCTTGTACTTATCCTCAACCTCGCCGCGGGCAATCTCCGCGGGCCCGATGCGCCGCGCGGCATCCGCCGATTCGCGCAGGTTCAAGCGGTACTCTCCCACCTTCTGACGCGAGGCGATGAGCTTCTCGGCTTCGCTGGCCTGCTGCAGCGGGAGCTTAACGCCGAGTTCCTCCCTGCCGAACGGGTCGCGCATCAGGAGGGCGAGCTTGCCGATTCCGAAGGGGAGCGAGCCCGCGATGTCGGTTCGGAGCTGAACATCAGACAGCGCCAGCGCCTGCGGATCACCCTGCGCCAGCGTCTGCCGGACGTTG
>JBBRCX010000019.1:0-51388 GCA_038204465.1 Tepidisphaerales bacterium | reverse complement strand
GGTGAACTTCAGACCCTTGTCGTACCAGGGCTGCTGAGTGTCGGTCGGGAGGACGTCCAGCTTCATCGGGGATAGATCATAGCAGCGGTGAGGAAAGGCTTCACAGCTTCACGGGCAACTAAATGTGCTGCTTGCGAGCTCAAGATTGTTCGTGCGTCATTACCTCGAGCAGTTGGGGCAGCGCGGATGGTTCAACCCTTCGGGGCGGCGTCGTCCCCGTGACCCGCACGCACGGGAACGGCCGCGGGTTGCATTCCGCGCAGAACCGAGACCTCCTCCATCAGCTTGCCGAGCATGCCGACCAGTTCTTCATGCCGGCTGGTGTCCTGCGTCGGCTTGCGCTCGATGAAGGTGATGGTGCCGGTGGGCTCGAGCACGCACTTCTCCACGTCCCGGAGCGATCCAATGCCTTGCTTGTGGGCCGCGACGGTCAGCTCCGCCTTGGTGATCAACTCCTGCTCGAGCCGCTCTCTCTGAATGACGCCATCGCGGACGAGCACATCAGGGCGGCCTTCGAGCAGGCGCGACAATCGCTTGTTGTGCCGCAGCGCGCGGACGAAGACGTAGTTGACGAGGAGCAGCGCGGACGCGCCGATGATCCCGCCGGTGACGGAGTTGTCTTCGCCGATGATGGCGTTCTGCACGGTGTTCGAGAGCATCAGCAGCACGACGAGGTCGGCGGGGTTGAGCTGTGCCAGTTCGCGCTTGCCGGCGAGGCGCAGCCCGAGGAGGAGGAACAGGTAGACGATCACCGGCCGCAGCACCTTCTCCGTCCAGGGCAGGGCGAGGACGAACATGCGCTTCCAGGAATCGTCCATGCTCGGCCACAGGCCGCGCTGCAGCCAGGGCAATGCGGCATGAAACAAGTTCAGAGCGACGAGTTGCATAAGCATCTCCAATTGGAATCGAGCGGCCGGCAGGATGACGCCGGCTGCCGCACATTAGATGATGCGGGGGGCCCTTCTGGGTAGCAATAAAAAGCGAACGCCTACCTTAAATGCAAGCCTGACGGCGGGCGCGCACCTGCAAACATGATCCGATTTGCTGTGCGCGGCCCGGCCGCTACAGTGCTGCCCCGAAACCGCACGCCGGAGAAACGCATGGACTGGCACACCGCCCTCAGACGGCCGCTCCTCGGCGACAATACCGCGGAGAAACAACTCGGGCGATTCCTCGTGGAGCAAATGCCGGCGTTCGAGGCGCCGACGAACGTCCGCTCGTGGCGCAGGGAGCGGCGCAGCTTGCAGAAGGAGGCGCTGGCAAAGATCTACCTACGAGGCTACTCGCGCAAGCTAATCGATTCCAAGCCGAAGGTGGTGTGGGGGCCGACGCTGCGGCCCGACAAGAGCTACGTCATCCGCAAGCTGCGCTACGAGGCTTACCCGGACTACTGGATTCCGGCGCTGCTGTACCAGCCGGCGCGGATGAGCGGGCGAGTCCCGGTCGTTCTCAATCCCAACGGTCACCACTCCGGCGGAAAGGCCGCGATCTACAAGCAGGCCCGCTGCGCCAACCTCGCCCGGCGCGGGGTCATCGCGCTGAGCACGGAGTTCGCGGGAATGGGAGAGCTCGAAGCGGACCGACAGCACAACAACATCGCCTTCGTCGACCTTACCGGAATGGCGGGCGTCGGGCTCTTCTACCTCGCGTTGAAGAAAGCGCTGGACGTGCTTCTGGCACACCGCAACGCCGACCCGAAGCGCGTCGGCTGCACGGGCCTTTCCGGCGGCGGCTGGCAGACGATCGTCATTTCAGCCCTCGACGATCGCATCACGCTCAGCGTGCCGGTGGCGGGGTATACGTCCGTGCGCGCCCGCGTGGGTTGCATCAAGGACATCGGAGACCTCGAGCAGACGCCGGTGGATCTCACGAGCGTGCTCGACTACCAGGACATGACCGCGCTGCTCGCGCCGCGGCCCACGCTGCTCATCACCAATGCCAACGACGAATGCTGCTTCCGGACCGATCGCGCCAAGCCGGTGATCTTTGACGCCGTCGTGCCGACCTACCGCGCCTTCGGGGCGGAAGACCGATTCCAGTTCTACAGCAATACCGACCCTGGCACGCACAACTACGACGCCGACAACCGCTCGCGCTTGTACCGGTTCATCAATGAGCAGTGGGGGCTTGATTCCCCGACGCACGACCTGCACCGGCCCGATGAATTGCTGAGCGAGGAAGCGCTCAATGTGGGCCTGCCGCCGGTGCAGGAGACGGTGCGATCGATCGCGCTGCGCCGCGGACGGCAGCTGGTGAGCACGCTGCGCATCCCGGGCACGGCCGCAGCGCGCGGCAAGCTGCGGCGGCAATTGGCGCAGCTGATCCGGCTGCCGAAGTACGAGGTATCGAGCGCAACCGGCTTCCCCGCGCCGGGCATCAGCGGCCAGGTGCTCAGCCTGGGTCCGTGGGCGCTGCCGGCCAATTTCCTGCTTCATCCCTCGACGTCGGAAACGGAGCTGGTGGCCATCGATCATGGCCGCAGCGCCGGCCCCGCGGAGCTTCCCGCGGGCGCCTCCAATCGTGTCGTCATCGATCTGCTTGGGACCGGTGAATACCGGTCCGATCCGCGTTACCAGATGCTGATCGATACGACGGGCCATCGCCTGCTCGGCATCCGCGTCGCCCAGTTGCTGGCTGTCGCCCGATACCTCAAGGCGCGGACGTCCGCCGACAAGCTCGACCTCATTGGCGACGGGCCGGTGTGCGCCTTCACCTGCATGCTGGTCGCCGCTCTGGAGCCGGGCTTGTTCAAGACCCTGACGCTTCAGGCGAACGTCAAGTCAATTCTGGGACTCATCGAATGGGGACAGACGTACGAGTCGATCCAGTTGGTCATGTGCTTCGGGCTGCTGGAGGTGGCGGACGTGCCGCAGGTGCAGGCGCTGTTGGAGGGCATCGCGCTGCGGCAGCCGGGGCGTGTCGTGCCGGTATCGTCAGGCGCTGCTCGCGTCCCAATCGGGCGGCACAAGAATGCCCGCCGCTAGACAGCCGTGACCGCCGCCGCGGGGGCACAAACGAGACCTGCGCCCGTCCATTTGCCTCCGGCTGGGCAGGCTGTCGGATGCCTGACTTGTCCGGAACATCTTCGTACAAGGGCCGGCGGCGGGTCAGGTAATCGTTGAGCGTCAGCGTCAGCAGGATCCCCAGCCAGAGGAACGCGGCCCCGGCGAAGATCCAGGTGAGGCGGCTGCTGTGTCGCAGGTGCATGAAGAAGAGCACGACCAGCAGGCTCTTTATCACTGCGATGATCATGGCGAAGCTGATGTTGAGCCAGCCGAGGTTGTGATGAGCGAGGCGCCACTTCGCGAAGTCAACGAACGACGCGGCTACCGTGAGGACGAGCAGCACCATCAGCGCGGCGTAGACGGCGAAATAGGTTCGAAGCGATTCCGCCTTGGTCTGGACGCCCTCGCGATCCGACTCTGTCGCAGCGTGCTCGTTCATCAGCGCACCAGATAAAGCAAGGGGAACAGGAAGATCCACACGAGATCGACGAAGTGCCAGTACAGCCCGATGATCTCGACCGGCATGTGATGCTCGCGCGTGAGCTTCCCGCGCCACGCCTGCACGATCAGGTAGGTGAACAGCCCTAGGCCGATGAGCATGTGCAGCGCGTGCACGGCGGTCATGACGAAGTAGAAGCTCCAGAACAGCTCAAAGGGGCGCATTCTCACGCCGGGCTCCAGGAGGCGCGGGTCAGGGTGGAACGGCCATCCGGGCACGAGCCCCTCGTGGTAGTCGTTGCGATATTCCATCGCCTTGATGAGGAGGAACGCTGCCCCGAGCGCCATGGTCGCAAGTAGAAGCCCGATGAGTTGTTCGCGGCGGCCGAGCTGAGCGGCGCGCACCGCCAGCGCGACCGTCAAGCTGCTCGTGAGCAGCACCGCGGTGTTCCATGCTCCGGCGCTGATTCCGAGAAACTCGAACTCGTCGAGGATGCGGCTGCCGTTGTGCCACTCCTTGAAATACACGCCGCGGTAGACGGTATAGCAGAGGATCATGCCGCCGAAGAACAGCACCTCGGTCGCGAGGAAGGCCCACATCCCCAGCGTGTCGGCCTCATGCTGCTGAGCGAGCGTGTCGAACTGGTGCTTGACGTGTGGGCGATGATGGCGCGGCGCGACGAGGTGCGCCGACGCGGGCCGCGATTGGGCGCGGCGCTGCTGTGGCGTCAATGCGCTGTCGTCGCCGCGGGCGACCTCTCCGGCCACTGCCGCATCGTCAGGCACTGGGCACCTCGATCTTGTCGTAGGCGTACGCCTCGTCGACCACCACCGGCGTCTGGTCAAAATTGTCGGTTGGCGGCGGTGATGAAGTCTGCCACTCCAATCCCGCGGCGCCCCACGGGTTGATCGGCGCGATCTTTCCATAGAACAGCGACCAGATCAGGTAGCAAAGCGGCAGCAGATAGCCGAGGCCGAGGATGGAAGCGCCCGCCGTTGACATGACGTTGAGGACCTGAAACTCCGCCGCATAGGCGTAATAGCGCCGCGGCATGCCGAGGTAGCCGAGGATGAATTGCGGGAAGAAAGTCAGGTTGAATCCGACGAAGATCAGGAAAGCGGAGAAGCGGCCCCACCACTCGGGGTACATCCGGCCGGTAATCTTCGGCCACCAGAAATGGATGCCCCCCAGGTAAGCCATGACAGCGCCGCCGACCATGATGTAGTGGAAGTGGGCGACCACGAAATAGGTGTCGTGCACGTGGACGTCGATCGCGAGGGTCGCGACGATTAACCCGGTGAGCCCACCCAATGTGAACAGTCCGATGAACCCGAGCGCATAGAGCATCGGCGTGCGCAGATCGACCGATCCCTTGTAGAGCGTGGCCGTCCAGTTGAACACCTTGATCGCCGAAGGGATCGACACCAGAAAGCTCAGGATCGAGAAGATCATGCCGCCGTAGATCGACTGGCCGGAGACGAACATGTGGTGGCCCCACACGAGGAACCCGAGCACGGCAATGGCGAGGCTGGCGAAGGCGATCATGCCGTAACCGAAGATTCGCTTGTGGGCGAAGCAAGGGACGATCTCACTCACCACTCCCATGGCCGGCAGGATCATGATGTAGACCGCGGGGTGCGAATAGAACCAGAAGAGGTGCTGGAAGAGAATGGGATCGCCGCCCAGCGCCGGATCGAAGATGCCGACGCGCAAGAGGCGTTCGACCGCCACCAGGACCAGGGTGATCGCCAGCACGGGCGTCGCCAGCACGAAGATCAGACTGGTGGCGTAATGCGACCAGATGAACAGCGGCAGGCGCGACCAGTACATGCCCGGCGCGCGCATCTTGTGGATGGTCACGATGAAGTTTAACCCCGTCAGGATCGAGCTGAACCCATTGATGAAGATGGCGACGATGGTGAGCGCGACATTGGTGTTGGAAAAACTGCTGCTGTAGGGCGTGTAGAAGGTCCAGCCTGTGTCGACGCCGCCAAGGATCATCGCCCCCAGGGCGAAGCAGCCGCCGATCATGTAGAGGTACCAGCTGAGGAGGTTAAGCCTGGGAAACGCCAGGTCGCGCGCCCCGATCATGATCGGGACCAGGAAGTTTCCCAGCACCGCCGGGATCGAGGGGATCAGGAAGAAAAAGACCATCATCACGCCGTGGATGGTGAACAGCTTGTTGTAGGTCTCGGCGCGGACGAGGTCGCCCTGCGGCGTCATCAGCTCCAGCCGCATCAGCACCGCCGCCGCGCCACCGACGAAGAAGAAGAGCGTGATCGAGATCATGTAAAGGATCGCGATCCGCTTGTGGTCGGCTGTGAGCAGCCACGAGCGCACGCGGTAGCTGACGTTCAGGTAAGTTTCCGGCGGGGCCAGCGCCGGGGTGTAGGGGATGCTGGTCATGTCTTCTCCGCGGGCCGGGCCCGCGATTTCGTTGCGGTACTACCGTCTTTGTCCACCGCCGCTGGGCGCGTTCGTCTGCGGCGCCGTCGATGGTTCCCGCGGATTGGCGGCGCTGCCCAGGCTTTTGATATAAGCGATCAGCTCCATGATCTGCTCCTCGGTCAACTGGCCCTGATAGGTGGGCATCAGCGGGGGATAGCCTTCGACAATCTTCGCGCTGGGGTTCAGGATCGACTCGCGCAGGTACGCGTCGTCCGCGACGACGGACTTCAGTTGGCCGTTCTCCAGCACCCTCGATGTGCGCAGGTAAAGCCCGGCAAGGGTCGGCGCGCGCTCGCCGTGACATGTCTGGCAGCTGTATTGGACGTAGAGCTTCTCGCCGGCCACGGCCGGCGGGAGGTCGGCGGGGGAGCCGGCGAGCCACTGCTGATATTTGCCGGGCTCCATCACCACGACCTTGCCGATCATTCCGCTGTGCTCCGCGCCGCAATACTCCGCGCAGAACAGGTGGTATTCGCCAACCTTCGTCGGGCGAAACCATTCGGTCGTGTACTGCCCCGGCAGCACGTCCTGCTTCACACGGAAGGCTGGGATGTAGAAGCTGTGGATCACGTCCTGTGACGTCATATGCAGCTTCACCGTCTGGTTCACGGGGATGGTGAGCTGGTCGATCTCGCGCCGTCCTTGCGGATGCTGGACCTTCCACATCCACTGCTTCCCGATCACCTGGATTTCCATCGCATCCCGCGGCGCCTCGACTTCGTGGACGTACAGCGCCGCGCCCCAGACGAACATGACCATCACCAGCGCCAGCGGAATCGCGGTCCAGATCACTTCGAGCGCGTAGTTGGTCGGCACCATCTGTGGCAGGTGGCCGGGCCGGCGCCGATACTTCAGGCCGAAATAGAGGATCAGCAGGAAGATCAGCAAGGTGAAGAAGACGGAGACGGCGAGCAGATAAGCCATCAGCGTGTCAACCTGGACCGCAAAATGCGACGCCTGCTGCGGCCAGAGGCGGAACTGCGTGCTCGGCCCCGGCCCATCGGACTGGGCCAACATCGCGCCGGCGAGGTTGATGCTCTGCGTAAACGACACGTTCATCCTTCTGGGGTGTCGGTTTGACTTGCGTCCCCAGCCCGCGGCCGGGCCGCGCGCTCGCGGCGCAGGCTCACGAACAAGAGCGTTGCCAGCAGTGCGATGGTCGCTGCCCCGGCGACGCGCAGAAGGCGCGTGATCGCGAGGCTGTATCGCCCGGTGCTCGGGTCGTAGTGGAAGCAGTAAAGCAGGATCCGCTCGGTCGGACTTCCAACCCGGCTGCCGGATGCGTCCGCCAGCGCCAGGCGCAGGTCGATCGAGGAGTACCCGATTCCGAAAAAGTACTTCGAGATCCGTCCCTGCGGCGTCAGCACGGTCAGCCCACTGGAGTGGACGTACTGGTCGAACTTCGGGTCGTACTTGTAGTGGAACCCGACCGCCTGCGTGAGCCGGTCGATGGAAGGCTGATCGCCGGTGAGAAAGTGCCATCCTTCGTCCGCGTGCGGCCGGCGATACTCGCGCAGGTATTGTTTTTTCTTTTGGGCCGCGAGATCAGGCGTTTCGCTGGGATCGAAGCTCACGGTGAGCACATCAAATTGTTCCCCGACATTGATCGGCATTCCGTTGAGGCCGCGTGTCAGGTCGTTCAGCACCAGCGTGCAGAGCATCGGGCATTTGTAGTAGACCAGCGCGAGGACGATGGGTCGTTTGCCGAAGTAGTCGCCGAGTCTGACCTCGCGGCCGGTTTCATCGCGGAAGATGAGGTCAGCGGGGATCTGAGCGCCGAGTTGTTGATCGATTCCGATGCCGTCCAGAAGCGCGGGCTGGGTTGACTGCGCGCGGGCGGAGAGGGCGAACGTGAGCAGGAGGAGAAGTGCCGGCAAGTACCGTGCTGGGGATATGCGGAATCGATTTCTCACTGTTGCCTCTCACGCTGGCGCAATACGCGCGGCACTTCACCGCCGTTTTGCTCGGCCGGTCCCGGCTGCGTCTGGGGAACGCGCGCGGGAGCCTTCGAACTGAGCCGGATGACCTGCTCCGCAACCCCATCCGGCACACGAACTTCGTTCGTCGGCGCGCTCAGCCATCCCATGCGGGCGAAGGCTCCGTTTTCCGCATCGTGCATGGCCTGCAGGTCCCGGATCGGAGCGCTCTGCAGCCGCGGCGCGGGTGGTCCGGTTCGCTCGCGAGCCAATGCGGATGGACTCGCGACGAGGGGCGCGGCGAAAAGATTGAACCAGATCAGCATCAGGTAGATTAGAACGTGGACGACTACCAAGCCTCCGACGAACCAGAGGATGAACCGGCGCGCCGCGGCGAAGTCGATCGTGCTCGGCTGGTGTCCGAGCTCGACCGCCTCCTTCACCTCCAGAGGAAGCTTTTCGTATTCAGCTTGTGCCGGGTCCACCCGCGCCTCCGTGTTGCGTGACGCCGCCGAATCGCGGCAAAATCTCCGACTCTCGCTGGGCCCGCGCCAAGAGCGGCTGGCGTCCGAGCAACCACAGGAACGCCGCCATCCAGAGGCCGCCAATGCCGATCGGCGCGGCCAGATCCATCCAGCTGATCCACAGCGCATTCAGAGGCGCATCGTCGGAGGGAGTGTGCATCGTGGAAGGCCCGACGAGCCAGAAGTTGTCAATAAGCCTCATGAGCAGCAGCACCGCCGACAGCCATGCCAGCACCGCGAGTCGCCGCTTTGCCGCTCGTGAGAGCAGGATCAGGAACGGGATGAAGAAGTGCACGACGACCAAGCCCAACCCGATCCACTTCCATCCGCTTCCCCGCGCGGCCAGTCCGCGCCGGGTGTACCAGTCGATCTCGCCGCGGATGTTTCCCATCCAGGTGATGAGCCACTGCGCGAACGACAGGTAAGCCCAGAGGATGACCAGCGTAAGCAGCAGGTTGCCAAGATCATTGAGGTGGGAGGGCTGCAGATACGACTTGAGCGGCTCGAGCCGGGCCAGCCAAAAGAGCAGGATCAGCGCGAAGACCATCGCCGACGCTGTCTGTCCCACGCCGATGCTCAACCCCAGGATGGTGGAATACCAGTGCGGCTCGCGCGACATGATCCAATCCACCGAAGCCAGCGTGATGCTGATTATGTAGATGAGGAGCCCCGCCGCGCTGAGCGTGCGCATGTGGGCGGCGGTGGACTCATCGCCGCTGCGGTCGTAGCGCACGGAATTGGCGCGAAGAAAGAATGCGAGAACGAACCACAGGGCGAAGTAGACGAGAGCGCGCAGCTCAAACGCGGTTGCGTTCAGATAGCGTATTTTGTGACTCAGCACCTCGTCGGCCGCCACCAACTCAGCGTGCGTCCAGGGAAACAACCAATGCATGCCGAGCATGACGGGTATGAATCCAATGGCCAAAAGCGGCAGCGTCAGCGCCGCGGCCTCCGCGGGTCGCTGCACGATCCGTCCCCACTCGCCTCCCGTGAGGTGCCGCAGCATCACCAGCACCATCGATCCCAGCGCGACGCCGAGCCAGAAGAGCCATGCCCAGAGGTAGGACTGGAAGAACTGCTCGCGGTCGGTGCGCAAGCCGATACACAGCAACCCCAGAGCGGCCGCGCCGAACAGCAGCGACGGAAGCAGGTAGCGCGAGGTTGCCGGGGAGTTGCCGTTCATGACTCTCTTAACCGTCTTTCATTCATCTCTGCTGGGCCGGCGGTGTCGTGCCGATGCCGCGATCGTCGGGCCGGGCGATCTGCAGGGCCCGGATGTAACCGATGATGCGCCACCGGTCTTCCACTGGAACGCGGTCGTTGTAGGCGTACATCGCGCCGTAGCCGTCGCTGATCACGTTGTAGAAGTGGCCGGGGGCGGCAGCGCGCAGCCGATCGAGGTAAAACGACGGCGGGTGCAAAAAGCCGCGCTGCACGATCATTCCGTCGCCGGTGCCCAGGCGTCCGTGGCAAACCGAGCAGTAGATATCAAACCGCTCGCGCCCGCGCTGCAGGTCCTGCATCGAGAGCTTCCAGGGGAAATCCGCCGACTCATTGCCGGAAGGCGGAGTATGTCCAGAAGTCTCTTCGCGCACGATCTGCCCGCCGCGCGGCACCGTCCCGGCCACCAGGGGCCTCGACGCCAGCTCATCCTGGAACATCCTGCTCTGTTCGAGCGGGTCGTGGCGCGGTTGGTCGGCCATGTCCTCCTTGCGGCAGCCGAGCAGAAGCATCGCAAGGAGGCTCGAAGATAGAAGATGGCGGAGGGAAGATGACAAGAGACAAGGTCCTATTCGTCGCGCGTTATTAACGGGGAATTTCACTCACCTCGCGCGGCTGCAATGACTCGAGGAATCGCCGCGTCCCGTCGGGATCAAACTTTGAGTCGCTCGCTTCAATGCACAGGAAGAATTTGTTCCGGCTGGCGAGCTGGAAAGTGGGCACGTTGAAGAGCGGATGGTAGGGCGTCGGCAGGCCATTGAGCGCCAGCATGCCCAGTACCGCCGCGAACGCCGCGAACAGCACCGTCATCTCGAAGGTGATGGGAATGAACGCGGGCCAGCTGTTGAGCGGCCGCCCCCCCACATTGAGGGGGTAGCTCACGACGTTGGCGTACCACTGCATGAAGAACCCGCTCACTCCGCCGACGATGCCGCCCATCAGCACGAGCAGCGGCACGAGCGTCTTTCGAAATCCAAGCTCTTCGGAGAGGCCATGAATCGGATAAGGCGAGTACGCGTCGGTGCGGACATATCCGGCCTCGCGCGTGCGCCGCGCCGCTTCCACCAACTGTTCAGCGCCGTCGAACTCGGCCAGAAGACCGTAAAGCCAGGGCTCGGGGGTCATATCTGATCCCCCTTCGGCTGCGAAAAGCCGCCCCCGTGGAACACTTGCGTTTCGCCCTCGGACAGGCGGTCGTGCTCTAAATCATGCGCGCCCTCGGCACTGGTCTCGGCGACGAGCTCGCGCATTTCAAAGATCGAGATTGCCGGCAGGAAGCGCACGAACAACAGGATGCAGAACAGGAAGAAGCCAATGGTGCCGACGTACGTCGCCCAGTCCCAGATCGTCGGGTAGTACATGCCCCACTTGCCGGGGTTGTAGTCGCGGTGCAGGCTGGTCACCACGATGACGAACCGCTCGAGCCACATGCCGATGTTGACGATGATGGAGATCACCCAGATCAGCGGCACGTGGGTGCGTACCCGCTTGAACCAGAGCAACTGTGGGATCACCACGTTGCAAGCCATCAGCATCCAGAAGCTCCACGCGTAAGGTCCTCGCGCGCGGTTCAGCGTGACGAACAGCTCATACTCGTTGCCGCTGTACCAGCTCATGAACGCTTCCATGCCGTAGCCGTAAGCGACGATCAGGCCGGTGACGAGCATGAGCTTGGCGCAGTTATCGATGTGGCGGATGGTGACGAAGTCTTCCAGGCCATAAAACTTTCGCAGCGGAATCGCCAGCGTGAGGACCATCGCGAAGCCGGAGAAAATGGCGCCGGCGACGAAGTAAGGCGGGAAGATGGTCGAGTGCCACCCCGGCACGACGCTGCCGGCGAAATCCATACCGACAATGCTGTGCACGGAGATGACCAGCGGCGCGGCGAGGCCCGCGAGCAGCAGGTAGGCCGTCTGGTAGCGGTGCCAGTGCCGTGCCGAGCCGCGCCATCCCATTGAGAGAATTCCGTAGATGATACGCCCGCTCCTCCGCGGCGAGCGATCGCGCAGCGTCGCGAGGTCGGGGATCAATCCCACATACCAGAAGAGCAGCGACACCGTTGCGTAGGTCGAGACGGCAAACACGTCCCACACCAGCGGGCTGCGAAACTGCGGCCAGAGACCCATCGTGTTGGGGTAAGGAAAGAGCCAGTAAAACACCCCCGGCCGGCCCAGGTGAAGCAGTGGGAACATGCCCGCGCAGGCCACCGCGAAGAGCGTCATCGCCTCGGCGAATCGGTTGATGCTGGTGCGCCAGTCCTGGCGCAGCAGCAGGAGGAATGCCGAGATGAACGTGCCGGCATGCCCGATCCCGATCCACCAGACGAAGTTGATGATGGCAAAGCCCCACGCTACCGGGATGTTGACTCCCCAAATCCCGATGCCCTTCACCAGCAGGTAGCCGACCGCATATATCAGCACCAGGACCAGCAGGAATGTGATCGCCAGGCCAATCCACCACTGCCTGCCCGCGCGGCGCGTGAGCACGATCGAGCTGATCTTGTCGGTGACGGAGGCGAAGGTGAGGCCCGCGCCGATCACCGGCGATCCAAGCGAGACCGTCGCTTCCGCGGCGTCCGGCGAAGTTTTGAGGCTTCCTGGCTGCACCAAGTTCCCAAGTGGCACGGACTATCAGTCGTGTGCTGCGACTCTTCTTCACGACCGCGCAGCCCTGCCGCGAAAACTCTCAGGCGTTCCTGAACCGCGGCAGATAGCTCGTTCGCGGCTGCGTGTTCAGTTCCTCCAGCAGCACGTAATTCGTCGGTTCGCTTCGCAGGTGCGTCACCGGCGCGTGCGGATCATTCAGGTTCCCGAAGATGATCGCATCGGTCGGGCAGGCCTGTTGGCACGCCGTCTGGATCTGCGCGATCGCCTGGGTCGCCCGCGTGCGCAGCGCCTCGCGTTCCTGCAGGGTTTTCGCGTCGACCATCGCCGCCTCGTTCTTCTTTGCCTCAATTCGGCCCGCGTTGATTCGCTGGACGCAATAGGTGCACTTCTCCATGACGCCGCGGCTGCGCACGGTGACGTCGGGGTTGCGCATCAATTTGAACTGCTCGGTCTTGTCGTCCTGGTATTGATAGAAGTTAAAGCGCCGCACTTTGTAGGGGCAGTTGTTGGAGCAATACCGCGTGCCGACGCAGCGGTTGTAGACCATGTTGTTGAGCCCCTCCTCGTCGTGCACTGTCGCGTTCACCGGGCATACCACTTCGCACGGCGCTTTCTCGCAATGCATGCAGGGGACCGGCTGAAAGTAAGGCCCCTCGGCGCTGGCTTCATCTTCGCCGCCGTAATACGCATCGACGCGCAGCCAGTGCATTTCGCGCCCGCGCGCCACCTCGTCCTTCCCGACAACGGGGATGTTGTTCTCGGAGACGCAGGCGATCACGCAGGCGTTGCAGCCGATGCACGCGTTCTGGTCGATCACCATCCCCCAGGCATTGCCCTTGTATGGGTATTCCGGATACAGCGTCAGGGGGACTTTCTTGCGCGGCTTCGGAGCCTTGTCGTAGGCGCCGATCTCTTCGACGCGGATCAGGTCATGCTCGCGCCCATGCATGAGCTGCGTGTGCTGCGTGCAGGCAAGCTCCTGCGTCGCAGATTGAGGCGAAAGCTGCACGCCGGGAAGGGTCCAGCGGTTGCTCAAGGTCCGAAGCAGGTACGCGTTGAAGCCGCGGCGCTCCTGCTGATTCCCGCCCACGCGCCCCGCGCGCGTTCTGCCGTAACCGAGGTGCACCGTCAGCGCGCCGCGCGGCTGGCCGGGCAGAGGCCAGACTGGGCCGGTTACCGATCTGCCTTCCGATCTCAGCTCGACGATCTGGCCGTTCGTGAGGCCCTGCGCTTTCATGTCGGCAGGGCTCATCAGGACTGCATTGTCCCAGGTGAGCTTGGTGAGCGGCTTGGGGAGTTCCTGCAGCCAGCCGTTGTTCGCAAAGCGTCCGTCCCAGATGCATGGATCGGGACGGAACGCGACCTCGAAGCCAGTGCCCGAACTCGGCTCGGACATCGGAAGCGGCGCCTTTGCGCTCACCTGCACTGGCCTGGCGGCGCTGCCCGCGACGACTCCGCTGCTCAGCGTCTTCTGCCAGAAGTCTTCGAAATCGTCGCTCCCGTGCTGCGCCTGCCAATGGTTTCGGACGCTCTCGTAGCCGGAGAGCGAAGGCTTGCCTGCAACGGCTGCCAGCAGTTCGTGCGCAGACTTCGACGGGTAGAGCGGGGCGATCAGCGGCTGGATGATCGTGCTCGTCCCGTCGAAGGCGCGGGCGTCGCTCCACGATTCCAGCGAATGCGATTCCGGCAGATGCCAATGGCAGTGATATGAAGTTTCATCGTTATAGCGTGAGAGGTGCGCCCGCAGCGGAACCTTCGAGAGCCTTTGTGTGAAGTGCAGGTCCGCCGGGGCGTCGTACGCCGGATTGCCGCCGAGGATGAGCAGCGTGTCGACTGAGCCGGAGTCAATGTCTTCGAGAAGTTCTATTAACGAAGAGGCGCCGGGCGCCTCGACCGGCTCCAGATACTCCACCGTCTTCCCGGGATTTGTCAGCTGCTGATTGAGCCAGTGCGCCAGCGCGTGCACCGCCGGCGGCTGCGACTCGCCTGCGACAATCAGCGCCTTCCCCTGATGCGCGTCCAGAGCGGCCGCGGCTTCCTCCACCCACTTTGAGGCTTCAGCACTCAATCGGCCCGATTCCGGCGCCGCACCGATCGCATGGGCAAGGGCTCGCGCGGCCAATTCGATCTGCGATGCCTTGATCGTAAGGCGCACGTCCGCCATCGCGCCGGTGATCGTCGGGGTGCCTTCGACCACGAAGAGGCGATTCATCTGTCGCTTGGTGTTGCGCACCCGCCGGCCATTGATGAACTCCCACGCGTAGCGGACGCTGCCCGGGTCTTCGAGGAGGAAGTTGGAGTCAAGGGAAACGATGACGTCGGCGCGATCGAAGTGATAGACACTTCTGACGTCGCGGCCGAATGCCGCCGTCGCCCCGGCCCGCGCGTTGTCGCATCCGATGGGGTCGTATCGGTGCCATCGCGCCCGGGGAAACTGCTTGAGCAAGTCGCGAATCTGTGCTGCCAACGTGGGTGAGGTAATCGTCTCGGTCAGCAACCTCAGCCCGGCCCCGCCCGTTGCGCGTTTCTGCCGCATCTGCGCCTCCAGGGCTGCGAGGAACGAGTCCCAGTTGCTGATGTCGCCGTCGTGGGTGACGACCTGCGAGCGGTCCGGATCATAGAGTGAAAGGATCTCCGCCTGCATAAAAACGTCGGTGGCGCCGAGGCTCGCGGGGTGATCCGGATTCCCTTCGATCTTCGTGGGACGGCCTTCGTGGCTCTCGACCAGCACGCCCCTGGCATATCCGCCGAGGGTGAGCGCGGTGGCGAAGAACAGCGGCACGCCGGGGACGAGTTGCTCTGGCTGGCGAACGTACGGAACGATCTTTTCTTCAGGGCGTCGGGTGCATCCGTAAAGCCCCGCCAGCGCGAGGGACGCACCCATCACTTTTAAGAAAGTACGCCGGCTCGGCTCACCGGGCGGTTGATCAGCTTCCGCCGTAAATTCTGGCCAAACAAACTCTTGTGGATCCAGAAACGGGCCTGTTCCATGCAATTCGTCGGCGCTGCGCCAGAACCGGGGCCGCCCCAGATCGTCCGTCCGGCGTTCGATGCGGATGTATTCGCCATCGGCGGCGTTGGGATCTTCGAATTTCTCCGCGGGCTGATTCATCAGATCACCGGTGACAGACGTAGCAGTTGGACAACTGGCTCGTGTGGATCTGGTACTGCTCCACCAGCTTCGGGCCAAGCGTTGCCTGGGTCTCGCCGAGCCGCAACGGATCCTTCTCGGCGTCCCAGTTCATGCTGAAGACCTGGTCGCGCGGGCGCACGAACTTCTCCGGATTTCGGTGGCAGTCCAGGCACCACTCCATCTGCAGCGACGCGTGCTGATACATCAGCGGCATCTTGTCGACTCGCCCGTGGCACGTGACGCAGCCGACGCCCTTGGCGAGGTGGATGCTGTGGTTGAAGTAGACGAAGTCGGGAAGCTTGTGCACGCGCGTCCAACCGGTGTGCCCCGTCGCATCTTTGATGGGAGCGCCGCTGTTCCAGCTCTCCCGCACCGGCGCGAGCAGTGCGGCATTGGTCCAGATCTGCGAGTGGCAGGTCATGCAGGTCTTCGTCGAGGGCATTCCCGCAAACGGAGAGACTTCAACCGACGTGTGGCAATAGCGGCAGTCGATGCCCAGTCCCGCGACGTGGTGCTCGTGGCTGAAGGGCACCGGCTGGCTGCGCACCACCCCGGCGTCGGTGTTGTAAGGCGAACGATCCACGGCCGACGCGACCCACCCGACCGCCGCGATAATGAACACCGCACCAAAGATGCTCGCCTTCGCGAGCGTGTTCATGCTCGGGTGGAAGATCTGGGACATCGGATCGCGGGATGTTAGTCCTGCACCCGCGCGGCTGGAACACCTCTTTTTCCGGAATTCGCCGGTTCTTGTTTCTGTAGCTTTCGGAGAATTCGAAAGATATGTTGCGCTTCCACCGCGCGAGATTGGATTTCACGTGGACGCAGGCGAGCGGGGCGCCTCGGGCTTCGGCTCGGTCGAGCTTGCCGATGGGTCGCACTGCGTGGATTGGTTCCGGGGAGACGGCACGTCTCGATAGAAGTCCAACTGAACGACGTCGTTCTTGAAAAACAGGGCGACGGTCCAGTCGATGACGATGCGCAGCCGTCTCTCCATGCGCGGCATCTGCATCAGGTAGTAGGTGCGCCATACCCACCAGGCGAGGAAGCCATAGATCTTGAAGGAATAGACGCGGCCCGTGCCGCTGAAATGCCCCAGCGCCGCCAGCGTTCCCATGCTTTCATAAATGAACGGCTTGAGCTTTCTGCCGTGCAGCGATGCCACGACGTTTTCTGCCGCCACCCGGGCCTCGCGCATCGCGTGCTGCGCCAACGCCGGATAGGGCCTTCCGGTTGGGCTGGGAATCGAGGCGCAGTCGCCGAGGGCCCACAGGTCATCGCGCCCCTTGGCGCGAAGCGTTGGCTCGACGAGGGCGCGGCCGCGCTTGTCTTTCTCGATCGGCAGCGCCGCGACCAGCGGATTTGGCACGACCCCGGTCGTGAGAAGAATCGTGTCGGCGATGATGCACTGGCCGCTCTTGAGATGGACCTTGCGGGGCTCCACCCGATCGACCGACGCGTTGACGCGCACGTCGACCCCGCGGCGTTTGAGCACGTTTGACGCGTAATCCGCCAGATCGGCGTCCAGCTCCGGCACGATGCGCGGGCCGTGCTCGATCAGGAGGAGCCTGATTTCGTCCGGTCGCACATTCTTGTACTGCCGCCGGACATTGTGCACGAACTCCGTCAGCTCTCCCTGCAGTTCCAGGCCCACCAGCCCCGCCCCGATGATGGCAAAGGTGAGCAGGGCGGCCTTGCGCTGCGGGTCCTCTTCGACGTCGGCTTCCTCGAAGCGCTGGATGGTGTGATTCCGGAGGTAGATCGCATCCGCGAGCGTCTTGAACGTCATCGCGTGTTCGGCGCCTTTGACGACCGCGGTATTGGTCACGCCGCCGAGCGCGAGGACGAGGTGGTCGTAGGGGATGTCATACGGTTCGTTGTCTCCGAGCCGCGCCAAGACGCAGCGGCGCTCAAAATCGATCCGCTGCACTTCCGCTTCGATGAAGCGCACGCGCTTGAACAGCGGCCGGATCGGATTGACTGCGTGCCGCGGCTCGAGCACACCGGAACCCGCCTCGAAGAGCAACGGCGTCATGAGGAAATAGTTGTTTCGGCTCACGAGCGTGACTTCGACGCCGCTGCGCGGTCCGAGGAGGTGTTCGAGGTGGCGCGCGGTGTACACTCCGGCGAATCCACCGCCGAGGATGACAATCTTCTTGCCGCTCGCTGAAGTGACGCGCATATCGTCCCTGCCCTTTGCGATTTGAACACTATGGGGCCGGGGCGCGGCGTGTAAACGCTCAAAACGCGGCGCTCGACTTGTGCATCACAGCAGCGCATGCGCAACTGGTGAGGGCGCGCGCGAGCCGGTATGGTTTGCCGGATGATCTCCGGGCTGAGCCTCGCGCCGGCGTACCTCCGCCGGGCATTCGCGCGAATCGGCGTCCGCGATCAGACGTTCCTGCTGCTGCTCGCGGTGCTCATCGGCGTGATCACTGCCGCTGCCGCCGTCAGCTTTCACGAGCTCATCAACGCCATCCGCGACCTGCTGTACAGACGGCTCGGGCACGGCCAGAACCTCTACGACACGCGCCTGCCGCTGCTGATCGCGCTGCCCGCGATGGGCGGGCTCACGGTGGGTGTGATGAGCCGCTACGTCATGCGCATCCGCGAAGGGCACGGGATCATCGACGTGATGGAGTCGGTCATCCGCACCAAGGGCTTCATACACCCCGCGTCGGCGGTGGAGAAGATCCTCACATCGGCGGTCACGATTGGGTCGGGAGGCTCGGCGGGCGCCGAGGGGCCGATCGTGCAGATCGGCGCGGCCATCGCGTCGGGCGTCGGGAGCGTCTTCCGCATCGCGCGCCCCAACATGCCGGTGCTGATCGGCTGCGGAAGCGCCGCCGGCATCAGCGCGATCTTTAACTCACCGATCGGCGGCGTTTTGTTTACGCTCGAGGTGATCCTGCTCGATTTCTCGCTCTCCACCATCACACCGGTGATCGTCGCCAGCGTGATCGCCAACGTTACAACACAGGCGATATTCCAGCGCATGCTGCACGCGCACAGCTTCGCAATCTTCCAGATGCCCGGTCCCCTCGGGCAATTGACGCTCAGCTGGGGGCAACTGCCGAACTTCGCAGTTCTCGGCGCCGTCTGTGGAGTGGTCGGGGTCTCGCTCACGCGGCTGATGTATTACACGGAAGAACGCTTCGCGCGCTCGCGGCTTCCCGCGGCGCTTCGCCCTGCGGCCGGCGGCGCGATGCTCGGCGTGATGGGCTGCGTTTACGTCGTGGTTTTCGGCTGGTGGATCCTTCACACGCCCAAGCCCTTTGAGTTTGACACCTATCCGATGCCGGCTTTCTTCGGCGACGGGTACGGCGTGATGCTGCAGCTGTTCAGCGCCGACTTTTACAACGGCCATCGCTTGCTCACGCTGCTTTGGCTCATGGTTGTGCTCTGCCTGGCGAAAGTGATCGGCACCTGCCTCACGCTGGGAAGCGGTGGCAGCGGCGGCATCATCGCCCCTTCCCTGTTCCTGGGCGCGACCGCCGGCGCGGCGCTGGGCATCCTGCTGCGCGGCGCCGGGTTCTTCACGCAGGTGCAGCCGCATATTTACGCCTTGGTGGGCATGAGCGCAGTGCTTGCGGCGGTGGTTCACGCGCCGCTCGCTTCGATCCTTATCCTGCTCGACATCACCGGCAAGCCCGAGCTCATGCTCCCGGCGATGCTGGCATCGGTGATCGCCACGGGCGTCGCGCAGGCGATCTTCCCCGACTCGATCTACACCTGGACGCTGCGCAAGCGCGGCGTGCGCGTGGGCGGCGCGGGCGCTTCGATCCAACTGCACCGCTCAAACCTCGAGCAACTGCCGCTCGAGCCAGCGGCGACGGTTCACGCGCGAGATGAGTTCCAGCACGTCTTGAACCTGCTGGAGCGCACCGGGCTGACTGATTTCGTCGTCGTCGACAAGGAAGGTTTCTACCAGGGCATGGTGCTGGCGCCCGACATCAACGCGGCCCTGCTGCAGCGCGATGCGATGGCGATGCTGATGATCGAAGACCTGATGCGCACCGACGTGCCGTTCGTGAAGACGACCGATGACCTGGCGAGCGTGCTGGACACGTTCGCACGCTACGACGTCGACCACCTGCCCGTCTGCCTCACCGGCCAACCAGGCCGCGTCATCGGCCTCGTGAGCCGCATTGGATTGCTTCGACGCTACAACGCGAACTGATTACTTGCGGCACGATGTGGATGAGCGTTGTGTCTTGCTGTGCTGCTCTACAATCAGAGCCGGTGGGAGTTTGCCAAGCACACTCTTCGCACATCTGCTACGGCTCGACGGCGCCTTTCTTCTCAAAGCCGAGGTCGGCCTGCACGCTGTCGAGGGACTTGTAGTCGGTCGAGCCCCAACGGATAAGGGCGCTGCCTGGCGTGCGGTAAATGTTGCCATCGATGAGGAAGTTGCGGTCCTGGCGATCTTTTACGGCGATGCCTTCCACGATCAAATTCCCCCCGGTGAAGCTGTTGCCGGTAACCGTGAGGTTGCGGATGGAGAATGGATCGCGGCCGCCATCCTTCAGATAGATCGTGTCGTTGGCGAGTTTGTTGTTGCGAACGGTCACGTTCAGGCTGGCATAGACCAGGATGCCCTCAGCATCGTTGTCGTGGACGAAGTTGTTCTCGGCGATGAGGGCGCCGGTGCGCGGTTGAGGGGGAAGAGGCTCTCCCTCCTCAGCGACCATGCCGCTGATCTCCAGCCAGACGCCGTCGCCATCGACCGCGGGCTTGTTCCACCTGGGAGCGGTCCGGTTGTGATGGATCTCGCAGCCGCGGAGGACGACGTTGATGTTGTAGGCGTCGAACCAGATGCCGACGCCGATGTTGTCGTAGCTTTGGTAGTTCTCGATGACCGCACCGTCGAGACGGGTGAACTTCCCACCACCGCCGTTGCTGTCCTTTTTGCGGTTGTTTCGGCGGGAGATGCAGTCCCTTACGAGCAGATTATGGCTTCCTGTCCCCCCGATGCCGTAGCGCGCGTTGTCCTGGGCAATGCAGCGCTCGACGACGACGTCGTTGCCCCAGATGCCGAGGCCGCCGCCACCATTCATTTCGAAAACGCAATCCTGTACGTGCCAGCCAGGCCCGGTGCGTACGGCCGCATTATGGTTCCCCTCACCCCCGTCGTCCGCATTCCTGAAGGTCAGGCCTGCGAGTGTGATGTAGCGTGGCCGGGCCTTGCGGTCGGCTTCAACGAATAGTTTCTTACGCTTGGTCTTGTCCGCGTTCAGCCCATCAATGAAGGCGGTGCCGGAGCGCGCTTGAATCGTGATCGGCTTTTCTGCGGTGCCGGATTTTGACAGCACGATCGACTCGTAATATGTGCCCGGCTGCAACTGGATGACGTCGCCGGGCTGCGCGAGGTCGATGGCCCTGGCAAGGGTGGCCAGCGACTGGCGGTCGGTACGTCCGGTATTCGTATTGCGCCCAGCTGGACCGACGAAGATCGTTGGAACCGCCGACGGCTGGGAAGTTGGGAAAGTCGATGGCACAGCCGGCCTTGGAGGAAGTACCGGGTTCATCACCGAGAAGGTGCGAACAGTTAGGACGGCGCCAACAACCATCAGGCTCAGCAGGGTGAGCCGCGCTCTGTTCATGTATCTCACCGTCAAAGTCAGCCCCATTCGACAGTGCTGCGGCGTAGCCGACGCCGGCAGGCCGATCAAGGGGGATTTCCAGTTTGCCGGCGGCCCAAAGCTGGTGAATAACAGTGGAACGATTGCGGAAGCATATGAGCGAAACAGCTTCCGGTCACCGAGGTTGTGAAGCATAGGTGCGAGGGCGGAGAGATGTTGGTCGCCCTTACAGTTTGCCTAGTTTCTCAAAGGGAACCGGTTTCCACGGTGCCGTACGCCGTCGAATGGACCTCGGTATCACGTATCGTGCGATTGGCGTTCAATGTCACGAGGCCGCTGCAGGCATTTTCGCAAGCAGTTTGCCTCGACCGGGAGGCTTCTATCGACTAAGCGGTTCGTTCTGATCCTGCGTCCGATAAAATAGTTTTCCTCTTGAAATTTACACGGGCAGGCATTATTGCTTGCAGCGTCCAGCGGGCATATCACGCACTCACGTCAAGATTTGGGGAGCGTCGAGGTGCTGGGCTGGTGGGTGCAGACGAGAGATCGGAGCGAATCGCGCACGTCGTAGGCGTTCCCGGGCGAAACCGGTGATCTCTAATCACTGTGTGACGTCGTGGCCTGAGGCATCAGGTTCGCGGTCGCATGGTGGCAGGGTTGTTCCATGAATCAGGGTCTTATCCATCGTCCGACATCCTTGGAAATTGCGCGGCCGACAGCGCTGGCGCCAACGCGCCCGCCGACGGCGGCGAGCGGCCTGATGCAGATCTGCTGGCGCCGCCGCTGGATCGTCATCGCGGCGATCGTGTTCTGCGTGGCGGGCGCGGTTGCCTACATCCAGCTTGCCACGCCGCTGTACACGGCTTACGCCCAGTTGCACGTACAGCGCGCCGGTCCGGTGATCCTCAACACGGATGGCATTGGGTTCGCCGACCGCGCGGACGTGAGCTACCTGGTGACGCAGTGCTCGCTGATCACCAGCTATCCCGTCGTTGAAGCCGCCCTCAAAGAATTGCAGACAAGCTACGCGGCACAGGGGAAGAGCCTGGAGGGCATGTCGATCTTCCATAACGTGCCCGATCCGATCGGCTACGTCCGAAAGAACATCGACGTCCAACTCGGCAAGAAAGACAACCTCATCTCCGTTTCCCTGGACTCGCCCGATGCGGCCGAGGGGCGCGATATCGCAAACGCGGTGGTCAACGCCTACCGCGCGGACCAGCTCGAGCAGACCAAGAGCACCGCCAGCAAGGTGATGGAGATCCTCAAGCAGGAGCGCGCCGCCCACGAGGCAAACCTGAAGAAGCTCGAGTCGGCGATGTATGAGTACAAGAAGCAGAACCCGACACTTACCGAGCAGACCAACGTCGGCAACATCATCATCCAGAAGCTGGCCAAGCTGAACGAGGAACTGACGCAGGCACAGATCCTGACGATGTATGCCCGCGTGGAATTTGCCCAGACCAACGCCAAACGCATGGCGCAGATGAAGCTGGAAACCGCGGAGAAAAACGAGCGGCAGCTCCAGGAGGCATACAACGCGCAGCAGCAGGAAGCCCTGAAGCTGAACGTCGTGCAGACCGAATATGACAAGCTGGTCGCGCAGGTCGATCGCAGCCGCAAGATGATCGACGCGCTGGCGAGCCGGCAGAACGAGGTCGAGGTCAACGACAAGAGCGGCGGGATGAACATCCGAATCCTGCAGCCGGCGTTCGCTTCGCAGAAGCCGAGCAAGCCGCAGCCAGTCATGGTGCTCGCGATTGCGCTGTCCCTGGGGCTGATGCTGGGCACCGGCGCGGCATACCTCCGCGACACGACGGACCATCGGCTGAACTCCGCCGAGGAAATCGGCGCGGTGCTCGGCCTGCCCGTGCTCGGTTTGATTCCCTCGATGCCGGGGCGGCAGACGGCGGTTACACGCGGGCAGAAGGTGCACCTGGATTCGATGTCAGATGTGGCCGAAGCCTTCCGCACGCTTCGCACGGTGGTCTACTTCAGTGCGCCATCCGATCAAGCCAAGACGTTCCTCATCACTTCACCTTCGCCCGGCGAAGGCAAGAGCACGACGGCCAGCGGCCTGGCGATAGCGATGGCGAAGGCGGGGCGGCGCACGCTGCTGGTCGATACGGACCTTCGCAAGCCGACGCTGCACCGGATTTTCGAAACCGACAACGAGGTGGGTGTGTCAAGCGTGATTGCCGGCAAAGCGCCGCTGGAACTGGCGGTGCGGCACACGGCAGTTGAGGGGCTGGACATTCTTCCATGCGGCCCGCTGCCGCTCAACCCCTCTGAGTTGCTGAACAGCCAGGCGTTCGGCGATTTGCTGGAAAAGCTCTCAGCCACCTACGACAACGTGCTGCTGGACTCGCCGCCGGTGCTGGCGGTGACGGACGCGCGGATCCTGGGCGCGGTGTGCGACCTGACGATCGTCGTGGTTCGGGCCGGGGTTGCGACACGCCGGGTGAGTGAGCACGCGTGCCAGGCAATGTTGAATGTTGGGGCGCGGGTGTTGGGCGTGGTGGTAAACGATGTCGCGCCCCGCGACCGCTCGTACTACGGCGCCAACTACCGCTACGGCAACTACGGCTACGACGGCAACAGCAGCTACGGCGCCATGAAGAGCAGCCGGAGCAATGGAAATGGCCACGACCATCGACGGTTGTCGCCGCCTGGTGAAGTTGGCTAGGTGTGCGATCGTCGGCGAGCCATCGTTCAGGATCGAATCGCGTCCGTGGGTGAACGGGCGTGCGGCGTAGAGCCGCAACATATGAAGTGGTCCGGCAACGGGGTCCCGGGTGTCAGCCCGCCGGGCCGGCCGGACTCAGTTAGAGGATTTCGGCGCAGTGGACCGGAGATACCGCGCCAACCCGTTCAGGCGGTGTGACATCCGTCTTGAGCGGTGGGTGTGTGCAACGGGGCGTTTACCCGTTGGAACCATCTAGACGCGCCGCAGGCAAGTGCCGGCGTGTCGACCAGAGGGAACAGAGCAAGTCGCGCGGCAGGGAAGGATCGGACGCGCGGCTGCAGTGGGAAGGATTTGGACAATGCGTACATCGCAGACCCGCGATGGCTCGTCGCCGTCGCACGCTGCCCCGCCGGTTGGCAGAGAAGTCATTTCACGGGAGTGCATCGCAGCAAGCATTCGCCGCGAGAGCGCGCGTTCGGACCGCAACGGCCGGGAATTTGCCCTGGTTCTCTTTCGTGTGAAACCGGGCCAGCGCCCGCCGGTGTCGGACGCGCGGTTCGCCCGCGAGCTGGCCGATCGGGCTCGCCTTACCGACGAGGTCGGGTGGTTCGACGAACGACACCTGTGCGCCATCCTGCCGGAGACCTCCGTGGCCGGCGCGAATACATTCGCGCAGAGCGTTTGCGATCGAGTTTCCCGCCATGCCCCCACGCCCGTCGCGGCGGTCTTCGCATACCCGGGTCGGTGGCTCGAGTTGCAGAATGCGAACCAGGGCAGCATCGAACAGCGACCCGCGGCTGCAGCGCCGCACAGCCGTCACGACGATGATGACAGTGGCCGCTCCGACGGCAACGGTCACGCAGGCGGCGATGGGCATTCGAACGGAAATGGACATGGCAGCGGCAGGGGCGCAGCGCAACAGGTCTCCGGCGAGCATGTGGCGGCGCGAACGCATTTGCACGACGCTCGGGGCAGATCGAGCGGCAGCGGCAGCGGTAACGGCCACTCGAATGGCAATGGTCACGGGAATGGCAACGGCAAAGCTCATCAGGTCCCCGAGTCGGGCCCCGCGACGGCGGTCCTCGAGCGGCGGCACCTGATGGCTTCGTTCAATGACGGCTTCGCGGCCGAATTGGCCCGACCGGGTCTGCCGACGGATTCGGTCCAAAGTTTTCTCGCCCATGCCATGCCGGCCTGGAAGCGCGTGATCGACCTGATCGGCGCTACCCTGATGCTAGTCCTCCTCTCGCCTGTGATGATTGCTGCCGCCATGGCGATTATTCTTACAAGCCGCGGCCCAATCATCTTCCGTCAGAAGCGTTCGGGCCTGGGCGGACGGCCATTTACGATCTTCAAGTTCAGGACGATGTGCACCGACGCTGAGCGGCGCAAGCATGCGCTGCGCCGGCAGAGCGAGCAGGATGGACCGGCGTTCAAGATTGCAAACGACCCCCGGGTTACCCAGGTCGGCAAGCTGCTCCGCAAGACGAGCATCGATGAGCTCCCGCAGTTATGGAACGTGCTTCGGGGCGAGATGTCGCTCGTGGGGCCGCGTCCCCTGCCATGCGAGGAAGCCGCTGCCTGCATGCAGTGGCAGCAGCGGCGCCTGGACGTGACGCCCGGTCTGACGTGCATCTGGCAGGTCGATGGGCGTTCGCGGGTGACGTTCGACGAATGGGTGCGGATGGACGTGGCGTACATCCGCCGGCGCACGTTGCTTCACGACATGAGCATTCTCCTGCGGACGGTGCCGGCGGTGCTGATGCGCCGCGGAGCGCACTGACTTGATTTCCACCTGCGCCGATGGGGTAACCGCCAGGCTCTTTTCAACCGCTTATTAGCAGCCGGTTATAGGGCAGGCTGCACTCCGAAAGAATCGTATGGGTTGTAATATGCAAGTGATGACGCCTTCGGCGCCGCCAGATCTGGCGCCGCCGGCCTGGCCTTTGAAACACGACGTCTTCGGCGTGGGAGTGAGCGCGACTGATTACGAGCAGGCGACGGATGTGCTGATGGAAGCGGCGCACCGGCGTGAGCCGGGGATCGTAACGCACCTTGCGGTCCACGCGCTGATCACGGCCGCAACCGACCGCTCGTACGGTGAGCGGATCAATCGTTTCGACATCGTCGCCCCGGATGGTCAACCCGTCCGCACTGCCCTGAACTGTTTCCATCGAACCGGCCTTAAAGACCGGGTCTACGGCCCGGAGTTGATGCTGCGGCTGTGTGAGAGGGCGTCGCGCGAGGGACTCGGCATTTACCTCTATGGAAGCCATCCGGAGGTGGTTGAGCGGCTGCGTGACAATCTGACGGCACAGTTCCCGGGGCTCCGGGTGGTGGGATGCGAGCCGTCAATCTTCCGCGCGTTGACGGCGGAAGAAGACGAACAACTGGTCGAGCGAATCAACGACAGCGGTGCGGGCCTGGTGTTCCTGGGACTTGGGTGTCCGCGGCAGGAAGTTTTCGCAGACGAACACCGGGATCGCATTCGCGCGATACAATTGTGCGTCGGCGCGGCCTTTGACTTTCACGCCGGCAACAAAAAGATGGCGCCGTCCTGGATGCAGCGAGGCGGATTGGAATGGCTCTTCCGGCTGCTGCAGGAGCCGGGACGTTTGTGGCGGCGATACCTCGTCACCAATACCGTCTTCTGCCTGCTGTTCGCCCGGCGATACGTACGGGGCCATTGAAGCCGGTGACGCGGCGCGCGGCTCTCGACGCCGGGGATGTTTTATTGTTGTCGGAGAATGCAAGCGTGAACAAGCTGCTGGTTACCGGTTCGTCAGGCTTGATTGGTTCCGAGGTCGTCAACTATTTCGGGCGTCTCGGTTGGGAAGTCCACGGGATCGACAACAATTTGCGCGCGGACTTTTTCGGACCTGCAGGCGACACGCGCTGGAACCAGAAGCGCCTCCAGGCAACCTTCCCAAACTTTCACCACCGCGAGCTTGACATCCGCAACCGCGAGGGCGTGCTCGCCTGCATGAAAGAGCTGCGCCCCGACATGGTGGCGCATACCGCGGCGCAGCCGAGCCATGACCTGGCGGCCTCGCGTCCCTTCGACGATTTCGATGTCAACGCGGCCGGAACCCTGAACCTGCTCGAATCCGTTCGCCGCCACGCGCCTGAAGCGGTCTTCGTTCACATGAGCACCAATAAGGTGTACGGCGATAAACCGAACGGTATTGCGCTGAAGGAACTGCCGACGCGTTGGGAATACGCAGACCCCGCTTATGCCAACGGCATAGCCGAAGATTTCTCCATCGACGGGAGCAAGCACAGCCTCTTCGGCGCCAGTAAGGTCGCCGCCGACATAATGGTCCAGGAGTATGGGCGCTACTTCGGAATGAAGACCTGCTGCCTGCGCGGGGGCTGCCTCACGGGCCCGAATCACAGCGGCGTGGAGTTGCACGGTTTCCTCAGCTACCTGATCAAGTGCAACCTCGAGGGCCGCACCTACAAGATCTTCGGCTATAAAGGCAAGCAGGTCCGCGACAACATTCACTCGCTGGATGTCGCCCGATTCATACATGCGTTTTACGAGAACCCACGCAGCGCGGCGGTCTACAATCTTGGCGGAGGCCGGGCCAACAGTTGCTCGATCCTGGAGGCATTCGATCGAATCTCTGCGCTGAGCGGCAACAAGCCTCAATACGAATACATCGATAAGAACCGCGAAGGCGATCACATCTGCTACATCAGCGACCTCACACGGATTGAATCCGACTATCCGGCGTGGGGGATCAGCAAGAGTCTCGACGTTATCTTCAGTGAGATTTTCCAGTCGTGGCAGCAGCGGCTGCCGGGCGGAACGTCAGGCGATGAACGGGTTGCGGCGAGCGCGGGCGCGACGTCCGCGTGACATTTTTGTCAACTTCGCAAAAAGAATATTGCCGGCGCACCCGCCACCGCTAGGCTAGGGTCCGTGCTACGGGTGCGCGCGGAGCGAATACCGAATTTGAGGCACGGAGGCGGAATTTTGCTCGTCTGATAACTCTCGCTCATCAGGACAGGCGGCCGTGAGGGCATTGTGATTCAGGGGAGCGGTGGACTTACCGATGTTGTCTGGGATTCTGTAGGCGACACATGAGCGGTATTTTCGCCAGCGGCGATCACCACTTCGCCACGCGCCACCTCACCGAGGACCTCAAGGGCCGCTCGCTGCGCGGCGGTGCGGTTACGTTTGCCTCGCAATTCCTCAAGCTTGGCCTGTTGACGGCGGCGACCGCGATGCTCGCCCGCATGCTCTCCCCGGAGGACTACGGACTCCTGGCGATGGTGTGGGCGGTGAACGGATTCATCGACGTCTTCCGCGAGCTGGGCCTTTCGACGGCCACAATCCAGAAAGCCGAGATCAACCACGAGCAGGTCAGCATGTTGTTCTGGCTGAACGTGATGATCGGCGCATTGATCATGGGGGCGACCGCGCTGCTGGCGCCGATGATTTCCGCGTTCTACGGCAACCCGGCTGGTCTAACCGAAGTGGTGCGCTGGCTGTCGATCGGGTTTCTGATCGGTGGGCTCAATGCGCAGCACCGCGCGCTGCTCAATCGTCAGATGCGTTTCACCGCACTGGCGGGGATCGATGTTGTCGCGACATTCATCAGCGTTGCGGTCGCGATCTGGTTCGCCGCCGATGGTGCTGGCTGCTGGGCGCTGGTTTACGGCCAGCTTACCCTGGGCATCGTCATGATAGTGGGCGTGTGGTCTATGTCGGGCTGGCGCCCTGGCCGGCCGGTGCGCACCGCCGGAATTCGCGCGATGATCTGTTTCGGCGGGAACACGACGGGGTCAAACCTCGTCAATTACTTCTCGCGAAACATGGACACCGTCGTAATTGGCAGGTTCCGGCACGCGGCGGAACTCGGCCTGTATGACAAAGCCTATGGGCTGCTGCTACTCCCGATTCAGCAAATCACAATGCCGCTTACGCGCGTCGCCATTCCCGCGCTCAGCCGCCTCCAGAATGATCCAATGCGCTACCGAGGGTATTACCGAAAGGCGCTGCTGCTGGTCTGCACGATCGGGATGCCGCTGGTGGCGTTCCTGTTCGTCGCGGCCGATAGCATCATTCCGCTGCTGCTGGGCCCCAAGTGGACGGGCGCGGTGAGGATCTTCCGGGTGCTGGCGCCGGCGGCTTTCTTTGGCACGTTCAACGTCGCCACGATCTGGGTCTACACGTCGCTGGGCCGGACCGACCGCCAGTTTCGCTGGGGCATAGTGACTTCGGCTCTCACGGTTGTCGCGTTTCTCGTCGGCGTGCATTGGGGCGCGATTGGGGTGGGCGTTGCCTTCTCGATCGTTTATTGCGGCGTCACGATGGGCCCGCCCGGCGTTGTTTACTGCTTCCGGAATTCGCCTTTGCGCCCAATGCACCTGGTGCAGGCGGTTTGGCGGCCGGCAGTGGCTTCAATCGGCGCGGCGGCCATGCTGTGGCTATTCGAGGGAATGCTTCCGGCGCCGGGCGCGTTGTGGAGGCAGGTCTTAAATCAAGTAAGCGTTTTTGGCGTGTTGTACATCGCGTTCTGGGCGGTGCTGCCGGGTGGTCTGAAACTGCTGGGCGAGATGCTGGAGATGAGCAAGGAACTGCTGCCCCGGGCCGCTACGGCGCATGTGCCGCGTCCGTTCGAAACGCTAACCATAGCGCCGATGACGATCGCCGAGAAGCCCGCTGCAACTGCCGCCGCGCCCTGACCCCACCGATGCAAGTCCCCAGCATACCTCCGTTTGTTTCGGTCATCGTGCCGGTCTACAACGACCCCGAGCGGTTGGCCATGTGCCTGACGGCGTTGCAGAAGCAAACTCATGCGAAAGACAGCTATGAGGTGATCGTCGTCGATAACGGATCCGTGGAGCCGATTGATCCTGTTGTCGCTCGATTTCCACAGGTAGCGGCGTTGCGAGAGACACGTCCGGGATCCTTCGCCGCCCGCAACCTGGGCCTGTCGGTTGCTAAAGGCGAAGTAATTGGCTTCACCGACGCCGACTGCATCCCGGCAGTCGACTGGATCGAGACGGGCGTTGCGCGGCTCGCGTCCGCGCCCGGCTGTGGACTCATCGCCGGGCGAGTGGACTTATTCTTCAAGAATCCAGCGCGGCCCACGGCCGCCGAGCTGTATGACATGGTGATGATCGGCCTGCCACAGCAGCAGTTCGCCGAGGAATATCACTTCGGCGCCACGGCTAACGTTTTCACGACCCGTAGCGTGATCGATCGTGTTGGGCCTTTTGACGCGAGCCTGAAAAGCGGCGGCGACAACGAGTGGGGCCGGCGCGTGTTCGCAGCGGGACTGCCGGTTGTGTACGCCGATGAAGTCAGGGTCTCCCATCCTGCGCGCGATTCGGTTCGCGAGATGATTCGCAAGGTCGTGCGTGTAACGGGCGGACATTTCGATGGGAAGATTCAACGCGGGTATCCGTTTGGCGAGTTCGTTGTCGACGTCGGCAGGCAACTCGGCGGGTTTCGGGTCTTCACCGAAAACTGGTCCAACCCTTCATTGAAGGGCACGGCGCGCAAGGTTCAGTTCTATTCGCTCGTTCTCTTGATCAAGTACGCACGCGCGTACGAGCTGCTTCGATTGCGTTTCGGGGGAAGCTCTCATCGCTCGTGAAACTCGGAGGCACCTGCGAAGACAATGTCAGATGTCACGGCGAGCATCCTGATCAACAACTACAATTACGGCCGCTTCATCGCGGAGGCGATCGAAAGCGCCCTTGCGCAGCCGTTCGCCCGGACTGAAGTGGTGGTTGTCGACGACGGCTCGACGGACAATTCCCGCGAGATCATCGAAGGCTTCGGCGAGCGGATTGTAAAGGTGTTCAAGGCCAACGGGGGCCAGGCATCGGCGTTCAACGCCGGCTTTGCCGCCAGCAGTGGGGAATTCATCTTCTTCCTCGATGCAGACGACCTTGCCGAGCCGCGACGCGTGGCGGAAGTGGTCAAGACGTTTTGCGAGAACCCGAACGCCGGGTGGTGCTTCCATCCGCTGAGAGTGTTGTCGAACGATGGCACGCTTTCCTACCCCGTGCGCGAGCAGACAAGCACGTCGCGCGCGATCGACTTTCGAAGGGCGATTCAGCAGGGCAGCATGCCGCTATTCCCGCCTGCGACGTCGGGGCTGTGCTTCCGCCGCTCGCTCCTGCGGCAAATCCTTCCCATGCCCGAGGCGGAGGCCATCTCGCTGAGCGATCATTACCTCAAGTACCTGGCACTGGGCCTTGCAGAAGGGTATTACCTTGCAGAGCCGCTTTCGGTCCTGCGAATCCACGGAAACAACGCGTACAGTTTTCGCGGCGACAATCAGCGCATTGGCGCTGGAATTAATTTGCTGACGGCGTACTGGATGCGGCGGCGCTTTCCACAAATGGCGCGGCTCGCCGACAAGTTGATGGGAATGGGCATGGGGATGTATGGCCGGCTGGGCGGGATCGATCAGAAGTACAGCGCGCTAGTGCGTGAGTACCTGGGGGACCTCTCCGGCCTGCAACGGCGCGGCATCCAACTTCGCGCATTTTACCACTCGAGCCCGCTATTTGAGCCGGTTCGACGCTTCCGCGAGGCACGTGCGGCCCGCCGGTAGCGTATGTTTCTCTTGCGCGAGCTTGCCAAAATGCGCGCCGGGTACGGTGTGCGATTATCGACGGTTTAAGCACGCTGAGCATGCTGGCGGATTCAGCAAAAGCGCGGTAAGAATCATCGGTTCATCTCATCGCTGGTCCCGCGCGACTCGGGGTTTTCGGGGAGACAAACCACCGCTGATACGCCGTATGCCCGAACGACGAGTCCTCATTTTCAGCAGCCTGCTGCTGCCGCCGTCGGAAACATTTGTCCGCGCGCAGGGGGAGGGGTTGCGGCGGTTCAAGGCGCATTACGTGGGCTCGCGGTTCGTTCCGGGGCTGAACCTGCCGCCGGACCGGACAACGGTCGCGAACGATGGCTCGGCGTTCGGTGCGGCGAAAGAGGCGATGTTCAAGCTCATGGGCACGGCGCCGGGGCTGCTGGCGAAGCTTCGCCGTTCCGAACCGGAATTGCTGCACGCGCACTTTGGCATTGGCGGCGCCTTGGCGCTGCCGCTGGCGCGGCGGCTGAAGCTGCCGATGGTGGTTACTTTCCATGGCGCGGATGTGACCGTGAAGGACGAATTTGTCCGCAAATCCGGTTACAGCGACCGCATTTATCTGCGTCGTCGCGAGTGGCTGAGGCAGGAGCCCAAGGCGCTGATCGCGGTGTCACAGTTCATCCGCGGGAAGATGCTCGAGCAAGGCTTTCCGGCGGAAAAGATCGTCGTGCACTACATCGGCGTGGACACTGAATTCTTTCGCGCCGATCCGCAACTGCCGCGCGAGCCGATGGTGCTGTTCGTGGGTCGGCTGGCTGAAAAGAAGGGGTGTGAATACCTGGTCCGCGCGATGGCTCGCGTGCAGGCGTCGATGCCTGAGGTGAAGCTCAAGATCATCGGGGACGGGCCGTTGCGGCCGTCGCTGGAAAGACTGGCGGGCGAAGTGTTGCGGAACTACGAGTTCACAGGTTTCGTAACGCCGGAAGTGGTCAAGGAACAGATGAATCGGGCTTGGCTTTACGCGGCCCCGAGCCTCACCGCACACACCGGAGAGCAGGAAGGCTGTCCGATGGTTGTTGTCGAGGCGCAGTCGATGGGTACCCCGGTTGTCGGTACGAGAAGTGCCGGCATTCCCGAAGCAGTGCTTCATGGGACGAGCGGCTTGCTTTATCCGGAGCGCGACGCGGAGGGGCTGGCCCATGGGATGTTGATGCTCTTGCGCGACCGCACGCTGCGCGAACGATTTGCGGTGGCGGGACGGGCTCGGATGCAGGCTGAGTTCGATCTGCTCAAGCAGACGAGCAAGCTGGAAGATCTTTACGAGGAAGTGATCTGCAGCACCGAACGGGTGCGCGCCTCCGCCTCGAATCGCTGCCCGGAGGAAATAGCGTCAGCCATGTCGTAAGGCTGAGCAAATAGACAGCGAAACATTGCCGCTTCGGCCGATAATCGGGCTATACTTGCCCGCTGGCAAGTCTCCGAAAACCTGATTCAGATGGACCACGACGTACAGCTCAATGCGCAGCAGTTGCCTCCATCACCCGCGGGCCGGTGGTGGTTCTGGCAGGGGCTCTTGCTGGCCGCGTACGCTTTATTCGGCAAAGGCGCGGCGTATCTTGGCGTCCCGCCGCTGTACGTCGGCGAGATGTTGCTTGCCGCGGGCCTGTTCGCGCTAATCCTTACTCCAGGCTGGAGCGGCATCCTCCGCCGCCCGCAGATCCTGCTGCTCATTCCTTTCATGATCTGGGGCGCGTTCCAGACATTTCCATACCTGAGGTACGACGGCATCGACGCACTGCGTGACGGGGCGGTCTGGGGCTACGGCATCTTCGCGATTGTCGGCGGCGGCCTGCTGATCGCGCACCCGGAGAGACTGGCGGTGTTGTTCAAGCGCTACCGCATTTTTGTGGTGTTTTTCTTATTGGCGATGCCGTTGCTGGTGACGGTGCAGGAGAATCTGCCCGCGATCCGTCTGCCGGGCCAGGACGTCTCTTTCCTTGCCGCGCGCCGCGGCAACACGATGGTTCACGCGGCGGCGGCGGCCGGCTTCATCATTGCCGGGCTCGCAACCCGGCGCGCCCTGCGGATTGCCCAGTTTTCGCTGCCGGTCCTTTTCCTGTTTGCCGCGAACCGCGCCGGCATGCTCGCGTTCATGGTTGCGATGGCGGCCGTCGGTGTTCTCACGCGCTGGAACCGCCGGGTCATCGTGCTTGGAAGCTCAATGGTTGTGATTGTGCTGCTCCTGGGTGTCGCGGCGCTGGCGGTGACGACGCGCGCCACCAGGGATGATGCGCTGGGACGCCTTCAGGAATCCCTGACCAGCATGTTCAGCGACTCCGGAACATCGTCGCTGGACAACACCAAGGAGTGGCGGCTGAAGTGGTGGGGGGACATCGTCGACTACACCGTCAATGGGCGCTTCTTTTGGACGGGCAAAGGGTATGGCGTCAATCTCGCGACCGACGACGGATACCAGGTGGAAGACCACGAGGCATTGCGCGCCCCGCATAGCATTCACATGACTTTCCTCGCGCGCAGCGGCGTCCCCGGCTTCGTGCTATGGATCGCACTGCAGGTGAGTTGGGCGGCCGCCGTCCTGCGACGATATCACCAGTGCAGGCGCGACGGCGACGAGAGATGGCGCGTCGTGTTTCTGGTCATCGGGCTGTACTGGCTTTCGGCGATGGTGAACGCGTCATTCGACGTGGACTTCGAAGGACCGATGGGCGGCATCTGGTTCTGGACCGTCTTCGGTATTGGCGTCGCCGCGCTGGAGATCCATGAGCGCTGCCCTGAAGTGTTGGACGCGCCGATCGAGGAGCAGAACTACGAGCCCATGCTTGCGCCCTCCCGTCTGCGACACAGCGTGGCCCGCACCTTGACGTCCGCCCGGCGCGTGGGCCCCGGTCAAACCCTCCGCGGACCGAGCCAGAGCGACTTCAAGAGCACGCGCTAGCGACGACTTCCTGCCCGAACCCGAGGGTCGATGCGCGTCCTGATCGCCCACAACCTCTACCAACAGTCCGGTGGCGAGGACCAGAGCTTCAAGGCGGAGGTCGCGGCCCTGCGCGGCGCGGGCCATCAAGTCAGTGACTACCAGGTACACAACGACAGCATCAAGGGAATGAGCAGCCTTGGCGTGGCCGCGCGGACAGTATGGAACCGCCGCGCCGCGAATGAGCTGCGCGAGCTGATCAAGAGACATCGCCCGCAGGTCGTGCACTTCAACAATACCTTTCCGCTCATTTCGCCCGCTGCCTTCTACGCGGCGAAGGCCGAGGGCGTGGCGGTTATTCAGTCTTTGAGGAACTACCGGCTGATGTGTCCGAACGCGCTGTTCTTTCGCGACGGCAAGGTGTGCGAGGACTGCATGGGGAAATTCATCCCATGGCCCGGCGTAATGCACGCGTGCTATCGGGGGAGCCGTTCCGCCAGCGCGACGGTTGCGGGCATGATCACCGTTCATCGTGCGCTGCGTACCTGGAAGCGCAAGGTCGATCTGTTCATCGCCCTGACCGAGTTTGCCCGGCAGAAGTTCATCCAGGGCGGACTGCCCGCGGAGCGCATCGTGGTGAAACCTAATTTCGTCCATCCCGACCCGGGTCCCGGAAGCGGTGACGGAGGCTATGCGGTCTTTCTGGGGCGCCTCACCGTGGAAAAAGGCGTGCGCGCGATGCTTCAAGCGTGGCGAACGCTGGGCGAGCGGCTCGCGCTCAAGATCATTGGCGATGGGCCGCTGTCCGAAGAAGTGGCGGAAGCGGCTCGGACAATCCCCGGTGTCGAATACCTTGGCCGCAAACCGCCGGCCGAGGCGTACGATATCGTAGGCGGCGCAACGCTTCTGGTGCTTCCCTCGGAATGGTACGAGACGTTTGGCCGCGTCGCGGTCGAGGCGTTCGCAAAAGGAACGCCGGTCATCGCCGCGGACCTGGGCGCGATGGCGGAGTTGATCGATCCCGGCCGCACCGGGCTCCTATTCCAACCGGGGAACGCCGAAGACCTTGTACGTCAGGTCCGCTCACTGCTTGGGGACGCGGGCGCACTGCTCAGGATGCGTCACGAAGTGCGGCGAGAGTTCGAAGCGAAGTACACCGCCGGCCGGAATGTGCAGCTGATGTTGGAAATCTACGAGCAGGCGATTGAATTGAGTCGTCAGCGCGTCAGCCTTGAATCGCCCGCGGCCGTATAACTGTGATCGAAATGGCGACTCCGCCGCCGTGTCATCGTGTTGCCACTCGCGCCGCAAATCTTCCTGAGTAGAAGCCAGCAGCGCTTGTTCACACGGGGCGTGCCCATCTTCACGTACCATAGTGTCAGCGTGGCGCCCGCCGGCGCGCGCGACCCGTTCCTCTACACCACTCCTCAGCGCTTCGGCGAGCAGGTCGCCGCGTTGGCAGAAGCTGGATACGAATCGGCCACGCTCGATGGGGCGTTAAACAGCAGCGCATCCCGGCGCGTCGTCATCACGTTTGATGACGGCTGCCGCAACGTCGTGGAGAACGCGCTGCCGGTTCTGGCGCAGCACAGGTTTCGCGCGATCGAGTTTCTTGTGGCGGACCGGATCGGCGGTGAGAACGAGTGGGACAGCGCACGGGGTGGCGCACGGGAACCCTTGATGGATGCAGCGCAGGTTCGGCAGTGGCTCGCCGCCGGCCACGAGATTGGCTCACATAGCCGGACGCATCCGAAGCTTCCGGAACTGGACATGCTGGCCGCGCGCGAGCAGATCGTTTCGAGCAAGAAGCGGCTGGAGGATCTATTCGGCGTTGAGGTGCGGCATTTCTCCTATCCGCACGGGAGCTGGAACGAGCAAGTTGCGGCGATCGTGCAGGAAGCGGGCTACCGCAGCGCATGCACGACTGAATTCGGCGTGAACGACGAACGAACGAATCCATTCGCGCTCAAGAGGATCAATCCTCTATCGTGGGGGGAGATGGCGAGAAAGATCG
The DNA here is from genome assembly GCA_038204465.1 of Tepidisphaerales bacterium. Classification (GTDB taxonomy): domain Bacteria; phylum Planctomycetota; class Phycisphaerae; order Tepidisphaerales; family Tepidisphaeraceae; genus JBBRCX01. The sequence goes on along the minus strand of JBBRCX010000019.1, from coordinate 15,320 downwards.
TTCATCGCCTGGACCGCAGACTGCGCTGGTAGAGAAGGCACGTGCGGGGTTTAACGGACGGGCGGCCCATACGCCGACGCTACGATGTGACTGGGCCCAGAATCCGATCGTAGGTCTGAGCAATCTGCTTCGCCTTGTTGTCCCAACTCAGCTCCTCGGCCCGCCGCAGCGCGCCGCGGGAAAGCCGTTCCACCTCAGGTGGATTGGAGTGAAGTTTCGTGAGCGCCTGCGCGAAGCCCTCGATGCTCGAGGCGGCGTCAATCATGGGCACCTTGATGCCGCAGTTATCGGTTACTGCACTGCCCATGCCGCATGCATCGTGGCAAATCACGGGTAGACCCTGCGACAATGCTTCGGGCACGACGCTCGTGGTGGCCTCCTGCACGCCGGTGAAGACGAAGACATCCGCCCGCGCCATCTCGGCGATAGCCGCTGAATGCGGCAGCTGGCCGGCCCAGTGCACCTGCTGGTCGATTGCGAGATGCCGCACCAGCGCCTGATATTCTTGGAGCTCGGGGCCCGTGCCGAGCACTGTCAGCTCAATCGGTACGTTGCCCTTCAACCGTGCCATCGCGTGCAGCAGGATGGGAAGGCATTTGCCGCCCATGACGCGCCCGCTCCACGCGAGCCGTAGCGGACGGGAGCCGTCGAATCGGCGCGGCTGCGCGTCATCAATCACGACGCAACCCGTTTCGGGCATGCGCTCTGACTGGCGGCCCCAGATGCCGGTGACCATTTCTTCGTTGTCCTGGCCGATGACCCAGATGTGCTTCGCGGCCCGCGCCGCGGCGCGGCAGCGCAACTTCGTTCGCTTCTGCCATTCGTTGCTGAGTGCGCGAAATCCGTAGTAAATCCTCTGCTTCCAGGGAAGCATCCCGAAGTATGAAAGAGGCGTATTCGATGCACCGCCGACCGGGCCCCAGAGGAATGGGATGCCAAGCTTCCAGAGGTAGCCCGGCTCACGGTAGCCAACGACGTTCAGGTGATGCGCCAAGTCGAACGGTTGTTCGGCGTGCAGGCGCCGCGCGTCGTGCAGCGCCTGCCGCTGCCAGGCAGCGTAGCCGACATAGTAGAAGCCGCGCAGGAGCGACCCGTTCTGATTGTCGCGTTGGAACAGCCGGCACATCGCCGGCGGCTCGACGTAGTGGATGGTGAGCCCGGGAAATGGCCCGTGGCGGGCGAGGTAGGAGTCGATTTCTTCACGGCGCTGCCGGGACTGTACGCCGGGGCTGCAGAAGACGGTGACGTCGTGGTACTTCGCGAGCCGCGATGCGATGTTCCAGCCAACTGCCGGCTCAGACCCGCGCACGGGGCTGAAGGCAAAGGCCGAGAGGAGCACCCGCGCTCGCCTTCGGGGAGGCGCGTCCGTTAGTAGCGCTGTCTGCTCAGTCATCCACGTCACCGCAAGGCGTCACCGACTTCATCCGAACTGCCGGAACTGCGCCGTCGCCGTCGTGGTGGTGCTGTGGGCGGTGGTCGCCATCCCCAGCAGCAGCGTTGAGGGCATCACCTGCGAGGCCTGCGTCGTCTGCACCCAGGTGACGCCGTCGGTGCTGTAGAAGCCCGTGAAGACGTTGCCCGCGCGCTTCAACCGCACCCAGACATTCGGGTACGCGACGACGTCCTTCTTCAGGTAGCTGGTCGTTCCGCCCACGACGCTGCGGCGGCTGAAGTGGTAGCCGTCCGCGATGGTCGCGAAGCTGAAGACGTTGACGCTGCCGGCGCTCAGATCCGTCCGCGCCATGATACCTGCCTTGGAGGTCGAGTTCCCGCCGGTGAAGGAGGTGATGTGCACTTTCACATCAAAGTCGCCGGTCACCTGCTTGTAGACGTAGCGGAACCCGTCGGCGGTGCCGTAAATGTCCGAGCCTCCCGCGGTGACATCGTAATCCGATCCGTCGGTGACGACGGTGGTGCTGCCGGCGGGCGTGGAGCTGATGTCGACACTCGTGAAAGCGGAGGATACGGGCTGCTGCGGCGTCGTCGCTGAGGCAATCGGGCTGTAGCCGGAGAGCCCCGCGGCGTTCTCGCTGCGCACCTGGTAGCTGTAGGTGCTGCTGGGGGTGCGGCCGGAATCGACGAAGCTGGTTGTCGTCACCCCTGATGCAATCTGACTGAAACTCACCTCGCCCGGACCTTTGCGCTCGACCCGATAGCTGGCCGCGCCGGAGCCGGCTGACCAGCTGAGGGTGATCTGCGTTGGCGAATCGGCGTTGGCATTCAGTGTCGCCGGGGCTGCGGGCAGCGTGGGGGCTGCCTGTGTGGTTGCGGAGGCTTGCGGGCTGTACCCGGAGGGCCCGGCGGAATTCTCCGCCCTCACTTGATAGGTGTAGGTGCTTGAATCGCTCAGGCCTGTGTTGGAATAGGTGGTGCCTGCGACGCCTGAGGCGATCTCGGTGAAGCTCGCCTCGCCTGGCCCCATTCGCTCGATACGGTAGCTCGTGGCGCCGAAAGAGCCGGACCAGCTCAAGTCGATCCGGCTGTTGCTGACGGCGCTGGCGTTGAGCGTCGCCGGCGCGCTGGGCGCAACGACCACGGAGGTTCCGGGGAAGCCGCTGAGATTTCGATACTGCGCGGTTGCGGTGGTCGTGGTGCTGTGGGCAGTGGTCGCCATGCCGAGAAGGACGGTGGAGGCCATCACCTGTGATGCCTGCGTGGTCTGCACCCAGGTCGTGCCCCCGTCGGTGCTGTAGTAGCCCGTGAAGACGTTGTTTACACGTGTAAGCCGCACCCACGCGTTCGGATAGCTGACGACGCCTTTCTTCAGGTAGCTGGTGGTCCCTCCGGTTGCGCTGCGGCGGCTGAAGTGGAAGCCATCGGCGATCGTTGTGAAGGAGTAGATGTTCATGCTGCCGGCGCCGAGGTCGGCGCGGGCCATGAGGCCGGCCTTCGAGGTGGCGTTGCCGCCGGTGAAGGAGGTGATCTGCGCCTTCACGTCGAAGTTGCCGGTGACCTGCTGGTAAACGAAGCGGAAGCCATCGGCGGTGCCGTAGATGTCCGAGCCGCCGGCGGTGATGTCGTGGTCGGCCCCGCTGAGGGAGTTGGTGCTGCCCGTGGGAGTGGAGTTGATGTCCTGGCTCGTGAACGACGAGGTGGACTGCTGGAGCGTGGTTGCCGAAGCGATCGGGCTGTAACCCGACAGGCCGCCGGCATTCTCCGATCTCACCTGATAGCTGTAGGTGCTGTTGGGGGTGCGGCCGCTGTCGAGATAGCTCGTGGAGGTAATGCCGCTTGCGATCTCGGTAAACACAGTTTCGCCGGGACCCTTGCGCTCGATGCGGTAACTGGCGGCGTTGGCGCCCGCGGCCCAGTTGAGCGCGATCTGCGTGGTGGAATTCGCCTGCGCGCTCAGCGTCGCGGGTGCGCCGGCGGCGGGTTGGGCCTGGGTCGTCGCGGAAGCCGTGTTGCTGTAGCCAGAGAGACCCGTCGCGTTCTCGGCGCGGACTCGATAGGAGTAGGCGCTGCTGGGCTGACGGCCGGTGTCGGAATAGGCGGTGGTGGTGATGCCGCTCGCGATCTCGCTGAACACTGTCTCACCGGGTCCCTTGCGCTCGACGCGATAGGTCGACGCGTTGTTCGCCATGTTCCACGTCAGGTTGATCTGAGTGGACGACGCCGCGGCGGCGGTGACTCCAGTCGGCGCATCGGGCACCACGGCGGGGCGCGTTGCGTTGGCGGTTGCCGGACTGGAAACGTTGCCCGACTTGTCGACGGCAACCACCTGATAGAAGCTAGTCAGGCCCGTCGGGGCCGTCAGGTCCTGATAACTCGAGACGGTCAACAGGGACCCGTTGATCTTGGTGAAGGTGCCGTTTGCCGCGCTGGAGCGCAGGACGTTGTATCCGGCCAGGTCCAACTCGGAATTATCGGCCCAGTCGAGGGAGATGCCGCTGCCGGAACCGGTGGCGCCCAGTCCCGCGGGAGCGGCAGGCGGCGTGTTGTCGGCCACGCGGGTCGCGCTGGCGACGGCTGACTTGGCCGACTCATTTCCCGAAAGGTCAACCGCGCTCACCTGGTAGAACGAAGCGCTTCCGATCGGCGCGAATGCGTCGTTGAAGTCAGCCTGCGAGATCAGACCGCTGGTGTTGATTTTCGTGAAGGGTCCGGCGGCAGCGCCGGCGCGATAAATGTTGTAGCCCGCGAGGTTCGCTTCGGTATTCGCGGTCCACTTCAGCAGGATTCCGGCTCCGCCGCTGGTCGCGGTGAGGCCCGCCGGAGTCGATGGCGGGCTGAGCGGCTTGATGTTCTGGATCAGGTAGACGTTGTCGTTGTAGTCGTAGTTGATGCCGGAGTAATCCATCGACATCAGATAGGTGTTGGGGATGATCTTCCCGGCGCGGTCCTTCGCGACCCAGAAGCGCATGTGGTGGCCGTAGCCGCTGGTATGGCCGTCCTGGGTGTTCTTGGTGTCGTCGCTCCATTCCCCGTCGACCTTGAAGCCGAACGGGGTGGTGGGATTGAAGAAGTTGTAGGCGGGCGAGGTCGTCCCGTTGGCGAAAGGCACGATGCTCTGGCCGCTCGCTCCCGAGTGAGTGATCAGCGTCGATAGGACCGTGGTGCCCTGCTTGTGCCAAAAGAGCGTTGCGGTGTTCCCCTGGGTATGGAAAGCGGCGAGTTGGCGCACGGTGACGGCGCGCGAGCCGTCCGCGCGGTTCCAATACGGGGAAAGGACCTCATCGCCGACGCGGCTGACGAGCCCACCGGTGGTGACGGTCTGGCCGGGGCCTTCGATCGTCGTGCCGTAGCCGAAGATCTTCTGGACGATCGTCCTGACGGCAGGCTCGTTGGCGTTTTCGGAGAAGTTCTGCCAGTAGCCGGCAAGGTCGATCTTCTTCGCCGGTTGGGTTGCATCATCGCTGTTGATTGTGAAGACGCCGGTGGCGGTGGCGCCCTGAGACGAGTCGGTGCCGTTGGTTTCGTTGCCCGTGTGCGCCGGAATTGTGCTCGCTATAAATTTCAGCGTGACCGCGTAGGTGCCGGTCCTGGCAGCGATCGGCGTCGCGGGCAGAGCGGTGGTGATCTGCCAGGCACCGGTGACGGTCCACGAGCTGATGGTGAGCGGTGAAGAACCGGTGTTTCGAACCAGAAGGGTGGCGGTGTCGTGGACGGTGTTGCCGATCGTGGCGTTGGGGTGCTGGATCCGGCTGAACACGAGACGATCGGGGAAGGGGACGCTGTCCTGGTTCTCGAGGCCGAGGCGCGGGCCGGCCGGCGCCGCCTGTACGTTGCGGATGATGCCGATGACGTCGTTGGAATCCGGGACGCTGTCGAACTCTTCGAAGGCGAAGATGAAAGCGTTGGGGACGATCGTGCCGTCGGTGTTTCGCAGCGGGAAGAAGCGGACGTCGTGCCCGCCCTGCGAACTGCTCCAGGAGTTGAGCGCGTCTTCGCTGTAGACCTCGCGCGGAAGGTTGTTGTCCTTAACCGGGTCGGTGAAGCCTGGGAAAAGCGTGTAGAGCCCGAAGACCGAAGCGCCGGGATCAAAGCTGGTCAGGCCGAGCGGGGTCGGATTTACGGACTGGGCATCGCCCTGCGCGACGGCGAACAACTCCTGCTTCGAGTCGCGCGTGCCGGCGCCGTACCAGCCGAAGCGGATCGGCGGATTGGTCCCGATCGCCTCGACTGCAAGCGGCTCGATGGTGACGGCCCCGACGCCCGCTTTAACGAGCTGTTGCAGCGACACTTCTTCGCTGGAGGCGTCCGGAGGCGTTGGGTATGCGGTTGTGGCTTCCCCGTTGTCGTTTGGTCCATCGCCCACGATCGTCGGAATCTGATACGCGCGCAGGATACGCGCGAACGAGGGCTCGTTGGTTCCGCCGGTGCCGGTTGTGCCGATGCCCCGCAGGGCGATCTTCATCGTCGGGTGCGTCGAGTCGTTGCTGGTCAGTTGGAGAAACGCGGAGAAGATCCGCACCGCCGACGCGGTGAAGTTCAACTGGATCTGTATCGACTCGCCGACTTTAACGGTGTCCGGCAGGGAGGCAGAGTTGACGATCTTGAAGGCGGTATTGTCCGCGCCGGCGACGGCGGGATCATCGACGATGGAGATGCCGCCGACCGGGAAGGTAAGGGCGGTGGTGCCGGTGTTGGTGATGGTGAGCACCTGGGTGGGGCTGGCGCCGGTGCCGCCGGTGGAAGCGGTTTGGATGTCGTTGAAGACAAACTGCGTCTTGCTGGGAGTGAGGTTGGCGCCGGGCGCGATAGGGCGCAGCAGGGTGAGCTTCTGCGCGCCGTATTCCGAAACGTAGATGTAGCCGTTGGTGCTGCCCGGGGCGGTGTCTTCGATGAGATCGAGGGGATCGACGAAGCCGCGAAGGCCTGCAATCCCGCGCTGGACGGAGGTGATATTGCCGTTGGCGCCGCGGGTGAGGACGGCGATGTCGTCGCCGCCGCTGTATTCGGCGACGAGCAGCTTGCCGTTGAGCGTTCCTCCGAACGCGCCGCCGATGTATTCGATGATCCCGTCGGGCGAGCGATTCTTTCCGAAGTCATAGGCGGCGCCGCGATAGTTGGCGTCCGGTAGAACGCCGGTGGGATAGGCGGCGAACTCGAAGCTGTCGACGTTGTTGGTCGGGTTGCCGCCGTTCAGGACGTATTCTGCTCGACTCGGGTTGGGGTGACCGTAGTACCCTCCCTGGGTGACCTTGAAGAGCCAGTCATCTTCGGTGAGCTGGGCATTGGTGAGTGAAGGGACGTTGGGCCCGCTGTAGATGGACCCGTCGGGGCGACGGCCGGTGACGGCGTTGGGATACGCAGGCGTGTTGCCGCCAGCGGCAGAGCCGTTGGCGGGCACGTAGAGCGTGCCGTCCTGTGTCCACACGAGGTCGAAGGCATTGCGCACGCCGCTGGCGTACACCTTGACGGGCTGGTTGGCGGCAAAGGGGTCATACGTGCCGCCGCCGTCGACCGTCTTCATGTTCAGCGGCAATGGGCGCGAGGCGAGCGTGGCGGTGTCCACCTGGATGATGGCGGCGGTCATCAGATGCTCGTCGCGGCTGCTCCAGATGGGATCGGGGTCGCCCATCGAGGAGTTGCTGCCCTGGGCGAAATAGAGCTTTCCATCGGGACCGAACGACGGTTGATTGGTCAGGTGGTCGCGCGCGGAGCGCGGGAGGTTGATCAGGTAGTCCTGCCAGGTAGCGAGGTTCGGGCCGCTCAGGCGCGTGAGCTTGCCGCTCCAGTCGGGGGCATCCGTGAAGACGTAGACGCCGTGCGTGACCCATGCGATGAGATTGTTGGCTGTCGAGGCAGGATCAAAAGTGAGGCCGGTGATGAGGCGCGGGCCGCTGTTGGCGGTTTGGATGGTGGCGATGGTCTGCGGAGTGGCGAGGGTGCCGTCGCCATTGATGACCCAGCGAAGGATGCGGCCGTCATCGGTGGTTCCATAGAGCTTGTGATCGGGGCCGATCTTCAAGCTGGTGAAGCCGGCGCCGGTGGCGTTGTTGAGCGCCACTTTCTCGAACGAGAGCGACGGATCGGTCTCGCCGCCCGTTGTGCCGGTGGTGAAGTTGCTGGCGAAGGGAACGAAGGCGGCGCCCGAGACGTCCTTGAGCTGGTCGGTGATCTCGAACGTGTAATTAGTGTTGGGGTCGAGCAGGACGGTGGGCTGGAAGATGATCGCATCGCCGCCGCCGCTCGTGCCGGGCGTCCCTGGGATGAGCAGGTGGTCGCTCGTGCGGTAGAGTTTGACTGTGTCGGTGGTGACGGTGGCGGAGTCGACGCCTGAGTTGGGGAGATTCAGATCGGCGGCGACGAAGCTGTCGACGCGGACGGCGGTTTCGCCATTGGCGGGGCGAATGGCAGTCACCGTGGGACGACCGGAGAGTGTGCTGCCGGGGAGGATCTGGAAGCTGTCGAAGCTGACCGTGATGGGGGGAAGATCGTTCTTGTTGACGGCGATGAGCCCGGCGCGGCCGGCGGCAGTGAAGAATGCCGTGCGCGTGACGCCGGTGAGGAAGATGTCGGTGGCGAACTTGGTATAGGCGGCGCCGTTGATGGCGTAGAAGGCCTGGACTTTTCCGCTGCCGGCGTCGCCGACAAGCTTCAGGTCCAGAGTGTTGATGTTGGCGAAAGCGCCGACGCTGATCTGCAAGTCGACCGAGTGAACGAAGGTGGCGCCGTTTTTCTGCTCGTCGGTGAACTGAAGCACCTGCCCCGACGGCTGCGAGACTGCAACGAGCTTGATGTAGTTGTCCTGATCGGGCCCGAAGTAAATGCCGCCCTGATCGGAGGGGCTGCTCAAGTAGCCGAGCGGGCCTTTGAGGCGGGCGGTAATGGAGAAGCCGCTGGTGGTCGCATCAAACTGCGTTTCGACGGAATTGGTCAGCGTGTTGTCGCCGTTGAAATTGCTGCCGGCGGCGGCGGTGCCGCTGGTGGTGATGTTCAGGAGTCCAAGGTCGGTGCGAAGATCGAGATTGGCCGGGAGATAGCTGCTGTTCAAGCCATTCTTGTTGATCTGCACGCGGGTGAGGCCGATGTCTTCGCCGTCCTTGTCGTGAAGTCCGTTCACTTGAGACGAGAAATCAAGCGTGAACGGGAGAGTCTGAATGAGCGCCTGATTCGCGAGCGGGTCGACAGACAGGAGACAGCGTGCTTCCAGGTTCTCGATCACCGGGCGCAATGCGTGAGTAAGGCGGTCAGCGGATCTAAACTTACTCCCCAACACAAAATCTCCTTCTCTCGTAAGGCTGGATCACAGCTGAAGAGCTGGGTTACAGCGTGGCAGTAGGCCGTAGGACGGGCTTCCCGCAGGGCTGGTGACAGGACGGATAAAAAAATTATATCAGTGGGTGGCGAGGCGGTAAAGATGAAAAGAGGTTTCGCACTTCAAGCCGGTGAGAAAAATAGCGAAATAAGGTCGCTTGCTGGCGTATGTATCGGATGGGATGGCATTTATAGCTTGACAACGACTTCGAGTGAGGGTCGGCAGTCCGATAACTTAGGTAAGATTTTGATCTTAGCAAATTATGCACCAGTCCCACTATGAAAATTGGATGAATCGCTCGTTTGTCGCGATCCGGCGGGTTCGTCCGCACGGGGAAGACTAAGAATGAGGCGGAGGGTGGCAACCCTGCCGCTCGGTAAATCTGAAACTTTTTGCGCGCCGCTGCCGTCGGAGCAGCGTTTCCTTGATTGATTGGAGCAGCCGCGTGAATGAGCCGGATGTGGCGCTGGTGCTCAGGAGCCAGCAGCGGGATCGGTCGGCGTTCGAGCAGCTCGTGCACCGCACGGCGCGGCTGGTCTACTCGCGCATCTATCTGGACGTGCGCGACTCTCACCGAACGGAAGAGCTGGTGCAGGAAACATTCCTGGTGGCATGGAAGTCGATCGCGCAGGTGAGCGAGCCGGCGGGCTTCCGCACCTGGCTCTTGTCGGTGGCGCGATCGGTCACGGTTGATTCGCTGCGGAATGAATCGCGAAAGAAAAGGTCCGGCCGCAGGACGGATGATCCCGGCGCGGTGCTGCGGGTGGCGGATTCGTTGCCGACGCCGCCGGAGTCCCTGGAGCGCGAAGAAGAGCGTCAGCAGGTGCTGGCCGTCCTGGCGGCGCTTCCGGAGGAATACCGCGAGCCGCTGGCGCTGCGCTATATCGCCGGGGCGGACTATGAAACCATCGGCCGGCAGCTGGGCCTGTCCAACGGCTCGCTGCGAGGGCTGCTCTCCCGAGGGATGGCCAAGCTCCGCGAGCGGATGAATCAGGGAGGCGCCGCTCCGGGAAGGCGCTGTTGATCAGGACCTGCCGCAGCGCCTGGGCAGAGACGGCGGGCGATTGTTTGATGCGCGAGCAGCGAGGTTTTCACCATGATGTTTACAACCGACCATGAACAGTTCACTGAAGCGATGGCCGCGTACCTGAGCGGGGGCTTGACGCTTTCGGAGCGGCAAACGCTTGTGGAGCACGCCGGGGCTTGCCCGAGTTGCGCTGCCGCTTTGCAGGCAGCGCGTGAGGCCGATGCGTCGCTGTGCGCATTGTTTGCGGCCGGTCATCTTGACAAAGGTTTCGAACAGCGGATCGTCCGCGGCCTGCAGCATGCCGTCGTTCCGGACTGGCGGTTGACGATTCCACTGCGACGCCATCCGGTTCTGTATCGAGCCGCAACCGGTGTTGCCGCTGCGGTGGTGCTTGGGGCGTTGGGGTACGCCGCAAACGATCGGCTGCGCAATGGGACCTTGCCGATGGTCGGCGCGAAAGGGTCCAGAGTCACGGCGGGGAAGGCGCCGATGGTCATCGCTCAGGATGCGTCGAGGTCGATGGCAGGAGAGCGGGGGCTGGCGACGCCGGCGGAGATGGCGCGGGACTTTGGGTATTTCGATTTCGCAGTCAAGACTGATTCTGCCGTAAATGGCCGCGGACTTCCGAAAGACTCTGACGTCAGGGGCCGGACCGGCTGGAACCTCATTCCGAACTCAACCGTTTCGGGAGGGCTTATCGTTCAGAATCCGCCGCTCGACAAGGAGATGTCCCCACAGGGACCGGCTGCGAACGACGCGGTTCCGCCGCCAGTCACCGCGCCACCCCTAAAGGTCGCGCCACTGCCGAACGACGCGTATGACTTGTCTTTGGACTTCGATGTCCCCAAGGGAGGCGAAGCAAAGGCCGGCGATAGCGGCGCGGGGTATTCAAATCACAACGGAGACGGGCAAGCAGATCTCAACGCATTGTCCGAGGCCGGAGGCACTAGCAAGGATGGGTTCAAGCCTGGAGAGGCATTCGCCAAGCAGGCAGGTGGAAGTGCGACGGGCGGTTCCGCGCTGGGCGTGGGGGATGGTCTTCCAAAACGAATTGATTCAAAACAGGGGTCAAAGGCGGACTTGGAAGCTAATGCGAACGTTGATGGGCGAGCGGACCGGCCGGAGGGCGGGGCGGTGGCCCAGGCGGGCACTCAGACGCCCGCGTCCGCTGAGCGACCCCGCTCGGAGCCGCCTACGCAGTCTCCGCGGCCGCCCACGACAACGCAGCCTTCGCAGCAGAAGATCATTCGCAATGGAGAAGTGCAGTTCGAAGTGGACAGCTTCGACAGCGCGTTGATGCAGATCACGAAGATTGCCGGCGAAGAGGGCGGTTTCGTCGCGACGACGGATTCCGAAAAGCTGCCCAACGGCAAGGTGAAGGGTTCGGTGGTCGTGCGCGTTCCGCCGGATCGCCTCGACACGCTGGTTCTGAAGCTGCGCGGGCTTGGCGACTTGAAGAGCTCTCGTCTGGGCGCGCAGGACATCACCAAGCAGTACACCGACCTGGAGAGCCGGCTCCGCGCGGACCGCGCGATGGAGGCACGGCTGCTGGAGATCATCAAGAGCGGGCAGGGGCAGATCAAAGACCTGCTGGCGGCGGAGAAGCAGCTGGGCGAATACCGGGAGAAGATCGAGACCCTCGAGGGCGAGATCCGCTATTACAACAACCTCGTCTCGCTCTCGACGCTTACGGTCAGCCTGTACGAGCGCGACATCAAGACGCCGACGTTTGCCTCGGAGTTCGAGCAGGTGAAGATGGGGGTCGAGGCTGAAGACATCGAGAAGGCGCGCGCGGAAGCGATCGCCGGAATCGAGCAGGCCAAGGGCCGGATCGTCGCATCGGACCTGAAGAAGCACGATGCGGGGCAGCTCTCGGCCACAATCGAAGCGGAAGTGTCCCCTGATGCGTCGGGCCCGTTGATCGACCGCCTGCGGCAGATCGGGCGCGTGAGCCGCCTCGAAGTGGACCGCCGGCAGACGACGCAGGGTGGAACGGGCGCGCCGGCCGCGGCGGTGAAGGTGGAGAAGCGCGACACGCACTTCCTGATCTCGCTGTACAACCTAGCCAACGTCGCTCCCCGTCAGAGCAGCACGCTGGTGCTGGCGGCGGAGGATGTGGAGAAGACGTACCGTCTGATTCTCGAGCAGGTGAAATCGGCCAAGGGTCGCGTGGTGACGTCGCAGCTGAACCGCCCAAAGGCTGAGCAGACGGTGGGGACGATCGCAGTGGAAGTCCCGTCGGAGCAGGCCGACGTGCTGTCGAGCGTCATTACCGCGGCGGGGACGCTGATGCGGCTGGACGTGGCCAACAATCCGGACACGCAGAACACCACCGACGCGAAGCGCGGCTTTTCCCTGCGGATCGTATCGCTGGCGAGCGTTGCGCCGCGCGAGACAACGAGCCTGCAGGTGGCGGCCCGCGAGGTGCCTGCGTCGTTCAACAAGCTGCTCGCGGCGGTGCGAGGCGCGGGGGCGCGGGTATTGAATTCGCAACTTGCCGAGCAGGACAAGAGCAACGTCAGCGGGCAGATCGACTTTGAAATCAGCCGGGAGGATTATCTGAAGCTTGATGAGGCACTGCGCCAGGCTGGGGACGTGGTTTCGCGAAACATGTCGCGCTCCAGTGACACGGAGAACACGGTTGACAGCAAGGTGCGGCTGGTTGTTGGCTTCATGGACGAAGCGCGATTGAATGCGCGGGAGACGAGGACGGTGCAGCTTGCGGCGAAGAACGTTCGCGAGCGCTATGCGAAGGTGCTGGAGTCATTGCGCGACCTGGGGGCGCAAATGATCCAATCGCAGCTGGACGAACAGGACCCGGCGAATGTTACGGGGCACCTGGACTTCGCGGTGCGGCGCGACAACCTTGCGGCAGTTGAGAAAACCTTTGCCGACGCGGGCGATGTTTATGCCCGGCGTGTCGAGCGCCTGGCCGAACAACAGGGGACGGTCGATAGCCGGCTGCGGTTTACGGTGAACATGAAGGACCCGCAGGCGCTGCCGCCGCGGCGGACCACCTCGCTGGGAGTCGAGGTGCGGGACGTGAACAAGGTGTTGCACGATCTGGAGGCCGCCGCCACCGCGGCGGGCGGGCGGGTGATCTCGCCAACCTTTTCCTCGCAGCCCGACGGGCGCACGGTGGCAAAGGTGCTGCTGGACGTTGGGCAGGAGAAGGAGTTCGAATTGCTGGAGCGCGTTCATAGTTCGGGGAAGGTGCGGGCCCAGCAGACCAGCAGCAACGATCAGGCGCCTGAAGGAGCCATCGCCCGGGTGCGATTGGAAGTGACGCTGGCGAACGAGGAAGTGATCGTCGGCAGCGACCGAGGCCTGTGGGCGACGATCCGTGAAGGTTTGCGCACCAGCGCGCTGGGGCTTTTGTGGACCGTGCAGATGATTGTGGTCGGGCTGTGCCTGATCGGTCCGTGGCTGTTGATCCTGTGGCTGGGCTGGCGCTGGTATCGCGGGGCAAAGCGCCGCCGCGCTGACGGACCAATGACTCCGCCGGTTGGTCCGACACCGGCGGCGATGGCTTGAGGTTCAAAACCCGTCGCTTCTGAGCAATGATGGGGGACATGGCGCCGAGATCCGATGAGCCGTGCATCCGCGGCGAGTATGAGAAGCACGGCGTCGAGGCGTATTACCGGTCATTTGGCGGTGAATACCGCAACCCGCACGAGCCGCAGATCGGCGATGCGCTTCGCAGGGGGCACGAACAATGGCGGCTGGACCTGAGCCGCGTGCTGGACCTTGCCGCCGGCAGCGGCGAAGCGACGCTGGTTCTGCAATCGCTGGGGGCCGAGCAGATCAGCGGAGTCGACCCGTTCACGTCGGAAGCCTACCAGGCGCGCATCGGACGTCCGGCGCGCTCTTATAGCTTCGAAGACATCGCTGCAGGAGCGCTCGCCTCGGAACGCTATAGCTTGATCGTCTGCAGTTTCGCGTTGCATCTGTGCGAACCCTCCCGGCTGCCGGCGCTCTTGTTCCAACTTTCTCAGATTGCTCCACAACTCCTCGTCCTGAGCCCGCACAAGCGCCCCGTGATTCGAAGTGACTGGGGATGGCGACTGCGCGAAGAACTGGTGGTGCAGCGCGTGCGCGTGCGGCTTTATGAGGCGCGCGTTAACTCGCGGTAACAATGGCGGTGTTGGAGTAGTCGGAGGAGTTGTCGGCGCTGGTGGCGATGACCCAGAAGTAGCAACCGGTTCCGGGGACGATCAGGGAGCCGGCCGGTCCGGTGGTTACGACGTACTGTGTCGAAGTGCCGGAAGGGTTGGCAAGGATGGTCCATCCCAGCCCATTGGTGGAGTAGCCGATCATGAAGCCGGTCGCGCCGGCAGAGGGGTTGGTCCAGTTCAGGGTGATGTGGCCGGGCGAAGTTGCGGTGGCAGTGAGGTTGGTCGGCGCGCGGAGCCAGGTAGGCACGTCGCTGGCGGCTTCGATGGCGTCACCTTCGCCGGCCGAGTTGAAGGCGCGGACCTGGTAAGTGCAGACACTGCCCTCGGCGAAGCCGGCGCCGCCGGGAAGGTTGGTGTCGGTGAAGGTGAGGTTCCCGTTTGAATCCGCCTGCGGCCCGATGCTGGCGATGTCGGTGAAATTCACCCCGTCGGACGAGCGGGCAATCTTGTATCCATCCACTGCGCCGCTGGGGGCGCTCCAGGTGAGATCAATCGTGGAGGAAGGATCGGCGCCGGGCCCGGCGACAAGGTCGTCCGGAACGTCAGGCAACGACAGCGCGGTAATGGCGCTGGAGAAGGCGGCCGCGCCCGACGTGGTCGTGGCGATCACGCGATAGGATCGGCTCGCACCGGAGGAGAGCGTGTCGTCGGTGTAGTCGGTTGAGCCGTCAGGGAGCGCGGCGATGGTGTCGAAGTTTTGGCCATCGAGCGATCGTTGCACAACATAGCCACTCTCAGCCGCGGAGGCATCGGTCCAGGACAGACTGATTTCGTTGATCGAAGGTGAGACGGCACTTAAATCGGTGGGCGCCGCCAGCGGGGTGGCGGCGGAGATGGCATCGGAAACGGCTTCTCGTCCGATGGCGTCGACAATCCGGACGCGATAGTTGTAGGTGCTGAAATCGGAGACGGTGGTGTCGACGTACGCAGTCGCGCCGCCGGCGAGCGTTGCAACCGTCGAGAACGATCCGCTGCCGGCGGCGCGTTCGACCAGCAGTGTTCCAGTGGCGGGACTGTTGGACCAGGAGACGTCGATGCGGTGCGCGGAGGCGACCGTTACGGCCAATGCGGTCACGGGCGCGAGGGAGGGTTCGAACGAGAGGGCACCCTCGTTGTCGATCGTGCCAAGGAAGAGCACGTTGCTTCCGGGCTGGTGGGCCACGACCGCCCGACCGCTGTACAGGCGTGTTACGGCAAACGAGCCGCCGCTGGAGCGGGCTCGGAGGGCGCCGGCGGCGTCGGAGTAGGCGATGTCGGCCAAGCCGTTTGCGGGGTCGATGAAAAGGTGTGTGCCGCTGGTGCCTGGGGTCACGGGGGCGACGGCTGTGGTGATCCAGCGCGAGCCGTTGAGGCGCGCGAGGGCGAGGTTGGCGGCGGCGACGTCGTAGTAGCTCAGCACCGGGCTGCTGCCATC
>JBBRCX010000018.1:0-51793 GCA_038204465.1 Tepidisphaerales bacterium | reverse complement strand
CGTCCTTCCGCGTCATCCAACTTCCAGCATGACCCGTTCAGCCACCTCGGCGTCCTTCTCCGCATAAACCTGCGTTACCGTCAAGGTCTTGTGACCCAAGATCACCTGCGCGGCTTCAAGGCCATGCTGTTTCCGCAGATTCGTTGCCGCATTGTGACGAAGCTGATGAGGATGCCATGTATTTGCCGCTCGCCACGCTTTTCGCTGCTGCGCCTTGCTTCGTTTCTCATCTGCTGTGTCCCCGCGTGCGGCCTTAATTTCGTCAGGCATTCCAAATGCTCGCTCGCATGCATAGCAGATCGCCCTTCGATAGGCGTTCACGCTGTAGCACGTGCCTGGCTTTCTTCCGGGGCGAGCCTTCCGATTGCTTCCCGGAATATTTCCGCAGGACAAAGGCGTCTTCCGCTCATCATGCATTTTCTGTCGCCGTGAGGATTCCGCTTCGCTTGGACTGAACAAGGGGGCTTGCAGGTCCGACTTGAAAAACCTCGGGAGAATCACCTGCGCTCTCGGACCAAGTCGGATGACGCGGTCATGCCCGTGGTGCTGCGTCTTGTGCACCGGCGGCCGATACAGCCAGAGTTTTCCGGACATATCAATATCGCACCGCTTCATCTGACACACCTCGCCTGGTCGCATTCCGGTCAACAGTTGAAGATCAACCATCGCTTCCACCTGTGGCGACAAAAAGGGGCGTACCGCCTCAATCCTCGCCTCCGGTACCGGTTTGACCGGTAGTGACTCGCGGGCGTCGCATCGGCCCTTCTTCAAGCCAGTCACACACTGCAGGGCCTGGTAGATTGAGACGGGGACCAACTGCCGTGCCGTCGCCCATTTGAACACCTGCTTAATTCTGCCGACCTGACGATTCACGTACGTGCGGCTCCAGCCTGCCTCCACCATTGCTTCTCGAACCGCTTGCAGGGCGAGAGGTCCAAAATCAATGGCGGGTGTGCTGCCGTAAAGTCGTTTCAATTCGTGAAGCACCAGTCGAAACGACCCCAATTCACCATTGTTGCCCCCGGGCTGAAAGTAGCACTCCTTGGCGTGCTTCCAAAAAGCATTCACCACTTCAACGATGGCTAGGTCATGCGTCGATCCGCGCGGAGCCAGCCGCCGGCCATTGGCCAGCCATTCCCCAATAAGTCGGTCATATTCCTGCTTGCTTGCTTTCGTGCCGTGCGCCCCGAGATAAATGTCGCGTCCGTTGAGCGTGACCACGGCTTGTCCACTGGCTTTGTGCTTCCGGCATTTGGGTGTCTGGCTCGTAAGGCGGGGCATGAACGGCCTCCAATCGAGTGCAAGACGGTAAGTACCGTTTTGCGCCTGGACTTTCGGGCCGCGCTGCCCCACGCGGGCAGGTACGCATCTTTGGCGTTCGGCGACATTTACATCAAGCGTTCCCGATAGGGGTCGAACCTATAACCTTCGGCTTCGGAGGCCGACGCTCTATCCAATTGAGCTACGGGAACGGCCGCTCTTTCGCGGAATGAAATCGTACTCAGGGGGTGAAAGAGTGTCGAGAGTGTGCGGTTTGGCTGATCGGTGTCGGCGGGCGTCGACTTCCGCTCCAGGCAACTACTTGTGCTCGGGTGGGACGGGCAACATCGCTCGCGAGGGTGGCTATTGGCGGGGGCGGCTGGAGATTTCCGGTTCGGGAATATCGGGCAAATTCCGGCGAACCGGTGTTGTAATATTTAGACGCGTCAGTACCATCCCGTTCAACGCCGTGGCTAGCGGCGTTTCGGGCTTCGGGGTTTCAGTCACATTCACAAGGGTCGGCCGGTTGGGCAGCTTCCATTTGGGAGCGTCCTCGGCTGACGGGAGGCAATGCTATGCAACGGGTTCTTGCAAACGGTTTTGTGAAGATGCTTGCGGTGCTGTGGTTCATCGGGCTCGGGAGCGCGGCGGCGAGCGCTGCGACCATCGCGATCAATCCGGTCAATGAGACGGTGAACGGCACCGCCAATACGAACGTCGGGAAAATCGACGCGAATACCACTGACAGCGCTGCGCGGGGTGATGGCTTTACGAACGTGACGATGGACGCGACGTTCACGCTCACGACGCCGAACTTCGCCGACTGCACGACCTATCACTGGGTGCAGGTGGTGACGGCTCTCACGGCGAGTGCGACCAATCCAACTTATAACAATGCCGCGCTGGTCATCCCGGTCATCGACACGCCGAGCGGCGGATATGACACCTCGGTGGGCGAGGACAATCTTCCGTGGTATCTGACGCTCGCGCAGGAGGCAACGCTCAACAGCACCGCAGGCAATGGCGACAAGCTGTATGAGACGAACGATACGCCGGGGGTCAAAGGCGCGAAGTTTGACACCTGGCTGGTGCGGGAGATCAACGAGACGCCGGGGGATCCGAGAGACTTCGGCGTGATCGCCGGGTTCCGCTGGACTACGGGGACAAAGGCGGCGCCGCGACGCTCGTGAAGGCCAACGGCACGGGAGTCCCCGCGGCCGGGGATATCGCCACCATCAACACGGCCCTGGGCAATAGCGGGTTCAACGGATGGAGCGCGGTGGCCGATCCGAACCTTGTGTGCGTTCCGGAGCCGGGCACGCTGGGGCTGATGTTGCTGGCTTCCGCGGCGGCAATGGCGCGGCGGCGCCGGCTGGCGGCTTGATTAGTCGCAGATGGACAACACGAAGAAGAATTAGCCACCGATGGCATCGATGGGTAAGGG
Source organism: Tepidisphaerales bacterium (assembly GCA_038204465.1). Taxonomy (GTDB): domain Bacteria; phylum Planctomycetota; class Phycisphaerae; order Tepidisphaerales; family Tepidisphaeraceae; genus JBBRCX01. The sequence continues at coordinate 49,089 of JBBRCX010000018.1, read as the reverse complement.
GTTAGCGGCAGTCGGTTCCATTGCGTGCAACGTGGTCTTCGGCTGCGCGTGTTGGTTCGTGTGATTATCGCCCGTTTATCTATGGCTTGGATTTTCTGGTGGATCGGGTGATGAAGCTGTTGTGGTTCATTCTCTGGGGCTCGCTTGCGCTCGCCGCTCATCGGTCGTTGTTCGCTGCACTCACGACTGGCCCGCAAGATATTCCCGAGCGCTTTCGCGGCGAGTGGCGGTTGGAGAGCGCGGATGGCTCGCCGCTTCCCGCCTCCTGCGCGGACTATGAAGTCGATCTGCGGGCGGCGCCTTCCGCTTCGGTTCTCTACAAGAACAAAGGCATCTCGCGGCTGGCGCTGGTGAAAGGCGCGAGCGTTTCGCACGAAGGGGCGACGATCGTGATCCGCTTCGAGGGGAACAAGGACTGGTCGCTCGTCGTGAAGTTGTCCTCGCCGGAAAAAGGGTTGCCGGTCGGCAAACTGATCGTCACCGAGCAGGGGCAGCCAACGCGCGAGGCGGACGTGAGGGTGGTGGAGCGGAAGTAGAACATCGCTCCCCTGGCCTTCTTCTTCCTTTTGTCACCTTCGCGGTTTGGCTTCAATTCGAGCGCAGACATTGAGGCTGGTCCTCTCCACAGCACGACGAATTCAGGAATCAATTGAAACTGCCGGGTTGCGCCATCGGGCGCGACGGCCGATGGGGCGAAGCTCACCTTTGGCGCAGGCCGGGAATTCTTGACCGCTGCGCGCTCCGAGGGGTAGGATTTGGCGTAATAGATTCGGCGGAAGCCTACCTTCCGACACGCGGCCGCGCCCGTCATACCCGGCCGCTGCAGAGTACTCACGCAGCGAATAGTCACCTGGTCACCGCACCAACTGGAGAGCCGTATGCCCCCCATCAACCCGCAGGGATCGCGAGGCGGCCTGATCACGACGGTCGTGATCATGAGCGTCCTTTTCGTGACGAGCACGATCTTCGCGATCTACTTCCACACGCAGCAGCGCGCCCGGGAGAAGGACATCGCGGACCTGCAGAGCAAGTACAAGCAGTTTGTTTCGGATGTTTACATGAGCAGCCCGGAGGCGACCAACATCAAAGCGTCGCTGGCGAGCAATCCAGCGTATCGGAACCTCTCGACCATCGAAGCGGTGGCTGCGCAGCGGAACGAGATGGCGAAGCTGATCACCGGGACCGGCAACCCGACTCCCCCCGCGGACCAGCAGGTCGCCGAGGCGATGAGGCCGCTCGCGGACGCAAATGGACCTGAAGCGGACTTGAAACTGTCGGCTTCGGACAGCCTGCTGACGGCGTTGAAGGCCCTGACGACGAAAGTGGGCGCGATTCGGGAGCAGAACACCAAGCTGGTTCAGGCGGCCAAGGAAGCGGACGACGCCCGCAACCAGACGATCGCCGACCAGAAGAACCTGCTGGGCGAGCGTGACACCGCCGTCGCCGCCGAGCGGGCGAAAGTGGAAGCGGAGTTGAAGACGATCGCGACGGAGCGCGAGCAGAAGGCGACGCAGGTGAAATCGATCAGCGACGAAACAACCAAGACGGTCACGCGGGTCCAAGGCAGCGCGAACGAATTGACCAAGCAGGTGGCGCAGCGCGATGCGGCCATCAAGCAGTTGCAAACGGACCTGGACAAAGCGCAGCGCAAGCTCGCCGGCATTCGCATGGATACAAAGAATGCCGTCATCCGCCAGCCTGACGGGCATATCACGCGGATCCCGGACAGCACGACGGTCTACATCGATCTGGGAGAAGGTGATCAGGTCGCGCCCGGCCTCACGTTCGCGGTGTATGACAAGCGCAAGGGGATTCCGCCGCTCGGGCAGGGGATGAGCGATAGCGATACCGACATGCCGGTCGGCAAGGGTTCAATCGAAGTGGTGCGGGTGGGGCCGGGAAGCAGCGAGTGCCGGGTGGTGAAGCTTGAGCCGGGCCAATCACTGGTGGAAGGCGACATCATCGCCAACCTGGTTTACGACAGGAACACGAAATACAACTTCCTGGTGTACGGCAATTTCGACATGGATCAGAACGGCGTGGCGACCGCGGATGACGCGAAAATCATCCAACGTCTCGTCACGCAATGGGGCGGCCGACTGACCGACAAGGTGGATGCCGATACCGACTTCGTGGTGCTTGGCAAGGCGCCGACCGTTCCGACGCTGAGCGACGAGGACAAGAATAATCCCATCGAGCAGAAGCGCGCGGCAGACGCGCAGGCTGCGCTGGAGGCTTACACGGCGGTGGAGACGAAGGCCGCACAGCTGTATGTTCCGGTGTTGAACCAGAACCGGTTCCTATATTTCGTGGGTTACTTCGATCAGTCGAAGCGGTAACGCAAGCCGCATCGGCGAAAGCATCAGGCGCGGCGATTCGATCTCGCCGCGCTTCTTTTTTCTTACCGCAACGAGGGTTTGGTGCTACGCCGCGGCGTGCTTCGTCCCGAGCTTGCGGACGATGCCGGCAAGGACCTTGCGGTCCAGCTTCGCGGGGCGTGATCTCAACGCTTTTGCGAGGACCGAAGGGCACAACAGAAGTGTCAGGGGACTCTGAAGCGGCTCGACCCCGTCACGTCTGGCGGACTCTTCGGCGAGCATCTTCAATTGCTTCAGCTCCGCGGAGCGCAGCGGCACGCTCTTCATGATTTCCTTGAGCAGCTTCCCTTGATGGTGCAGCGTTTTGGGAGCGACCACGCGGTTGGGCCGCTGGCTGAAAACGGCTAACAGGATGAGCACGCCGGCGCCGTCGGCGAACAGCGCCAGAACGTGGCCGGAGTTGGCGGATTCGCCGACATTTTCCTGGATGCTGCGGAAGACTTCTTCCTGTGTCGGCGCGGCCGATGCGATCGCGACGGGGATCAGGAGCGCGAGCGCGACCCATGTGGCTGCGAAGCGCCCTCGCAGATTGAAATGAGGCTGCGGAGCGGCTTGCTGTCGATCGTTCATTGCGGTGTTCATCGTTGAAACCGATCTGCGGGCTGCTGCTAGGCGGATTGTTTTTGTGTTCTGGCAAGCTCTGCGACGTTACGCAGGACGCCGAGTGCGTAGCGACGGACGCGCATGTTGCCGTCTTCCTTGGCGAGGCGTCCAACTTCGCCGAGCAATTGCCACCAGCCGATCTGCCGCAGGGCCCACAGGGCGGAGATGCGGTGCTCGGCGCGGTCGTCGCGCAGCATGAGGAGCAGTTGCCCACTGGCTGTCTTCACCTTCATGGTGTGCAGCGCCTTGATGGCGTTGGCGCGCTCTCGGTTGTTGGCAGCCCGCGCCCGCTGCGCGAGCATCGGGACGAACTGTGTGTCGCGCTTCGATTCCAGCACCTCGATCGCGTTGGCGCGGACCCGCGCGTCCGCATCCTGCACGAGGCGTTCCACCAGATGTTCCGCCGGGACCGAGCTCAGATCGCCGATCACCGAGACCGCCTTGCTGCGCAGCTTTGCGTTGGGATCGATCGAAAGTTGCAGCAGCGGTTCGCGCAGCTTCTCGCAGAGCTCCAGTTCCTGCGCCATCTGCATCGCCTTGATGCGCTGCTCGACGGGCCCGCTGAGCAGGCGGCGGTGAAGCCGTTGCACGGCGTCGGGCAGGATCTTCAGCATGGCCCGCCCCGCCTGCTTGCGGGTGGACTTGTTGAGCCGGTCGTATTGTTCCCAAAAATGCTCGAAGCCGGCCTGACCGATGGCGCGGCTGATAACGCGGCGCACCGATTCGGGAGCGTTGGTCATGAGCTGGAGCAGCACGTTCTCAAAGTCGTTGGGCTTGCGGCGGACGATCTCCCGCGCTGCCATCCGGACGATGCGCTCATCTGGATCGCCCAGCAGCGCGACGAGGAGTTGCACGGAAGCTCCGCGGCGCCGGCGCGCCGCCACGCGCAGCAACCGCAACCGGGCTGAGAAGTCATCCTTCGCACGATGACATAGCCGAACCATGCGCTCGTCCTGCACGACATCGTGGATCCCGGAGACGCCGAGCCACTCGGCGATCTTGACCGCGTCTTCGCTGGTGCGGCGCTCGATATCATGCAGCAGGTCGCCATCACTCCACCAGGCGCCGCGCGTCACCTGATGCATGCACAATTGCAGTTGCTGGTCCTTGAGCCAATGGGTTTTTCGCAGCAGCGCGTCGAGGACGGGGGCTTCATCGATATGGGCAAAGACAATGCCGAAATGAGAACGGAGCTGGCCATGACTGGCGCCGAGCAGAAACGCCTCGACGTGTTCGCTCGCGGGCGGTTGCTGCAGACGGCGCACCATCGGGCTCTGGCCGCCATGCTTGGCGGTGTGGAGGATGGCCAGCGTCTTGCTGCCGGGCCAGTCGCACAGCAGCAATGCCGCGCGCAGCAGGTCGGGTCCATGCTTGCCGCGATGGACGTCGAGCGACCGGGCGACCGCCGCCTCGATCTCCGGGCGCTGGTCCATCAGCTCGTCATACAACGGATTGAGCGATTTGGTCGAGCTGCCTGGGTTGGCAACCTCCGTGACCGAATGGGCAAGCTCGGCGGCAGCCGGATCAGCCGAGCCTCGCTGCAGCGACCGCGTCTCGAGTGCGACCCAGCGGGCCAGGGCCACCATTGCCTCAGTCGCGGCCTCGGAGAGGCTCTCGTCCGATTCGTGAAGGTTTTCCGAGAGGACGTACGCGAGCTTGCCCTGCCGCCCCAGGGCGATGAGCTTCAGCGCCGCAAGCCGCAGGGGGATCTTGTCGCTGCGTCCGCATTCGCGCAGCGCGTCATGGAACGTCTTGATGTTGTGCAGAATGTGCAGTTGGAGTGATTCAGGGAGATCGGCATAGCGGCCGATGACCCCGCTGAGTCCGCGTACGGTCTTTCGGCGCATCAAAGCTCCGAGCGAAAGCTGTTGCTCGCGCTCCACGCCGAGATTCAGCGCCTCCAGCAGGACGCCGTCGGCCGCCTCGTTTTTGCTCAGTACCAGCGCTTCAATAAGCCGATCGATCATCTCTTATGAGTTATCGGACGCGGCTCAGGGGCGCCTTAACTTGAATTGGGCGCAGGCGAGCGCCGGGTCCACTGCGGAATGGTGAAGTTGCAAGGTGGAACCAGCGATGCCCCGGCTGAGGTTTCTTAACTTGGCCATGCGGCGGGGGTAAGAACGCAACCTCTGACATCGGGGCTAAATGGCGGAGAATCCAAGGGGTCGGGATAGCAGGCTTCACGATATCATTCCACGAACCACGCCGGAACCGAAATGATTCAGACGCTCACTCCTTCTCGTGCAGGGCTTGCCGATCAGCAACTTGCGTTCTATCGAGCTTTCGGATTCATCGTGCTGCGCCAGCTGTTCAACCGGGAGGAGAACCCCGATCGGCGGCATTTCATCAGCCGGCTGCGTGACTTGGGCTATTTCGACGCGTCCGGTTTGGTCGAAATAGAGTGAGAGTGTCGTTTTTATCGGTCCTAAGGTGCGAAATCGGCAATCGCCGACGTCCGCCGGGGTGGCCTCCTACCCGTCGGCAAGATTCAAGTTGGGGTGACCGTCGGGAATGGTTTTTGCATGAATTCGAGAGGGCTGATACCCTCTGGGCGCAGTGGGTGAATTGAAGACTGGCGGGCGCAGCGGCTTAGTCTGCGCCATGTCCTCACGCCGTTCGCCACCTACGCCGAGCTTGCTTCAGGAATACTCAGAATGATTCGCGAGCGTAAGACGTTGTGCGTGGTCAGCCCGTGCTTCAACGAGGAAGAGGTCATCGAGCCCTTCTATCGGGCCCTGAAGGCGGTGCTCGGCACGCTGCCCCATTTCCGGCATCGCATCCTCTTCGTTGACGATGGGAGCTCAGATGAAACGCTGCCGCGCCTCAACGCACTCGCCGGCGCCGATCCGTGCGTGCGCGTCTGTTCACTCTCGCGCAATTTCGGACACCAGATCGCCCTGACCGCCGGCCTCGACGCCGCCTGCGGCGATGCCGTGCTGATGATGGACTCGGATCTCCAGCATCCCCCGACGCTGATTCCGCGCATGATCGAGCTCTGGCAGGAGGGTAACGATGTCGTGTCAGCGGTCCGCGAGAGCACTCAAGACGAAACATTCTTCAAGCGTCTCACCTCGCGCGGTTTCTACACCATCCTGAACCGGATGAGTGACACCCGCATCGAGCCTGGCGCCGCTGACTTTTGCCTGCTCTCGCGACGGGCACATCGTGCCCTGCGTCAACTGCCGGAACGCCACCGCTTCCTGCGGGGAATGGTGTCGTGGATCGGCTTCCGACGCGCGTTCGTGTCTTACACCGCTGCCCCGCGCGGCGGGGGGAAGTCGAAATACACGATCGGCCGCATGCTCGCGCTGGCCTCCAACGCGGTTTATTCGTTCTCCGCAAAGCCGCTGCAGGCAAGCTCCCGCCTTGGGCTCTTCGTGACGCTCTGCGGCGCCGGGTACATGGCTTACATCATCACGCGCTATTTCCTGTTCCGCGACCTGCTGCGCGGCTGGGGATCGGTGATGTGCACGCTGCTGATCCTGGGCGGCCTGCAACTGTTCTTTATCGGCCTGATTGGCGAATACCTCGCTCGCGTGTTCGACGAAGTGAAGGGCAGGCCGCTTTACCTGCTCAAGCAGAAGCCCTTGCGTCGGCGCCTCCGTTCGACGGCCGATGAAGCTTCCCCGGCTATTCCAGAGCGCGAGCCAAAGCGGTCGATCTATCTGGAGGTGGCATCGGATGCCCTGCGTGCATCGGCGGGCGTCGAGAAACGGGCCGCCGCCGCTTCCCCGGTTCCGAGTGGAGAAACCGAACAGCGCGGGTAAGTGCTGGAGTTTGTCATATGTCCACGATCTCCTCCCGCACTCCCGCCGCCGCGTCCGAGCGCCGACTCCGCGCCTCGGTTGCGCTGTGGACGGACTATGACCTGCCGACGGTCTCGCAGTTGGGCTCATGGGCCCGGCGGCACGCCGGTCAGATCCTCGCGGCCCTTTTCGCTGTTTGCCTCGGCGTTGCGACAACACTCTACGTTCAGGGCTACGAGTTTGGCCGCAGCAATCAGACGCTGTATCTGCTCGATGCCCTTCGCCACCTGTCGCCCGAGCTGTTTCGGAACGACTGGCTGCTCACGCATACGACCCAATACCACTTCACATTCGCCGTGCTCACGCGCTGGCTGATGCGGCTCAACATTCTCGAGCCGGCATTCCTTTCGGGCTACATCGTCCTGGTCGTGCTGCTTCACGTGGCATGGTTCGGGCTCGTGAGAAAGCTCGGCGGCTCGCACGTGACTTACCTTTTCTCGGTGCTCTTCTTCTATGCCTCCAACGGCGGCGTCGCCCCGGGCGATTGCGATTTCCTGCAGGACCATGCTTTCCTCCCGAGCAACATCGCGAATATCGCGATGCTCTGGGGAATACTGATGTGGGTCAGTGGGAGGATTGGATGGTCCGCTGTCTGCTTCGGACTGGCCGGCATGTCGCATTTGAACCATGCGCTAGCGGTGGTCCCGCTGTGGGGGGCGCTGGCCGCCTGGCGCTGGTACCGGCCTGGCTTCGGCGCCGACGCGGAGGAACTGGCGGTCACCCGCGGCAAACATGAGTTCACGCGTTACGTGATCGGTGGAATCACGATCATGCTGCTCTCGCTCCCCAGCGTCCTGAGCGTTCTGCTCCGGCTACGGGCGCAGCAGCACCCGCTGCCGCTGCCGGAGTATGTCGACCTGTTTGTTCGACTTCGCGCGCCGCACCACTTCGAGCCGCTGACCTGGTCGGCCGGCGTCTGGTTGAACTTCCTCTGGCCCATTCCTCTCGCGTACATGGCCGCGCGCCGCGCCGCTCCGACGTTCGCCCGGCGCGAGACTTCGCGCATCTTCCTCATCATCTGCGGCGCGATGCTCATCTCGCTGCTGGGCGCCGGCATCTGGTATGTGAGCGAGCTGTTGATCAACCTCTCGTTCTACCGCTTCAGCATCTTCCCGAAGCTCCTCAGCTGCATCGGCGCTGCTTACCTGGTTGGTGGTTGGCTCATCCGCCGGCTCACCACGACGCGCGGCAGCGTCTATGTCTGCGCCGCGGCGACTGTGGTGCTCGCGCTGGTGGCGGCGAATTCGCTCGGGGTCCTTTCGCTCAGCGCGCTGGAGCACGCGGGGCGTGACGTGCGGATGCTCCTGTTCCTGACCGCAAGTTCGCTGGTCTGCGCCTGCCTGTGCGGGGCTCCCTTTGCCCGCATGCGGCTTCCGCTCTATGCGCTGGCGACCGCCGCCCTCCTGGTCCAGGTGAGCATTAGCTGCTACCGCTGGCTGGGCGTCAGCAACATCACCGCGCGCGAGGCGGATTATCTGGCGCTTTGCGACTGGGCACGCGATCGATCACACACGCCGGTCGATGCGGTCTTCCTGGTCCCGCCCGACGAGCAGGCCTTCCGGCTCCGTGCCCAGCGGGCGATCGTGGTGAACTTCAAGGGTGTTCCGCCATTGGCAAGTGAGATGGCCGAGTGGCGCGACCGGCTCCGCTCCGTTCTGGCGATCGAAGACCTGCGCACACTGCCACGCGGGCTCGACTCCGCCCCGTCTGCGATGTCCGTTCGCTACGACTCGCTTCCGCCGGATTACCTCGTGAAGATCGCTCGTCGCTATTCAGCCCGCTACGTCGTTCTCTCACGGGATACACGGACGCCACCATCACAGCACCTCGTTTTCGAAAACGATTCATACCGCCTGTACGACCTTTCGATGTAAGTGCTTTATCGGGTGCCAGGCCGCACGGCAGCCTTCCGCGTTTCATCGCGCGCCCGCGCTGCGGATTGAATCCGGCGTCTCCCTCCACTACGTTCCTTCGTCCGGCTGTGTGCAAGGAGAGTCTCATGTTCCCGCTCGCCGATCGGCTGTCGCTCATCTCGGAATCCATCACACTGGCGGTCAGCGCCAAAGCGGCGGCATTGAGAAAGGCCGGCGTTGACGTGGTGGGCTTCGGCGCGGGCGAGCCCGACTTCGACACCCCCGCCTTTATCAAGGACGCCGCCAAGGCCGCGCTCGACAAGGGGCAGACCAAGTACACCCCAACGCCGTGTTATCCGGAGCTAAGGGCCGCCATTGCACAGAAATTCAACAGCGACAACGCGCTTCCGTACAAGCCCGAGCAGATCACCACCGGCGCGGGCGGAAAACACTGTCTGTACATGGCGTTTATGGCCGTGCTCAATCCGGGCGATGAGGTCATCATTCCTTCGCCCTATTGGGTCTCCTATCCGGAACAGGTGAAACTGGCCGGCGGGACGAGCAGGATCGTGCGCGGCGAGGAATCGCGCGGCTTCAAGATCACGCCGCAACAGCTTGAAGCAGCAATCGGTCCCCGTACCAAGGTGTTTCTGATCAACTCACCGAGCAACCCGGCGGGCCATGCCTATACGGCGCAGGAGTTGCAGGCGCTGGCGGACGTGGTGGCGAAACATCCGAACCTGGTCGTCTTCTCCGATGAAATCTATGAGAAGCTTGTGTACGACGGCTTGAAGTTTGTCAGCTTCGCGACGCTGCACGAATCGCTGCTGGAGCGGACGCTGACGTTTAACTGCCACAGCAAGAGCTTCGCCATGACGGGATGGCGCGTGGGTTACATCGGCGGTCCCAGGGTCGCGATCGACGCGATCAACAAGCTTCAGTCGCAGATGACCAGCCACATCACCAGCTTCACTCAATTGGCGGCCGCTGCGGCGCTGACCGACCCGCGCGGCGCGGAGACGGTCGAGTCGATGCGCCGCGAGTTTGAGCGCCGAGAGCGGCACATGTGGCAGCGCCTCAGCGACCTGCCTGGCATCAAGTGCGTGCGGCCCGGGGGCGCGTTTTACTGCTTTCCCAACGTGAGCGCTCACTTCAACAAGAGCGCGGGAAGCGTGAAGATCACCGACGCGATCAGCTTCGCCTCCGCCCTGCTCGAGCAGAACCACGTCGCCGTCGTGCCCGGCAACGACAGTGGCTTCGACACTCACGTGCGCCTCAGCTTTGCCACCAGCCTCCAGCAGATCGACAAGGGCATTGACCGAATCGCGGAGTTTCTGAAGAAGCTCGCCTGAGCATCAAGGCGCTTGGATTGGAAGGAGTTTTGCAATGGCGTGGCTCTGCCTGTTCGTCGCCGGGCTGCTCGAGATCGGCTGGCCCATCGGCATGAAGTACACCCATAACTTCTCGCGCCTCTGGCCGACGGTCATCACGTTCGGCTTTATGATCGCCAGCTTCGGGCTGCTTTCGCTGGCTATCCAGAGAATCCCGGTCGGCACCGCCTACGCGGTGTGGACCGGCATCGGCGCCGCCGGCACCGCTGCGGTGGGGATCTGGCTCTTCAAAGAACCGGCGTCCATTGGCCGGGTCGTGTGCATCCTCTGCATTGTCGCGGGCGTGTTCGGTCTCAAATTCACCGCTCACGGCTAAGAAGGCGCGGTCCAATGCGCTTCATGGAGGGTTCGGCTTGCTCAGTGCATCCAATGTCTGGCGGCTCGCCTTCGCTTTTTCGCGCGCTGCGAGAACCTCCGGGTCCTTATCCAGGGCGGCGCGCGTCAGGTTGCTGAGGGTCTGCGTCGCACGCATCAAATCCCGCGTGGCGCTTGCATACATCTCCGGATCGGATGTGCGCTGAACGCGCTCCGCGGCGGCGTTCCTGGCATCCCGAGCGAGCTTGTACGCGTGGGCGGATGCGAGCGACTTGCCGCAGCGGTCTTCGGCGCGGTTCAGCGCCGCGACGGCCGCCTCGAGTTCCTTCTGTGCGTCAGCGATGCGCTTGTTGACCGGAGCAGGCTTGGGCGGGCCGGGGTTGGTCGCATTCTTCGAAGGAGCGTCCGCCCCACGGCCCCCCGATTTCGAAAGGCCGGGCGAAGCGGAGCGGCCCGTTGCTCCGCCGGCGGAGGGCGAGCTTGCACCAGGCTGCGTCTGCGGCGCTTCGCTGCTCCAATGAAAACCGCCGCGCCAGCGAATCCACGCAACCGCCGTCAGCAGCAGCAGGATCACGACCAGCGCCGTCTTGCTGTTCAACAGGTTGCGCATTCACGTCACAGGCGCTGGAGTATTCGAGGCTCTCATGGCTGGATCAGCGCATCCGGGTAACTCGCTGCCATTCGCGACTTGATCTGTCGGGCCTCGGAGAAGGATCCCGCCGGAACGCGGAGCGCCATCTGACCCGCTGAGGTGCGCACTGTTTGGGGCGCGACGCCCTGTTGCCGCAGCGCGCCGCTGGCTTTGTCCGCATCCGCTGCCACGCGAAACGTCGCAAGCTGCACGTAGAACCCGCGAGCGCCCTCGTGCTGCTTCGCACCGACCGCCGCCCCGGTTCCGGGGAACTTTTGCTGAACTTCGGTGAAGGTTCGATCGGCTTCGTCGAACTTTCCGAGTCGTTGCTGGCAGCGTCCGACGCGGTACAGTGCGCCCGCCTTCTGCTCGGCCTTGTCGAGCTTCTCGTAGGCTGCCGTCAGCTGCTGCTGGGCCGTCAGGTAGTCGTCCTGGAAGAATGCGACATTGCCGACGCCGGCCCGGACAAGTCCTTCCAACGCGGGCGACGGGGAAGATTCTAACGCGCGAATATACGCCGTTCGCGCCTCCTGGAGATCGGAGCGCACGGCGGAAGAATTCGGCTTGGGGCGATCTTCCAACGCGCGCCCACGCAGATAATACGCTTCGGCGCGCCCCGGGCCCCCGGGATGGCCGGCGATAAACACGTCCGCGGAACTGATCGCGGAGTCGTACTGCTTCAGTGACAGCGCCTCGTATCCAGCATTCAGGCCGTCCTTCGGCCCCGGTTCCGCGCCGGATTGGGCCGCGCAGCCAATCAACGCGACCAGCGACATCAGCGTGCTGAGCCCGCAAATCCTGATGCCGATCAGAGTTCGTCGTCCGTGTTGCATCCTTGCCTCTTTTGCGAACGTGAACAGTTGGCAGTTGCTGGCCCCACCGCGCTCGGTTTACAACTACGGCGCGGTAGAAACAAACCAGGAACTTGCGGGGTCATTATGCTTTTCGAGTCGCTCTTCACGCACGCCGATCGACAGCCGCAGGAGCTGGCCATCATCGACGACCATGGCCGGGTCAGCTACCAGGAACTGGCGGCGATGGCGGCCGGCCTCGGCATCTATCTCTCCGCGCAGACCTCGCAGCCGCGCGTTGGCTTGCTCCTGCCCTCCGGCAGCGCGTTCGTGGCCAGTTTCTACGGAAGCTTACTGGCTGGCAAGACCGTCGTGCCAATCAACTTCCTGCTGGGCGACCGGGAGATCGCGCACGTGATCAAGGATAGCGGGATCGACACGGTGGTTTCGGCGCCGCCGCTCATCGCGCGGATCAAGGATGTGCCGCTGAACGTCGTCGATGTGACCCAACTCCCACGGACGCCCGCGGCTGCCATCGTGCCCAAGTTTCCCTCCGTCACGACCGAAGACGTCGCGGTGCTGCTCTACACGAGTGGTACCAGCGGCCTGCCCAAAGGCGTGCTGCTGACTTACGGCAATCTCCAGAGTGATGTTGATGCGGCCATTGCGCACGCGAACCTGCAGAGCCAGCACAAGTTCCTCGGCGTGATCCCGCTCTTCCACGCATTCGGCCTGACCGCAATGATGCTTGCCCCCATTCAACTGGGCGCGACGATCGTCTACATGGCGCGCTTCAGTCCCGTCGGCGCGCTGAACGCGATCCGCGAGCATAAGGTCTCGCTGATGTTCGGCGTGCCAAGCATGTTCGGAGCGATTCTCCGCTTGAAGGACGCCAGGCCCGAAGACTTCAAGAACATGTACGCGGTCATGAGTGGCGGCGAGCCGCTCCCACAGGCGCTGCGCGAAGGATTCCGCCAGCGCTTCGGAGCGCCGCTGTACGAGGGCTATGGGCTGAGCGAGACGAGCCCTGTCGTGACGCTCAACACCCCCCAGGCCCATCGGCCCGGCAGCGTGGGCAAGCCATTGCCTGGAGTTCATGTGCGCATCTGCGACGAAGAGAGCCAATCGCTGGGGCCCGACCAGGTGGGTGAAGTGTGGCTCAAGGGTCCGATGATCATGAAGGGCTATCACAACCTGCCCGCCGAGACATTGAGCGCCCTCACCGCCGATGGATACTTCAAGACCGGCGACCTCGGCAAGATCGACGCCGACGGCTTTCTGCACATCACCGGGCGCAAGAAGGACATGATCATCGTCGCGGGTGAGAAGGCCTACCCGCGTGAAATCGAAGAGATCCTCGCATCGCATCCTACCGTTGCCGACGCGGCAGTCGTCGGCAAGAAGGACCCGGGTCGCGGCGAAGTAATTGTCGCTTTCGTCACGCCGCGCGAGGGCCAGAAACCGAAGCCTGACGAACTGCGCGACTACTCGCGGCAGCGCGGCCTGCCGCAGTGGAAGATCCCGCGCGAGATCCACGTGGTGGAGGAGTTTCCGCGATCACCGACCGGCAAGGTACTCAAGCGCGAGCTCGCCGCGAAGCTCGAAGGCGCAGCGCCTGCTTAGAAACCCGGGACGGCGTAGTAGGTGGCCCTCAGCCGAGCCAACTCAGGCCAATCGATCAACAGACCGGGGTCCTTTGGCGAGATATGCACGCCTGCCCACGAGTCGATCGCATTCCAGCCCTTTGATGAGTCGACGTCGAAGACCGTGCGGTAGCGCAGCCGTGCCATGGGCAACTGGTAATTGAACGCTCGCGCGTCGCCAACGAGCGTTACTGTTGCGCCCGGCGGCACCGATTTCAGCGCCTCGGGCGTCAGCTCGTCCAATTGTTGCACACCGATCGTCGGGCTCAGGGCGGGATACCTCCTGAGCCTCATCTGGACGGCCGTCAGCGCCAAAACCCCCATCGCCACGATCAGCGCGAGGACGACAGGAGCCCCTCTGCGCCACTCGGCGTGTGCGAGAATCAGCGCGCCGATGGGAACCGCAAGGACGAAAAATCTTCCCTGCAGGTGCGTGAACGAAAGCCAAAACAGCGCGTGTAGCGCGAGCATGATGAGCAGCGCCTGCACTGCGCGTTGTTTTCGCGCCGCGGCGCCGGCGGCGAGCACGAGCGGCAGAAAGACGTAGCCATAGCCGGCGTTCGCGGCAATCTGCGACGCCGCCGCCCGCAACCTCGCCGTCACACGCTGCTGCTCCGGCGGGGGCCGGTGTGCGCGGCGCCACCGTTCCACCTGCACGTCGCTGAAGTATGCCTTCCCCAAAACCGACATCGCTTCCGGGAACACCACGTTGCCTGTCCACAACGCGTTGCGAATCAACCACGGTGAGAAGGTGACCACGCCGACGACCATGAAGCAGCCGACGCCGAGCAGTCGGCGTGACACAGGGACGACCTCCGCCTCGGACGCTGCTTTTTCCCGGGTGATCAGTATCGCGACGATGCATGCCACCGGAACAGCCAGGAGCACCTCGGGCACGGCTGTGAGTTTGGTCCCGCACGCGAAGCCCGCCATCAATCCTGCCAGTGGAAATCGTCCCAGCCGCCGGCTTGGATGAACCACGGCGTCAATTGTCCATCCGATGGCGAGTGTGCTGAACAGGAGCAGTCCGCCTTCGTTGTAGGCGAGCGGCGCGAGCAGCAGAAGCCAGGGAATGGTTGCCGCCGCGGTCGTTGCGAGCAGCGCGCTTGCGCGCGACGGCGCCCATCGGGTCGCGAAGCCATAAATTGCGAGCACCGTCAACGCGATGAACGCAACATGCATCAGTTGCGCCATGTACATGCCCGCCCATGGCCCGCCGCGCAGATACATCGCGAGCAGGTAGTGCATCTCGACGTTGAATGGAAAATACGAAAAGACGTTGTGCGTCAACGGAACGATCCGCCCCGCTTCATACCATTCCCGCGGCACCTGCAGGTGGTATTCGACAACGTCGTAGCCGTGCGGCTCGTTTGGCGTCCACAGCACTCCTGGCGGGACGAAGGCGCAAAATACCGCGGCCCCGAGCAGGGGCATCACCAGCACCCAGAGCCACTGCCAGCGGCTCATTGCGTCCTCGTCCGCAGCGATTCTCTGCACGCGTGATCTAAAGATAAAAAGGACGCCGGCAATCCACCCGGGCAACAGCAGAGCGAACGCAGTCGCGCGATTGAGCCAGCCGGCAAGCCCGAGCAGCAATATCACCAGGCTGAGAACGCCCAGCCCGACCGCGGCGGCTGTTGTCAGATAGAGAACGGAGGGCGCGCGCGAGCGTCGCGGCGGGTGTTCTTCCAGTTTGTCGCCCAGCCGCAGTGCCAGCAGCAACGACCAGCCCAAGCCAACGGCAGAAAACAACCACGCACTTACCCACCCGCCCTCCAGCACCAGCAACGAGATTGCGAATCCCCAGTTGGGAAACGCGAACACAAGAAGAGTGAGGATGAAGACGAGGATCGCCGCGCCTGCGAGAGTGGCTCGGCTGTAGAAGAAATCTCCGAGTGGGTCGGGCGAATCGTCGCCGCGTCGGCGGTAGTCCAGCTGTGGCATCAGTACTTCCCCGCCCCTGACATCGGCTCACGCGCCGTCTTGCCGCGGCGTTTGCGGGGCGGCGTCACCTTCATCCGGCTCAGCTGCGCAGTTCTCCTCATGCTCGTCGAGCCAGAACAGCTTTTCCAGTGCGTGAACCGATTGCGCCGTGGGCGTCCCCAAGCGCTCACTTCGCCGCAGCGTATGCACCGGAGTGTGCAGCAACTTATTCACGATCCGCCGGGTCATTTCTTCGAGCTGCGCCCGGTCCGGCTGGGAGATGCCCTCCGTCTTGCCAAGGGTGCGGGTCAATTCTTCCTGCGCCAACCGATGATAGCGGCGGTAAAGACGATCGATAACGGGCCCCATCTCGCGCTGCCGGTGCCATACCGCGAACTCTTCCACGTGTCTCGTCACGATCGCGCGGGCCGCGTCGATCGCCTCCCGCCGTTGCGATTGCGTGCCCGCCACCACCTGCTGTAGATCGTCCAGGTTGTACAGATACACGTTCTCGATCTGTGACACTTCCTGCTCGATGTCGCGCGGCACGGCGATGTCGATCAGGAAGACAGGGCGGTAGCGGCGGCGGCGGCGCAGCCCCTCAAACAGCTCACGGGTTATGATCGGCTGCTGCGAGCCGGTGGAAGAGACGACGATGTCCGCCGACACGAGATGATCGGGCAAGTCAACGAACGGCACCGCCCGACCGCGAAAGCGCTGCGCCAGCGCGATCGCCTTGTCCGGATCGCGATTGCAGACCAGCAGTTCCCGGGGCGAGAGCGCCTCGAAGCCCTTGAGCGCGAGGATCGCCATCTTGCCGGCGCCGATGCAGAGCACCGTCTTATCGCCAAAGTGCTCGAAAATGCGCTGTGCATAATCGACCGCCACGCTGGCGACGCTGATGCGTCCCTCGGCCAGCGCGGTCTCGGTCAAGACGCGCTTGCCCACCGCCACAGCGCGCTGGAACAGCGGGTTTAGCGACGGGCCAGTCGCCGAGAGCTGCAGCGAAGTCTCGTAAGCATCGCGCACCTGCCCCAGGATCTGCGTTTCGCCCAACACCATTGAATCAAGCGATGAAGCGACCGCGAAGAGGTGTTCGATCACGGCCCGATCGGTCTTGAGATACAGATGCTCCTGGAACGCGGCCTGCTGAAGGCCGTGAAACTCCGACAGGAATCGCGACATCTCCTCCACAGCGGGCGCGCCGTGAGCGTCGCGGCCGACATAGAGCTCGACCCGGTTGCACGTCGACAGGAGCACCGCCTCGCAACCGTGGAAGCGGGCCAGGAATGCTTCAATCGCGGCGCGGCGCTGCGCATTATTGAACGCAAGCTTCTCGCGCACTTCCAGCGGCGCGGTCGTATGGTTCAGTCCCAGTAACAACAGACGCTGCATCGCTGGTTCTCACTGCTTCATGAATTCCGTCGCCACGATCGTTCCGATCATCAACAGGAATCCGAAAACGCTAAGCACCGCCGCCTTGCGACCGCGGAAGACAGGGTTGATCGGCGAGTGCAGCACCAGCGCGTAAACCACCCAGACCGCAAACGCCAGCACCACCTTCGGCGTCGCGTACCAGTGTGGGCCAAGACTGTCGTGCACCCGAGGATCCAGCGCTCTCACCAGTCCGGTGATCAAGCCGATCGTGAGCAAAGGGAACCCCAGCGTCACCCACGCCAGCGTCAGCCGCTCGAGTCGCTCCAGGCTCCCCAGATTGGGCCCCGGCGCTAAGCGCCGGGTACGCAGCCGGCGGCTGGAAAGCAGAAACATGCCGCCAACGGCGCCGGCGATAGCAAAGGCAACCGCGCCCCCGTACGCGCTGACGCGATGCACCCAGGACCAGGTGCTGTCGACATACTCATGAGGCGTTGCCCGGCCGAAGATCGCGGCAAAGATCAGCAGCAGAATGGAGATCGGCAATACGAACCAGTCGAGCCCGCGAAGCGGATGCACGCGCTGCGTGTACAGCACAAATAGCGCAAGCAACAAGCCCAACCAGATGAGCGTATCGAAGTTGTCCCCGAGCGGCCGCCAGTTCCCCCGGCGTGCGGCGTGCCACACCAGCACCGCGAGCGCTACCAGCACGCCCCAATACAGGCATGCCTTCGCCGCCAGCCGCAGCCGGGGCGCCTCAGATTGCAGCCTTGCGAGCGAGAGGGCGCCGCCTGCCGCGAACAACACGATAGCGAGGATCAACAGCGCGATCTGGCCGACTTCAGGCATGATCCAGTTCCGGGTATAGCAATCGGATCCACTTCACCAGCGCCTCGACACCGCCCGCCTGAAGTACGTCCAGCGCCTCATCGTCCGCGAGGCGCTGAAAGACCTCGCGTCGTCTTTCCAGGGATATGCCGGTTGCTCGCCGCACAATTGGCCGCAGAACTCCCATCGCGCGGGCCATCGCCCCCCATCGCGGGTCGACCGACGCCCGCAACCGGTCGCGCACGCGGGTTGACAGGGCGGGGTTTCCATCAGCCGACACCGCAACCGCCAGCTCTCCCTCCCGCAGCAGGGCCGGCGTAATAAAGTCGCCGATATCTTCGCCCTCATGGTCGGCACGGCAAACGAGAATGCCCGCGCGCCGGGCATCGCGTACCACCGCCTCATTGATTTCGACGGCGTCGGTGGCCGCAAAGGCGAGCTCGGCGCCGTCGAGGTGATGACGTTGGTAACGCTCGTTCACTCGCTGCACATCATGCGGCATGTCCTCGTGAAAAGCGGGCGACACCACCCGGACGCGACCGGCCCCCGCGGCGAGCAGTCCTCGCGCCTTTCGCGCAGCGACGGCGCCGCCGCCAACAATCACGACGGTCCGCTCGCTCACATCCAGCATCATCGGGTACGCGTGACGCACGGGGCAGCAAATCTTACCGCCGCCGTGAAATCGGGTCCAATTCACCGTGCCGGCTAACCCGGCTGCCGTTTGCCCGGTTCATCGGCATAACATCTGGCGGCATGGTCCCGAAGTCCTCATCCCGTTCGCAGACGAAAACCATCTTCACCGTCGGGCATTCGACGCGCACGCTGGAGCAGTTCATCTCGCTGCTGCACGCAAACGCCATCAAGGCTGTCGCCGACGTGCGGCTGATTCCGAAGTCGCGGCGCTATCCTCATTTTCAGGACATCAATCTCGACATCGAACTGCCGCGGGCGGGAATCGAGTATCTCTCGTTCAACGCTCTCGGCGGCCGGCGCCGCCCGAACAAACAGTCTTCCAACACCGGATGGCGCAGCGAAGGCTTCCGCGGATATGCCGACTTCATGCAGACCGCGTCATTCCGGGAAGGTCTCGAGCGACTCACGGCGGCGGCCGCCAAGAGGCGCCTCACGACGATGTGCGCCGAAGCTGTTCCCTGGCGGTGCCACCGTTCCCTCATCTCCGATGCGCTGCTCATCAACGAGTGGACCGTGCTGGACATCATGACCGCCACTCAGAGCGTCCCTCACAAGCTGACGCCGTTTGCGATGGTTGACGGCACGACGATCACTTATCCCCCGGAGGAGGCGAAGCCGTCCCCGACGCTTTTTGACCCCGGCTCGCCCGCTGGCGGCTAAACAACTCCTGTGTGTCGCTTCAGGAACCGCCGACATGCTTTGCCTTTTGCGCGGACGTTCCTACGCTTGGATTCCATGAGCGCGATCAAGGTAGGCCTGATCGGGGGATCCGGACTGGGCGAGGCGATGCTTGCCCGCGCGCATGGGGTCCGGCACGAGATCAAGACGCCTTTTGGCCCGCCGAGCGACGCCATCGTCGAGATGCAGTGGGCGGGCCTGCCGGTTTACTTCTTATCCCGTCACGCCCCCGGGCATCGCCTCAGCCCCGCCCGCGTGCCGTATCGGGCCAACATCTTCGCGTTGAAACAGCTTGGCTGCACCCATGTCATCGGCTCCGGGGCGGTTGGGAGCTTGCGCGATGAGTTCAAGCCTCGCGACCTGGTCATACCTGACCAACTCATCGACAAGACCTTCGCCCGTCCGAGCACGTTCTTTGAAAACGCCGCCGTCCACGTGGAATTCGCGGAACCTTTTTGCCCTGTGCTGCGTCGGATTCTTATTGAAGCCGGCTCGGCGGAAACGACCGCTGCGCCGTCTGCCGAAGCAGCGCGGGCCGCAGTGGCAGGGGAAGCATCTCCTCCACAGCCTGCGCCGGTCGCTCGGGTGCATGACCACGGCTGCTATGTGTGCATGGAAGGCCCTGCCTTCTCCACTCGCGCCGAAAGCCTGATGCACCGCCTCTGGGGTGGCGACCTGATCGGAATGACCGCGATGCCAGAAGCGAAGCTGGCGCGCGAGGCGGAGATGAGCTACGCGCTGGTGGCGCTGGTGACGGACTACGATTCGTGGCGCAGGCCCCCTAAGCCTGAGGCGCCAAAGCCGGACTCCAGCGCCAAGCCGGCCGACCAAAAGACAGGTGCGGCACTCGAGATGGATCAAGAAAGCCTTCTCAAGGAAATCATTGCGAATCTCCGGAAGGCCTCGGACAATGCAGTCGGTTTGATCGAGCGAGCCCTCGTCCGATTGGCGGGCGCCGACCTGTCGTCTCTCGTTTCTCCCGCTCATGAAGCGCTGAAACTGGCGCTATGGACGGAAAAGTCCCGGATTCCCGCCGATGAAGTGCAGCGACTGGGGCCGCTGTGGATGAAGTATTTCGAAGGCCCCGAAGTCTCCGGTGGGGAGCGGCTATGAATTCCTTGCTGGTCAAGTCAACCTCGCGAGCGCTGATTGGCGCTGCCCTTCTGACTTGCTGGATTGTTGCGCCGCACACGTCACGCGCTGAGCGAGGCCTGCAGGTCGGAGGCGGCATAAACCCGGAAAGTTTCTACGGCAAGGATCCGACCGCCGGCGTCTACGTGCGCGATTCGACGGCGGCGCTGGAGAAGATTGCCCTGGCCCAGAAGATGGAGCGGCTGAAGGACTGGGCCAAGTCCGCCGACCTGTACCAGGAAGTACTGGAAAAGTTTGGCGACCGCGTCGTGCCTTCTCAGGTGGGCAAAGACAACCAGATCTATCAGTACACCAGCGTCGCCAACGGCGTGATTCAGAAGCTTGCGAAGTGGCCGCGCGAGGGATTGGATGTTTACCGCTCGCGATATGAAGCAACCGCGACGTCGCTGCTCGAAGCCGCCGGGAACGACAATGTCTACGCGCTCAACCAGATTTTCTCGCGCTACTTCGTCACCGATGGGGCGAAGACGGCCGCCCTGCGATTGCTCGACCTCAAGCTGGAGCGTGGAGAGTTCACCGATGCCATGCGCATCGGAAGCTTCCTGCTCGAGTGGCATCCAAACCTTCTCGTTGAGCGACCGGCGGTTCTCTACCGCACCGCGCTGGCAGCACAGTTGGGTGGTGATCCCGATCGCGCCGTGCAATACGCGCAGCGCCTGAAGAAGGATTTCCCCGACGAAAAAGGCATGGTGCGCGGCAGGGACGTCGTGCTCGCGGAATCGCTCGAGCAGGAATTGAAGGATGCCGGGCCGTTGGTGAAGCAGGGCACGGGGCCTGATTCGTGGCCCATGTTCTACGGCGGCCCTGATCGTTCGCGCATCTCCACGGCGGAAGCGAGACCGGGGGCGAAGCTCTTCAGCGTGCCGCTCGCCAAGCCGGATTACAAAGACCTGCAGCCGGAACAGAAGAAGCTGCTGGACCAACAGGCCGCGCAACCGGGATTCCTCTACCAGAACATGGGCATCATGCCCGTGACGGATCACAACGAGCTTTTCTTCCAGGATGGCAGGCGCATCTACGCCGTAAGCCTCGAGAGCGGCGCGCCGCTTCCGGGCTGGGCGCAGGCGAATGGCGATCGCGGCGGCCAATACGTCCTGCCCAATGCTTCCGGCGCCGCCAGCGGCCACCAACTCACGATCACCCTGACCGACCGCGACGTGCTGGCAGTAATGGGACAGTTTGATTCGCTGGCGATTTTGCGGGGGATCCCCGTCCCCAACAACCTTGATAGCCGCCTGGTTTGCCTCGACCGCGCCACCGGCAAGGAGCGCTGGGTCACTTCCATGTCGCAGGTGAAGCTGCCGGAAGGCCTGAAGAACGATGAAGCCGCCTCGATCCGCGCACTACAGCTGACCGGTTCTCCGCTGGTCATCGGCGACGGAGTTCTCGTCGCCGGACGCAGCACCAAGCAGGGAAATCAATTCGAAGATTGCTGGGTCGTTTGCCTCGATGTAAACAGCGGCCAATACCGCTGGTCATCGTACATCGCCAGCATGAGCAACACGAACTTCATGTTCAACCTCGGCGGCATGCCGGGCCTGCTCAGCAATCGACCCGCACAACTCTCCTATGCCGATGGTCGCGTCTACGTGCTGACCAACGTCGGCGCCGTCGCGGCGCTCGATGCGTACAACGGCACGATCGCCTGGCTGAACATTTACGCGCGCGGCCAGGAGTTCGGACGCAACCGGATGATTGGCGGCAACCCCGGCGGCGCCACCGTCTTGAGCAAGCCATGGACACCCAATCCTGTCATCATCGAAGGTGGACGGCTCTTCGTGCTGCCCAGCGACGCCAGGGACCTGCTGATTTACGAGGCGGCAACCGGCGTCGAGCAGAAACGGGTAAAGCTCAGTCACCTCGAAAACGCCGACACGATCCTCGGCGTGATTGGCGAGCGGCTGTTCCTCGGCAGCAATACGCGTTTTTTCTGTCTCAAATGGAAAGAATACGACCCGGAAAACTACGACCCGGACAAGATGCTCGCGTGGGGGTCGGCAGAGGTCAAAGCCAAGGAGATCGCTCCCAACGTTCCAAAGGTCACAATCATTGGCCGGCCATTTTTGACCGGTGATTCCGTCTTCGTTTGCACTGACGAGCGAATGGTGCGGCACGATCTTTCGACCGGCAAGGCGCGCGACGCATTCCCCAACTGGCCGCGATCCTGGGAAGAAGGGGACGGGCCCGGGAATATCCTGGTCACTTCGGACCACATGATCATCGCCGGTTCATCGCACGTGGATGTCTACACGGAGCTGACTGCCGCTCGACGGCGACTCGACCGCGAGATTGCGGCCGCGCCGGATGATCCGACCCCTCGGCTGCGCTACGCTGAATTGATGTTCGCGGCGGACCAAAGCGATGTTGCGGTTGGAAAGCTCGACGAGGCGACGGCTTTGCTGGGAGGCGCCGGGGCGCTCCGCGCCGGGCCGATCCGCGACCGCATCTTCTATGACGCCCTGACGTTCGCGCAGCGGCTGGCCACCACCGATAGCAGCGACAGCGCAAAGCGAGCGAACGGCTTATTCGACCGGGCCGCCGCTGCCGCTGCCAACTCCGCCCAGCAGGTGCGGTACCGGCTGGCGCGGGCAAAATTCGCCGCGGCGGGCAAGGACGC
Organism: Tepidisphaerales bacterium; assembly: GCA_038204465.1. Taxonomy (GTDB): domain Bacteria; phylum Planctomycetota; class Phycisphaerae; order Tepidisphaerales; family Tepidisphaeraceae; genus JBBRCX01. Next base: position 26,413 of record JBBRCX010000018.1, on the reverse strand, counting down.
GGTCGCCGCTGCCCAGCTGTACCAGGAGATCCTGAGCGACCCGCAGATGCGGCCCGAGCCGATCGCAGATGAAAATGGACCGACGCAGGCGGGCGCGTTCGCCGAGAAGGCCCTCAAGAGGCTCCTCGAGCAGGCAGGCCCGGAGGTGTATGCGAAGTTCGAGCAACTCGCCAACGCCGCCCTTGCCGACGCCCGCGCCTCAAAGGATGGCGGAAAGCTCCTTACCGTCGCGCTGATCTATCCCAATTCGTCCGTCGCGCCGCAGGCCATGCTCTCGGCCGCCGAGGCCTACGAACAATCCGACAAGCCGCAGCTTGCCATCCAGGTAATGCGGCAGATGTACTTCAAGTATCCGGACAGTCCCCACAAGGCGGCTGTCCTCGAGTCATTGGCCCGCAACTATCTCACGCGTTACGCCAAATCGGACCAGGCGGGACCGAGCGGCGCCGCGACGGCCATGGACATGCTCGATGCGGCGATGGGCATGCTCTCCAACGGCGCGCAGCTGAGCGGCTCTCCTCGATTGCAGCACGCGCTGAAGCTGCCCGACGGCACGACGCTTCAGAACGTCACCTTCGCACAGGCGTTGGAAGCCCTGCGAAAATTCAACGGACAGCAGGCCTCGAGAAACCTGCCCGATTTTCATCTGCCTCTTCCATCCAAAACGGGTGAGATGCCCGAGCCCTTCCTCCCGCACACGCCCGACTCCGTGATTCCCGATGTTTTCGTGCTTGCGACGCCGCTGCGCGAGTATGCGCGCGTCGACCGCGTCGTTGCATGGTCGCCGGAAAAAGGCCTGTCGATTTACCAGCCGGGCCAGACCAAGCCGCTGGCGACCAGCAACGCCCTCACCGAGGCGCCGCGAAACGTGGCATGGGTTGGCGATAACCTGGTGGTGTGGGGACTCACTGAAGTCGCACTGATTCCTGGTCGGGGAGGCGACCCTTCGTGGAAGCTGCAATTGGCAAACCTGCCCGGCGTTGAAGTGGTGAAGCTCCCCGATGCGCCGGCCGCGCCGCCTCAGCCGGCAGACGCCGAGCGAGCGCGCCGGGCCCTGCGAGGCGCCAGGCTGGCCCCGAACCCGCCCGTCGACCTCAGAGGAGCCGTCGGCGTCGCGATGGCTCCCGCAGCGGAACTGCCGCCCGCGCCCAACGCACCGGAGCAGATCAGCACTGTGCTTCCGGTGGGCGAGCGCGTGCTGTTCAGTACCACCACCGGGAGGCTCGCATCGCTCGAGCTTTCTTCCGGCCGCGTCGCATGGCAAAACCGCCTCGCCGAGCGCCCGCTGGATCGGCTGGTCGCCAACGAAGACTTCGCTGCCGTCCGACTCAGTGATGATAGCGGGGCGCGCATCGTTGCCCTGGACACCTACACCGGCCAGATTCGCGGCACCAAGGCGTTTAATCCGCAGACCGGACTCGTGCCGGTCAACCTCGCGCTGGCGCCCGAGGGGACGCTGGTTTACACCATGCCGGACCGCCTGTGCCTCAAGGACCTGTACAAGCCGTGGGCGGAGCCGGAACTGGAGATTCCCGCCGCTCCCGGACAGATGCCCTACGCCGGTGCCAGTGCGCCCGACCAGCTCATCGTCGCAGGCGGCCGGATCCTTACCGTCGCCGACAGCGCCGGCCTGCCGGGAAGTCCGGGAGAGAAATACGTTCGCGTCCACTCGCTGGAAACTGGCAAGCCGCTTACGCTGAAGTACAACAAAGACGGCAACGAAGGGATCGACCGCGTGCTGCGCGCCGGCACGAAGACCTGGAACGTCACGCTGCGAATTGTCGGATCCCAGCTCTACGTCATCAACGAACGAACCGTTACCGCTTACAACCTCGATCACCCGGCGGAGACGTGGTCGGGGGTAATGGACGATGATCCGGCGCAGACGCCGCACGTTCGCGACGTCTTCATCGGTCAGAAATTCGTCGTGCTGCTCAACCAGCCGACCTCCGGCATCGCCGTGCCGGCGGCCAACATTGCAACCAGCTACCGCCTGCCCACCTATGGTCGCTATCCCAGCCGTGAAGGCAGCACCGCCGAGAGCGGACGACTCGATTACTTGCCGCTGGTGGAAGACGCCAGCGGCATCACCACCTGGCAGGCGGTGGAGGGCGGGTTCTACTACCTCGCCGGCGACCACAATCTGCACATGCTGCGCGGTTCCGCGAAATAGCGCCGACACATCCGCATCGCGGCTGGAAGAGCCTTAATCGCCGAAACCTCTCAGGCCGGTAGTGGTTCAGGCCGCCGCCCTATCCCCCGGCTTGCCAACCGGCTATAATCGACGTTCTTCAACCGAGTGAGGCGCCTATGACTTCTACCGCGGCAGCCAACCCGTCCGGCACGCAGAACCCGACCGTCCGCGACAAAGTCCAAGGCGTGATCAATCTCATTCGGCCCGCGGTCCAGGCCGACGGCGGCGACATCGAATTGGTTGACGTAGCAGAGGACGGCGTCGTCCAGATCCGATTCCACGGGGCCTGCCACGGCTGCCCGAGCAGCACCATGACCCTGCAGATGGGGATCGAGCGCAACCTGCGCGAGAAGGTCCCCGAAGTCACCCGCGTGATTCCGGTGCAGTAAGATCAGTCCCGCCGCTGCAGCCGGCATCCCCGCCGCTACAATCCCGTCATGCGCGATATGGATGGGCTCATGGCCGAGGCCATCGAGATGGCGCGCCGCGCCGGTTCGATCGGCGAAGTGCCCATCGGTTGCGTTATCGTCGACGACACCAGCGAACAGATCATCGGTCGCGGCTGCAACCGCCGGGAAACCGATCGCGATCCGACGGCTCATGCCGAGATCCTCGCGCTGCGCGAGGCCGCTCGGAACCGCCGCGACTGGCGACTCGTCGACTGCACGCTCTTTGTCACGCTCGAGCCCTGCCCGATGTGCGCCGGCGCCATCGTCAATGCACGCGTCCCCCGCCTCGTTTACGGCTGCGACGACCCAAAGGCCGGTGCGGTCCGGACCCTCTACCAGCTGTGCGAAGATCCCCGGCTCAACCATACTGTCTCCGTCACCAGCGGAATTCTCGCCGGCCCATGCGCCGCCCTGTTGCAGGACTTCTTCCGCGCCCAGCGTGCACTCGGGAAGAAGTAGACCGACTCATTCGCGGCACGGCACTCACCCCTATAATCGCCGCCATGCCGCTCGAGCCTGAGCGTACTACCAGAAGCTCATCCGCCGACCGCGCCGCGTATTCCATGCGTGCCCTGGGCCGGACCGACCTTCCCGCGCAATTCAGTCTCGACGGCGCAACCTATCGTCTCGAGCGCACGGTCAAGCACGACTTCTTCGCCGCAACCGGCTTTTACCTCGCGCCAACCGGCACGCGCGTCGTCCTGAAGATGAGCCGGACCTCCGACTTCGCCGGCGTGCCGTTGCTCTGGCTCGGGCAGTGGCTCCGCCGGCGGGAGATGCGTTTCTACCGCAAGCTCACCGATCTGCCGAACGTACCGGCACTTCTTGGCGCGGTAGGGCAGACAGGATTCGTACATGCCTTCGTGCCTGGCCGGCCCCTCTCAAAGGACCGACCCGTGCCTGATGGATTGTTTGGTGAGCTGCACGAGCTCATGCACGAGCTTCACCGGCGCCGTCTTGCGTACGTCGACACCAACAAGCCGGAGAACATCCTTCTGGGTGACGATGGGCGCCCTCACCTGATCGACTTCCAGATCAGCTGGGACCTGGCGGAACTCGGCGACTGGTTGATCAACCGCTGGTGGCTGCGCCGGCTTCAGGCCGAGGACCTTTACCATATTCTCAAGCACCAGCGGCGCCTGCGGAAGGATGAGATGAGCGATGAAGACCTCGAGCGATCGACGCGGAAAAGTGCGTTGATCCGGCTCCACCGCCTCGTCTTTAAGCCCTACTTTCTCCTCCGCCGCCGCACGTTCAAACGCCTGCGCGAAACGGGCCGGCTTCTCCCGGAAGGAAGCAAGTAGCGGATGCCCGGTATCACGACTTCAACTTCCCGCCGCTCGGACAGGGCGTCGTCGAGTTCCCGGAAATCTTCCGCCTGCTCGCCGCCCCGCGGCTTCCACGGCCCCTACACCATGGAGCTCGAGCGCGCCGGCGCCGACGAACCCGAGTCCGTCTACGTCAACGCGGTCGCGGAGTCGGTAGCATATTTGAGGCGGATCGGCGCAATGATTTAAAGGCTCCGCGCATCACGCCGGCGCGCTCAGCCAAAGCAGCATGGGCGTCGCCGCCCTGCTTCAGGCAGTCACCCCGCCCCAGCGTCGTTGCGCGGAATAGAGTGCAATCGCAGCGAGTAGCAGGCAGCCTGCCCACACCGTCCTGCCCAGCGGCACGACCTGGCTCTGCAGCATCGTCTCGGTCTGGCCGAAGTCGGTGCTGAAGACCCGATACCCAAAAACGCCGTCATTGTCGCCGATCAGCTTCAGCGGCACGCTGAAACTCAGCGTGTCGCCCGAAACGGCGAAGGGGACTTTCCCGCGGATCTTTCCCCACCCCCCCGCGATCGGTTCGGGAACCGCTGGCGCGACGTCGCGAATCCGCAGGTCGTTCGCGATCCGGATCTCGTCGCCTCGAATGATGACGCTCACATGATCCAGCGGATCGTGCCGCGGATCGCCGTCCCAATCCGGGTTGATCTCGTACTGGAACGAGCCTTGCGGACGGTCAAACTCGTCCACCGTCAGCAGCTCGCTGAGCGGCGGCTGGTTGAAGGTCAGCGCAAAGTCTGCGCGCGCATTCCTGAGCCCGACGCGCACGGATTGATCGACGATCTGCAGACCCGCGGACGCGGATGCGGACAGACCGCACGCGAAGCACCCGGCCATCAGGGCCAGGACGCACGACACAGAACGGCGGTACATTCAGTTCTCCGACCTCAATTCGCCCAGAATCCATTCCCGGCGGGGAGGGGCGGCTCTCCGAGCCTCTGACGTGAGTGACGTCACTATATCGCGCGCAATCCAAATTTGCGAGGCCTCGCGTCGCGCCGCGGCCGCCGGCCTCTCACCCGCGCGGCCGAGCCTCTCGCCAACCGCATGGCAGTCGTCGACCATCCCCCAATAGGCGTGTGTTCCCAAATTCCTCAGCTATGGGCACCGGCTCGCTTTTCCTATACTCGCCCGCCGGACCCAAGGAGTGATGGATGAACGTGCTGGTCGCCGGCGGCGCCGGATACATCGGATCGCATACGGTCAAGCGGCTCCAGGAAGCCGGCCACGTGCCGATCATTTACGACAACCTCTCGCGCGGGCACCGCTCGGTGATCGACGTCCTCAAGGTTCCCGCCATCGCCGCCGACCTGAACGATCAGTCCACCCTCACCACCGCCTTGCGCGACCACAAGATCGACACCGTGATGCACTTCGCCGCCTATGCCTACGTTGGCGAGAGCGTCGAGAAACCCCTGCTCTACTACCAGAACAACGTCGCCACCACGATCAGCGTTTTGCAGTGCATGCAGCAGGCCGGCGTCGAGCGTTTCGTCTTCAGCAGCACCTGCGCCGTCTATGGCGATCCTGACACGGTCCCCATCACAGAAAACGAAAAGAAAGCCCCCGTCTCGCCCTACGGCCGCAGCAAGCTCATGGTCGAGCAGATCCTTCAGGACCTCCCACTCGCCTGGAAACCCTTCAAATTCGCCGCCCTCCGCTATTTCAACGCCAGCGGCTGCGCGATGGACGGTTCCCTTGGCGAAGACCACGACCCCGAAACCCATCTCATCCCCGTCGTCCTTCAGGCGATCCTCGGCATCCGCCCCGGCATCACCGTCTTCGGCACCGATTATCCAACGAAGGACGGCACCAACATCCGTGACTACATCCATGTTGACGATCTCGCCGATGCCCACATCCGCGCGATGGAACGCCTCAAGGAGGGCGAGCCCATCATCTGCAACCTCGGAACCGGCAACGGCTTCTCCGTGAAGGAGATCATCAGGACCGCGGAGAAGGTCAGCGGGAAGAGCGCCCCCGTCACCTACGGCCCGCGCCGCCCGGGCGATGCCATCGCCCTCTTCGCAGACCCCTCCAGGGCCAGGCGCCTCCTCGGATGGGAAGCGAAGTACACGGACCCGGAAACGATCATCCGCTCCGCCTGGAACTGGTTCTCGAAACACCCGCGTGGCTACCGCAATGAACCCTCAGCACCACGGTGAACATAGAGCGCCTTCTCATGCCCCATATTTTCCGGCTGCCGGTTTGCCCTCTCCCCGCATTAGAGTCACTGCTTTGAATTGGAGAACCCTATGGCGTCAGATCAGCACCGCAGCATCGCCGCCGTCCTCGGCATCGTCTGCGCGGTTGGCAGCTTCTTCGTTTACCACTCGTTCTGGGGGATCGTCCTGGCCATCCTCGCGATTCTTTTCGGCCTGTTTGGTTTTCTTCGCTCAGCCTCGCCGAGAGTCAGCGGCGGTATCCTCAGCATCGCCGCCGTCGGAATCGGCGTCATCGCCCTGCTGTTCTCCTTGCTCAAGGGTGTGTTTCACGTCCTGACGTAATCCGGGAATCTTCGCGCTTGCGAGATTGCAAAAAACGCGGCACCGCTGCGCCAATCTCGATTACCGAGCCGAGTCGGTGCGATAAAGGAAGTGACTAATCCGTGGAAGCGTCGATCGCCGATCGCAGCTTCGCCAGCGCGGTCTGCTCGATCTGCCGCACGCGCTGCTTGGAAAGCCCCAGCCGCCGTCCCACTTGCTCGTAGGTGGCCGGCATCGCTTCGGCGCCAAGGCCATAGTACGACAGAAGCACGCTTCGCTCGCGGTCGTCGAGGTGTGATAGAAGCTCCCCAACCTGCTCGCGGGCGAGGAAGCGCTCGTTCAGGCTCCCCATCCGGCGGTCGGGCACGTCGGCCAACAGCGCCGGGTCGCCGCTCGAGCCGCGGGTCGCCGCCAGCATCGCCGGTACGCTGCGGGCGAAACCCTTCATCAGCGCCAAGGTCGCGTAGGTGCTGAAACGGTGCCCGCGGTGCACGTCGAAGCTCTCGACTGCCCGCATCAGCGTGATGTTGCCGTCGCTGATCAGCTCCATCAGCGACAAGCCCTGCCGCAGGTGTTTGCGAGCGATGCTCACCACGAGCCGCAGGTTCGCCCTCACGATCGCGTTCTTCGTCTCCGTCGCCCGCCGATGCTGTTCCTCCAGCACGTTCAAGTCGCGCGAGCGGGCAAACTGCGGCTCCAGCTCCCGCCGGGCCGTCACGAAGCGATACTTGTGGAAATTGAATTCCAGGAAAAGCGCCCGCTCCCGCGCCGGCGAGAGCAGCGGCGTGCGATACAGCTCCTGCAGATACGCCGGCAGATCGCGCGGCACGCGCCCATCTTCCGGCCGCGTCACCGCCATCAGGTCCTGCTGCGAGGCGATCTCGCGCACCACCTGGTCCGCATCCGCCTGGTGATACAGCGGGTCATCGATGAACTTCACCTTCCGCTTGTTGAGCCGGCTCAGGCGCTCGTCGAGGATCAGCCGGTAGATCGCCGATCGCGGGCGGCACGAACGCTTCGCCAGCGCGCCGATCGCCAGCCCCCGGCGGAACCCGCGAAGGATCCGCGCCCGCTCCTCTTCTCCCAGCGGCTCCGCCGCATTCGGGAAGACCGATGCTTCCGGGTGAAGCTGGTCGTGCTTGCGGATCGTGTGCAGGATGGTGATGGGCGAGCGGTTCAGCTTCCGCGCCACGCGCCGCGCGATTTCCCCGGTGCAGCACTGGCAGTGAATCGCCAGCCGCCGCGCACGGCGCAGGATCTGGTCGCGCTCCGCGTCGTCCAGCTGCGAGAAGTTCATCCCGCGCGCGACCTGGTCGCGATGCCCGCTGAAGAAGCGCTCGACGCTCCCGAGCAGAAACCCGACCCGCCGCTTGCCGTCGGGAAACAGGAACCGCCGCGCCGGCAGCCCGCGACGCCGCCAACGCTGAATGGTCTTGCTCGTGACGTTGAACCGCTCGGTCACGTCGTCGATGCTCAGCACGGGCTCGGCCAGCCGCTCGGCGTGCAAGTCGAGCGTGTCCGACACCTTCTCAATCAGCAGGCCAAGATCGTGCTGCAGCGCGACCCCGGTCAACAGGTCTTCATCGACCTTCTTCGGCCGATATCCCGTGATCCGATAGATGATGAATTCGAGCGGGTAGGCTTTGTCGGGATCGAGCGAATGCAGAAGCTCTTCCGCCGCCGTGATTTGGCTAGAGCGCGTCTCCTGCGGCGTGAACTGCATCTGCCGCGCCAGGTCCGCGACACTATCGATGCGGAACTTCGCCACCCCGTCATTATCCCGCGGTCCGCTCCGCGGGTCAAGGTTAGAGTTCATTGACAACCCGTTTTTCCCCGCAATTTTCCCCAGTTTCCTCAACCGAGCCAGATCATCGGCCCCGAAGGATCGGCACGCGATTCGCATCGGTCAAGCGCCCGCGGTCGCCATCTCGAGCAAGCCATGGTGGGCTTTGGTGGGTTTTGGTGGGCTTCGGTGAACCCAGGAGACCTCTGCCCCCCGCGCGCCGCGTTCCAGGACCGGCCGAACGACTGCGGCGGAGATTCCGCGTTCAGCGTGATCGCCGCGACTTCCCCAAGGCGCCCGGTGCGACTACGCCAGGAAGCAACGACTTCATTCTACATTCTTTCCTGACTAAAGTCAACCTCTGATAGAGCACCCGCCGTGGCACCGGTTCGTAACACGGGCGTCTCGACCGTGCCGCTCAATGCTTAACTTCCACATCAACCAATGCACAACAGCACCCCGACGAACGCAGCCCCGCCCAAGCCTCGCCAGGACCAGTCCGCAATTACGCCGAACCGGCTGGCTTACGGCCTCAATAGCTCGTCCGCGTTCAAGTTGACGGTCACATCCGGCTCGGTGAGCGCGTCGGCGATCTTCTGTTCGACCTGGTTGGTCGTGAGGCCGCTCACCTTCAGCCGGTCAACGTGAGGGATCGGTATCTCGCCGGCGTCGTCGATCTTCAGCTTTTTGGTCCATGCTTCCCCGTAATAGGAAGCCTCCGAGATTTTGACGACGATGGATTCCCCTGACTTGAGCACGGGGTCCGCGTAGGCGTGCTCAGGGTCGCTGTGTTTTCGCAACTCAATGCTCACCTTAGGGGCGCGAAGAATTTTCCTTTCGATGTAGGAGCCGGCAACGCGTTCGCAAGCTTGCTCGCTCGTCAGGCCTTTGAGCGGAAGCGCGCCAATCCTGGGCAGGCTTATCGATCCATCAGAGGCAACGCGACGGATGTTCTCCCAGTTTGAGCCGCCACCAGACAGCCCCTCCACGCTCACCATCACCACGTCCCCGGGAATAAACTTGCGTGCGCTCGGCAATGCCCGCAACTTTAATTCCAATGGTCCCGCTTCCCTCTGGCCTGGCTTTACGTTCACCTTCAATTGCAGGTTGCGGTCGACATGGGAATAACCCGGTGGCGGTGCGTTGACGTAGACGCTGGATGAGCCGCTTGGAACGCGCATGTGAAACTCGCCGGCGCCGTCGCTGGCGGTATCATCCACCCCATAGTCTTCGCCGACCGATGGATTCATGGCCCAGAGAACCGCGCCAGCCACCGGCGCGCCCGACTCAACATCCAGAACTTTTCCGCTCACGATTGCGCCCGGCTCGAGCCGCAGATCAAGCCCGCCGGTGGTCGCGCCTGCCTTCACCTCTACGTTGGTGCGCACCGGCATTGTCCAGGGGCCTCGATTTTGCGAGATGGTTGCTAGCAAGTAGTGATTCTCGGCCAGCCCGTGGATGCGAAACTTGCCTGCGCCGTCCACAACGCCTTCGTGACCAAGTGCAACGCCAACGTTGTGAAACGACACCGCGAGGAGCTTCTGGCCGGATGCGGGCTTCCCGCTGTCGGCATACAGCAGTGTTCCTTCGATGATCCCTTCTCGCTTCATCTCCAGTGTCAGCCCCGACTCCAATGCGGGGATACCGGCTTCGCCATTCAGCGGGTATTGCGCCTCGGCCAAGCCCGGCGCGACGGCGCGTGTGTAATAGTGGCCTGCTTTTGGGACCTCCGGAATGGTGAAGCTTCCGTCAGCATCTACCTTATGCTCGAACACAGCCGGCAGCAGGCCTTGCGCGATGCCCGTGTACGTCACACCCGAGTCGAACTGGCCGGCATGGGCATCAATGCGAAAGCCAAGGAATGTGATCTCTACCTTCTTCACATCAAAGCCCGGGGGAATCACCACCGTGCCTTTGAGCGGCTGTGCGTCCACGAGCCGGACCCTGAACGGCTTGACGTCCTCTTTCTGCCAAAAGCTGCTGCGAAAGCCGCCGCCGATCATTTTTCCGGAGACGCGTGCGAAGATGTGTTGATCAAAGCCGCGATCACCCAGCATGGGTTGGGCGAGGTCTGTGAGACGCGCCAGCCCCTTTGCATCTGTCTGGATCGGACCGATCACACTTGGTGTATGATCCCACAGGTTTCTTGAATGAAACACGAAATGCATGACGTAGACATGCACGTTAGCGAGCGGCTCGCCTGCCTCGTTTACGCACAGCACGTCGAATGAAGCACTTCGGCCGAGGGCGCGCGTTGTCGCGGGCTGTGTTGTCGCGGGTTGCGTGAATGCGGGTTGTGACGCGCCCGCAGCGCGACTTGCCGGCGGGGATGCATCGCGTCCTGCTGCCGCAAGGGTCATTCCGGCAGATGCCAGGATCAGCAACGAAAGTGTGACGGCAGCTCGCGGCGCGCGCATGCTGGGGCTGCGGCGCGGGTCCAACAGTTTCTGCACGCGGCGGCGCAGCGGAAGATATGACGCCATGGCCGCGGTCAGGGGCAGTGAAGCGCGACGGGCTGCTATTGTTTCGCTCAGCCAGAGGAGCGTCGCGGCATAGCTCGTTGGGGACCGGCCTTGCAGCGCATAGTTATCACACACCTCTTCGCGCGAGCGATCCAGCTCGCGGTTCAGCAGATGCACAAGCACCACCGGCCATAAGCCGATCGTCACCAGCCGCTGCACGAGGCCGACAACCTGATCGCGCCGCACGATGTGAGCCAGTTCGTGGGCGAGGACAGCGCTCGACTTCTCGGCGTCGAGTTGACCGAGCAGAGCGGCCGGCAGGACGATGATCGGTCGCAATAGCCCGATGCTGATCGGTCCGCTGATCCGATCTGAAGAGGCCACCATGGGCGCGTGCATCCCGCGCGGCGGCTGGGGCATCAGCGACATCGCATGCGCGACAGCATCCGGCATCGGTATGAGCGTTTTGCCCAGTGAGCGCAAGCACCAAAGCCCGACCAGGAGCCGTCCCATCAACAGCGTGGCCCCCGCCAGCCACACGAGCATCAGGCAACTGATGATCGCGTGGACGCGCTGGGGTGGGAGTGGCTCTGGGTTTGGCTGAGGCAATGCTTCCGCAGGCGGCGCATGTTCTTCGATCCCCGACTGGACAGCGTGCAGGCTTGGCACATCCTGAACCATCGCGGGAGAGTCCGTAACAGCTCGATGCGGTTGCGGAGCATCTACCGGCTGCAACGTCCGCGTAAGGGGCGACCATCGCAGAACCGGCAGATCAACATGATGCATCGCCCAGGCGAGCAGTGGCGATATCGTCACGCACGCAAGCGCGCACAGCCAGATCGCGTGCCGTGCCGCGGCGTTTCGGCGGACGCACAAAGACATCACCTTCGCCAGCAGAACAACGCCGCATACCTGGACCGTGATATTCAGCGCCAGCAACGCAAAGCCGTCGCCTGGATACATCTGTTCCACGAGATCGATCATTGTTGCCCCTTCTGGGCGCGCTCAATGAGCGCGCGGATGCGGTCGGCCTCTTCGCTGGAGATCTCACGTCCATCGAGAAGCGCCATGACCAGCCCGCTGACGGACCCGGCGAAAGCGCCGTCGAGCAGCCGCCGCGCCACGCGCCGCAGCGTGGCCTCGCGCGGACGACGCGCGTAGTAGTGGAAAGCGCCGCCCCTGGGCCGATGCGCCAGCCAGCCCTTCTCCTCCAGCCGGGTCATGAGCGTCTGTACGGTGTTGCGCGCGACGCGCCGGCGCGCCGACAATTGCTCCCAGACTTCTCCGACCGTCGCCTCGCCCAACGACCACACGACGTTCATGATCTGCATCTGCCCTTCAGACAGGGCCGGCAAAATCGATCGCTCTCCCATTGGGCTCCTTGCCTACAGTTGTAGGTTGTAAACTTACAGGCGTAGTGATGCAAGCTAAATTTTATGGACGCGATGAATTCGCGCACCATCCGTTGTGGTAGTTGACCTTTTGGCGCGGCCGCGCAAACTCTGGGCCGATTGCTGGCTGCGCGCCGGCCGCACGTATCCCAACCAGTGCCTCTTCATATAACCATGACTGCCACCGTCCGCATTCAGACCGACCGGCTCATCGCCAAGGCCAGCCCGCACCTCCGCGGCCACTTCGTCGAGCTCGTCCACCGCTGCATCGACGGCGGAATTTTCGAACAAGGCTCGCCCCTCTCCGACGAACGCGGCTTTCGCAGCGATGTCCTCGAGCTTCTCAAATCGTTGCGACCCGGCATGATTCGCTTTCCCGGCGGCAACTTCTCCTGCGACTACAACTGGAAGCAGGGCGTCCTCCCGATCGAGCAGCGCCCCCGCCGCTACAACTACGGCACCCGCCAGATCGAAAGCTACCGCTTCGGCACCCATGAATTCCTCGAGTATTGCCGCGCCGTCGGCGCCGAGCCGCTGCTCACCATCAACGCCGGCAACGGCACCCCCGAGCTCGCCGCCGAATGGGTCGAATACTGCAACAGCGACGGCGACGGCGAATTCGCCCGCCTTCGCCGCGCCAACGGCTTCGACAAACCTTTCAATGTCAAGCACTGGTGCATCGGCAATGAAATCTATGGCGACTGGGTCCCCGGGACCAAGACCGGCGAAGAATACGGCAAGTTCGCCGGCGAAACCGCGCGGGTCATGAAGTGGGTCGATCCCACCATCAAGCTCGTCGGCATGGCCACCGGCTCCTACATGCCCGACTGGGACCGCGCCTCCATCGATGCGACGGTCGACCTGGTCGACTACATCTCGCTGCACATCTACGTCGGTCGTCGCAATTACTACGATTGCGTAGGAAGCCCCCAAGTCATCCAGCGCGGCATCGATCTGGTCCGCGGCGAAATCGAGTCGGCCGCGACCAGGAAGAACCTCGCGAAGCTCCCGCTGATCGCGCTCGACGAATACAACGTCTGGTACCGCACCGTCCACTTCCCCGATTTCCTCGAGGAGCGTTTCAACCTCCAGGACGCGCTCACGCTCGCCGGCATCCAGCACGTGATCTTCCGCAACGCTTCCGTCGTCGGCATCGCCTGCCTCTCCATGATCACCAACGTCCTGGGGCCCATCATGACCAGCCCCGAAGGCGCCTTCCGCCAGGCCATCTACTGGCCGCTCAAATTCGTCGCCGACTATTTCGCCGAGGACGTCGTCGACTGCTTCGTCAGCGGCCCCACCTTCAGCTGCCGTCACCCCAAGCATTTCGCCGGAATCGTTCCCGTCGATGCCGAAGGACGCGATATCGAGAACGAAATGCAGAAAACCCTGACCGTCGAGCTCTCCGATCTGCCCTATCTCGACCTCTGCTGCACCGTCGACCGCGCGAAACGCCGGCTCTGCATCTCCGCGATCAACCGCCACGAAACTGAATCGATCGAAGGCGATTTGCAAATCCTCGGCGACAAGATCACCGGCCAAGCCACCGGCCAATTCCTCACCGCCAACTCCGTCAAGACCGAGAACTCCTTCCAATCTCCCGACGCCGTAGCCCCGAGCGCCACCAACCCCTTCCCCGCCTCCAACGCCTTCCCCCACACCTTTCCCCCCCACTCCCACACCCTCCTCGCCCTGCCCCTCTCCTGACGCGCTTGAGGTATTGGCGGGCTTGCAAACGTCCCTGCCCGGGCGCAATTCCGACATTTCAGAAACAACATCACCCTCAACCCAATGTATGCTCGAGCACTTTGGAGGTTAGTCGGAAGAGGCGCTGGCGGTGGCGTACGGCTCCTGAAGGTATTGAAGCAGCGCCTGACGCTGGCCGGCCTTCAATGCATCCACCTTGAAGGAGATGTTCTTGTCCTCGATCTTCAATTCGCTGATCCGAACGGGCAGAAAGGTTTTCTGCGCGGGAACGGGGACGAAGAGCAACGGCTCAGCCGGCTCGTCATGAAGTGACTTCAGGAGAAGCTTCGCCATCGCCGCGGCCGCGGCATCGCCATTGGAATATCCATCCGGCGCGATGGTTGCCCGGCGCTGGTACTGCGGCAGCGTGAAGCGGAGCCGCTCTTCGAGCTGGGTCTGATACTTGCTGAACGCGGCTTGCGGGATCGGAAGCCGCCCGCTGCGGACGCTCAGCAGTTTCATGCGGAGCTTGCCGTTGCTGTCGATCTGCGGCTCGAAATGGGCGCTGATCACGGTCCCGAGTTCCCTGGCGGTTGCCGCGAGGATCAGATGACCTTCGTGCAACACCACGGCGGGATCGCTGATGTAGGTGACGTAGCGCTCGTCCCACTTGCTGGTGTGTTCCCACTGGTGAAACAGGGCGTTCAGCTCGTCCTCGCTGAACGTGATGGGCCAGGAAGTTACCCCCTGCGCGGGCTGGGAGGCGGTGCCGTTGCGGGCCCGGGTCTCAGCGCTTTGCGCTTCGGCGGCCCAGCTGAGCGTCGCGATGACTTTGTCGTCGATGCTGCGAGCCGCGGCGGCGGCGGCCTGCGGGTCAAGATGACGGATGCGATACCAGTCCGGACTGCTGTGCCCCAGCCTCCACGCGACGATCCCGCCGGTGACCGCGACAACGACGAGGAGCGCCACGGAGAAAACGAGCCGCTTGAACCACTTCATTGAGATTCGATCTTTCGCGCCCGACGCTTTAGCGGGGGCACTGTACTGGAAAAGGCGTCAAACTCGCTACGCATGAACCCCGCTGCGGGGGAACCCGGTCGCGGGCGTCATTTGCGGGTTCGGCAAAGCCGCCCTTTACACTACAGTAGGACCGTGCGTCCGCTGGAAGCAACCTGCGCAATCGACCGATCGACCGCCTACCGCCGCGAAGCGCGCCGGCTGCGCAGCAGGATCGTCGCCAGTCCGGTGCGGTTGCAGCGATCGCTGCGCGCGTTGGCAAGCCGCTCGGACGTTGCCCGTGCGACTCCAGAAGATTCGATCCTCATCGATTCCATTCCCCGCGGCGGCGTGCGCGAGTTCGCGAATCGCGTTGCGGGACGGATCGATAGTCCGATCTTGCGCTATTCAGAGCGGCTGCAGCTTCTGCGCGAGGCCGGCCGCTTGCGGATCGGCCGTTTTGAAGCAAACCTGATCATCGCCGCGGCTGAACATCATCGCAGGCAGCCGCCGACCGAAGATTTAAACGAGATCGATTTTCCGATTCAAAATTGCCCCGCATTGCTGATGAGTCTCATCGCGTTCATCGCGCAGCTGCTGCTCGCGGCGGCGCTGTGGCATCTCCTTTAGATCGGGGCGCGGCACGACGTGGCACGGGCGTCTCGCCCGCGCTGGCGATGCGGCAGTGAAAGAAGCCAAGTCTGCAGACGCAGAGTCCCTTTACATCCGGCGCATTCAACACGGGCGGGACGCCCGTGCTACGACGTGCCACGATTTGTTTCGCTGCCGGCTGCGGCATGGCCCCGAGGAGCGGGGACGCTAGAATCCGGCGATGATCTATCGCATCGATGTGCGCACGATGCCGCAGGCCCGGGGCGGTGAGGCGGCGGTCGATCCGCTCGGGGAAGCGATCCGTCATCAGATCAGGGAGTTCGGCACGTCCGTCGGGCCCATCTCGACGTCGCGCATCTTCCTCATCGAGAGCGACGCGGGGCGGAAGGAGATCGAACGCGCTGCGCGGGAGTTGCTCGCCGACCCAGTGGTGGAGGAGGCTAAGTTATTTGATCCCGCGGCGAGCGATAACGGGCAAAGCCGCATCGAAGTACACCTCAAACCCGGGGTAATGGACCCGGTGGCGGCGTCGACGGAGATGGCCGTCCGCGACATGGGGCTCGAGGTCAAGGAGGTGCGCACCGGGCGCGCGTACGTCATCAACGGAAAGGTGCCGCAGGAGGAACTGCAGCGGATCGCGTCGCGCGTGCTCGCCAACGGCGTGATCGAGTCCATCCATTTCCAGCCGTTTGTTCCCAAACAATTCGAAAGCGGGCATGAGTACCAGTTCAAACTGCGGCAGGTGCCGCTGCGCGAGCTGAGCGACGCGGAGCTGACGAAACTGAGCCGCGAGGGGCACCTTTTCCTGTCGCTGGCCGAGATGAAGGCGATCCAATCTTACTATCGCGAGCAAGGCCGGGAGCCGACGGACATCGAGCTGGAGACGCTGGCGCAGACCTGGAGCGAGCACTGCGTCCATAAGACGCTGAAGAGCGCTGTCGAAGTGGAGCAACGGGACGGCGGCGGCAAGGTGCTCGCCACGCGGCGCTATGACAATCTCATCCGTGACACCATCTTCGACAGCACGATGCAGCTGACCGCCGGCGGCGACGACACGAGCTTTTGCCTCTCGGTCTTCGCCGACAATGCCGGTGTGATCGCATTCGACGGCGTCGACGGCGTCTGCTTCAAGGTCGAGACGCACAATCATCCCAGCGCGATCGAGCCGTACGGCGGCAGCGCCACCGGCGTCGGCGGCGTCATCCGCGACATTCTCGGCACCGGACTCGGCGCCAAGCCCGTGGCGAATACCGACGTCTTCTGCGTCGCTTATCCCGATTTCGGCTCTGCCCACGGAGCCGCTCAGAAGTCGCCGCTGCCGAAGGGAGTGATCCACCCCAAGCGGGTGTTGCAGCAGGTGGTGGCGGGCGTGCGCGACTACGGCAACCGGATGGGGATCCCGACGGTCAACGGCGCGGTCTATTTTGACGATCGTTATCTGGGGAACCCGTTGGTGTTCTGCGGCTGCGTGGGCCTGATCCCGCGCGCGAAGATCCAGAAGGAGGCGCGCCGCGGCGACGCGGTGGTGGTGATGGGCGGGCGCACGGGACGCGACGGGATCCACGGCGCGACCTTTTCAAGCGCACAGCTCACCGACACCCACGCCGATGAGTTCAGCCACGCGGTGCAGATCGGCAACGCGATCACCGAGAAAAAGATGGCGGATGTGATCCTGCAGGCTCGCGACCGAAATCTCTTCACCGCAATCACCGACTGCGGCGCGGGCGGGCTCTCCAGCGCAGTGGGTGAGATGGGGGAGAAGATCGGCGCGCAAGTCGCCCTGGACAAGGTGCCGTTGAAATACGCCGGCCTTCGTTACGATGAGATCTGGATCAGTGAGGCGCAGGAAAGAATGGTGCTGGCGGTCCCGCAACAGCACCTGCCTGAGCTGCTCGAGCTCTCATCGGAGGAGGACGTTCAAGCGAGCGTGATCGGCGAATTTGGAACCGACGGCGATGAACTGCTGCTGCATTTCCGCGGCGAGCAGGTCGCTCGGCTCTCGATGGACTTTCTACACCATGGAATTCCCAAGCCCACGCGGCGCGCGGTCGTCTCATCGGGGCCATCGCGCGACAGCCGCCAGGACGCCGCGGCTCACAATGTCGAGAACCCCGACCTGCGCAAACAGCTTCTGTCGTTGCTGTCTCATCCGAACATTGCCTCAAAGCACTGGATCATCCGCCAGTACGACCATGAGGTGCAGGGCGGCTCGGTGATCAAGCCTTTGATGGGACCGCTGCAGGCGGGACCTTCCGACGCCGCGGTCGTGCGCCCCAAGCTCTCGAGTTATCGGGGCGTGGCGCTCGGGTGCGGAATGGCCCCGCACGTGCAAGACCCGTACGAGATGGCGCTGGCGTCGATCGATGAAGCGATACGCAATGTGGTCGCGGTCGGCGCCGACCCGTCGCGGGTCGCGGTGCTCGACAACTTCTGCTGGCCGAGCGTAGACGATGAACGGACGATGGGAACGCTGGTGCGCGCGTGCGAGGCCTGCCGCGACGCCGCCCTTGCCTACCGCACGCCTTTCATCTCCGGCAAGGACAGCCTGCACAACCAGTTCACCAATTCGGAGACCGGCGAAGTCCTGCGCATTCCCAACACGCTGCTGATCAGCGCCATCGGGGTGATCGACGACGTGCGCCGCTGCGTCACGATGGACCTGAAGAAGGCCGATCATCACCTCTATCTGGTGGCGCCCGATCCATCCGATCGGGCCGACTGGCGGTCGCGCGTGCGCGTTCACCAGGCGGTGGCGGAGGCGATACGAAGCGGCCACGTGCACAGTTGCCACGACGTGAGCGACGGCGGCCCGCTGGTGGCGGCGGCGGAGATGTGCATCGCATCCGACCTGGGCCTGGCGATTCCAATTCAGCGCCGGCCGGTTCTTTCGGACCTGTTCGGAGACGCGCCGGGGCGTTACCTCATCGAGATAGGTACCCAGGGATACGAGGCGACGAACCGGCTGTTCGAGTCGCACAGGGTGACGATCGAGCCCTTCGCGCGGATTGTGGGCAATCCGCATCTGGTGCTTTCAGAGCTGACGCGCATCGCGCACGACATTCCCGTCGAAGCGCTTCGTGCAGCCTGGCGGGGAACGCTGGATTGGTAGTCCATTTCAAGCAGGCGCCACAGCAGCGTTCATTTTGCGGCGTGGGTCGGAACCGCATCATCCACGATGAGCTCATACACTTGCCAGCGCGGGTCGTCCTGCAAGGACGCCACCGGAAGCCGCTCGATTGCCAGGATGGCGTGATCGGGGAGCCAATCATTCAGCGGAGGGAACGTCGCGGCGGTTGTGGCGGAATTGCGGCGCTGCTTCATGGCGTGTCGATCGTCGAAGACCACGAGCACGCGCGACGCGCCGCGGTCGTAATGCACATCCAGCGGAAGATAGAACGCCGCCTCTTCAGGAAGACGCGATGTGAGAAGCGTGCGATCGGGGAGCTTCAGCTCGCGCTCGACGACGCGGCAGGCAGGCCGTGCCGAGCGCTCGTTCTCCTTTGGGGCAACGTGAAAGTTGAAGAAACAGGTAATTAACAGGGCGTACGCAGCGGCCTGCAGACCGATCCAGCGCAGCGGCTGGCCGCCGGTTAGCGCGATGAACGGGAACGTTGCCAGTCCGATGGCCCCGCCGGCGCATCCCAGCTCGACCGGCCCGACGCGACGAGCGCGGATCAGAAGCACCACGAGGACGATGGAAAACCCGATGCCGATCAATCCCTGCGCCGCCGCAAGGACCCCCGCGGGCCTCGTCCAGGTTGATTTTCTCCGAAGGGCGGAGATCACCTCGACCGCCGCCTGCGTTATGATCAGCGTCTGCGCCGGCATCATTGGGAGCAGGTACGCGTTCTTTTTCAGATGAACGAAGGAGAAGAACAGGACCGTGAGCAAGTACCAGATCACGGGGAACAACGGTCGGCGGTCGAAGGCATACTGATCGCCGTCTGCTCCACGACCTCCGAAAAAAGGCACGAGGAGCCCGAGTAAAAGCAAAGGCGTCCAGGGCAATGCGATCTGCAACAGATTCGGAAGGTAGAAATACCAGGGGCGCGCGTTCTCGACGTTCTCCGTCAGCTCGCCGATGGATTCATATCGCCACAGGTCCAGCGCGTGTGGAACCGCTCGATAGACGTAGGCATACCACGGAACTGCGATCAGCAGGAAGATGGCAACGCCGAGCAGGTGCCCGATCCAGCTCCGAGGCAGCCTGCTCTGATAGCAGAGGTGATAGGCGGTGAGTGCGATGGCCACGTGAACAAGCACCACCGGTCCCTTTCCCAGGGCGCCGAGGCCGAGACTCGCGTAGAACAGGATCAGCAGCAGCGCCGGGGGGAAGTTATCGGCGCGCGGGAGCGGGCGTTCATCATGATTTGCCTGAGTTGTACTGACCCACGCCCACACACAAAGCAGCGTGAAAAACGCGAGGTACGGATCGGCCATCGCCTTTCGAAACTCATCGAAGATGAAGTAGCTCGAGAGCCAGACCGCGGCGGCGATCCAGCCCGCAACATTGCCGCGGAGCATGCGCGCCAGGTCGAAGATGAGAATCGTTGCCAGCGCGCCCAGGAGCGCCGGCACGAGCCGCGCGACGCCTTCGCCTCCGCCGAACAGTCTGAATGAGGCCGCGGCGAACCAGTATGGCAGCGGCGGTTTCTGCAGGCGGATCTGCCCGCTCAGCACGGGCACGAGCCAGGGGTTCACCGGAAGATCGCCTTCGCCGGCAGCGGGAACGAGCCGCAGCACGGCGTTGTCGCGGCTGAGTGTCACCGGGGGCACGTTGACTTTGACTGCCCTCCAGGGCCAGCCTGACGCGGCCATCTGCCGCGCGACCTGCCCCACCCGCGCCTCGTGGCTGGTCACGATGTCCCGCGCGCCGAGCATGGGAAGGAACAGCATGAGCGCGGCCGCCAGAAGCAGCAGCACGTGACGGCGCTGCGATGGCAGCCGTGGAACGAGGGGGTTATTGCGAGGGTGCGTCATCGCGGCGGTAGAACTCGAAGGTCTGCCCCTCGGCTCGAATCGGGTTTCCCTGGTTGATGAATCCACGCGGAATCTCTACGGGCCGCTTTTCCGATTTCGTCTGGCGGATGACAACCAGCCCCGAATTGGCCCGCACCCGCGCCTGGAGGTCTTCAGCCGTCAACGCTACCGGGATCGCCGTGCGAAGGTTGAAACAGAGCGGCAGGCTGTAGCTATTCCCGTAGAAACAGAACGGACCGTTGCCGAAGTTTTCCCGAACGGCGCGGGCAATCGTTCTGGGGTTGCTCGGATTCAGTGCGGGCCACCACACGCCGAGAAACAGGGCCAGCGTCACCGCGGCCGAAGCGATGGAGACGACGAGGGCAGGCGCCGCTCCGCGACGAAAGTAGAGAAGAATCACGATCATCGATAGTGTGGCGATCGTTATCGCGAACACCACATCGGGCATTCGCACTTTGCCGCCGATGGATCTCGCGACCAGAAGCGCCGCGGGCGCCGCCAGCAGCAACAAGCCGAAGGTCGCGAGCAGCAACGCCCGCGCGCCGGGATCGGGGGCGTCGATGACCCGGCCGATCCACCAGCCGATCAGCATCATCAGCGGCGGCATGAGCGGCAAAAGGTAGTGAAACTGTTTGTTTCCGATAAGGCACAGCGGCAGGAAGATCGAGCCGGCCCAGGTCAACAGACCGCGCAGGCGCGGGTCGGATGAGCGCCGCACCGCTTCGAAGAGGGCGGCGGGCATCAAGAGGCACCATGGCGCGGTCGCCTGAAACAACTGGGGAAAATAAAGCAGGAACGATGCGGGATGGTTTTCGCCGACCGCGATCGTGTTGATCTCCCGGCCGATCTGCCCGCCGCTCTCGGCGAAGATCGCGTAGGCAAACCAGGGAAGGCCCAGGATGAGGAACGTCAGCGGTGCGCCCGACAACACAAACCGCAGGGGCAATTTCCAGCGGCGCTCGATGACCGTGAGACCGAGCAGGAAAAGTAGTGGGCAAAACGCGGGCGGCCCCTTCGACAGCAGCGCAAACGCCGCTGCGGCCGCGGCGAGATGAAACCAGATCACGCTTCGAGGCCCGGGACCCGCAGCGTTCGCGAAAGCGCGTAAAACGCCCTCGTCAGCAGGCGCCGCGTCGCGACGGTTTGGCTGTTCTTCAGATCCGATGCCCGCCCCGCGCCACAGGGCATAGCTCGAGAGAGTGACGCCGAGCATGGCCGGAGCGTCCGTTTCCGCGAGCCGGACGTGACGGAAGAACATGTAGCTGGCGAAGAGGCACCCCGCGGAGAAGAACGCTGTGCGGCGGTCAAACAGCCAGCGTGCGGCGGCATAGGTCACGCCGAGCGTGAGCCAGCCGACCATCACCGTCGGCACGCGCCCCACCGCTTCACTCACCCCGCCGATCACATACGCGCCCGCAGCCATCCAGTACGCCAGCGGTGGCTTCTTCAATCTCAGGTTGCCGTTGAGGGAGGGGATGAGCCATCCGCGAAGCGGGCCGTCCAGCATCTCGCGGGCGGTCTCGAGAACGCGGGCCTCCTGCGTCCGCTGGACCGGCGGCCCACCGACCGCAACCAGCAGCAGCAAGCCCGCGAGAATCCAGAGACTCAGGAGCACTCGCGGCGAGCGCCAAGGACTTTCGAGCAGCGGATCAGCTGATGGAGACGGCTCTGGCCGCATCGGTCGGGCAAGTTACCCGCGATCGGCGCACAGGGCGAGCGGCGACAGTGGAAGCGGACCGACCGCAGTTGAGATTCGATTGAAGTGAGCCGGTGAATCTCGAGCGGTTTTTATACCCTCATCAGCGTCGGTGTGCACCAAAATTTGCCATTGAATGCTCGATTCGATGACAACGGACTTCAGGCTTGTAAGCTCCGCCAAAACTTCAAGAATGCGGCACAGATGGCATCCAATCTCGCATCCCGATCCGCCGTCGGCATGGTTGGGACGGCGGGCGTTGACCGCCCGGCGCTTGCGGCCGCGTCGGTGGCCGCGCCGGCGCTGCGCATCCTTGCGATCAGCAGCAATTTGCGCCAGGCATCGACCCGCCTGCGGATCAGCGCCCTCCTGCGGCCGCTGCGGGCGCGCGGGATTGAAATGGACCTTGTGGAACTGCCCAAAGGATGGTTTGGGCGTCGAGAGCTTCTGCGGTCCTGTAAGCGATATCACGCGGTCATTCTCCAGAGGAAACTGCTCGATCCCTGGAACCTGCAGTTGTTGAGGCGTCATGCCCGCCGGCTGCTCTTCGACGTGGACGATGCGGTGATGTACCACCCCAATGCGGTTGGCCCGCTGTCGCGGATTCGGACGTCGGTTCGTTTCGCATGGACGAGCCGGGCGATCGATCACGTGGTCGCGGGGAATGAATATCTTGCGGCCCGGTTTCGCGCGCGCGGGTGCGCGGCGAGCATCGTCCCGACCGTGATCGAGGTCGGCCGTTATCAGGTCAAGCGGCATGAGGCTACGGTTCACCCGCGGCTGGTATGGATCGGTTCCCAGTCGACGTTGCCTTACCTGCGCGAGTTACTACCGGTCATCCGCAGCGCGAAAGCGCTTTGCCCTGGACTGCGACTGCTGACGATCGGGGATGAGGCGTTGCACGACGCCGAGTTGCCGGTCGAGCATATTCCGTGGTCGGTCGCGACGGAATCGCAGTCGCTAAACCGGGGGGACATCGGGATCGCACCGACGCCCTGCGATCGATGGACGCTGGGGAAGTGCGGGTTCAAGATCCTGCAATACATGGCGGCGGGGCTGCCGGTCATCGCTTCGCCGGTCGGCGCCAACGCGAGTCTGGTGCAGCACTCGGTGACAGGTTTGCTTGCGGCCCGGCCCCAGGACTGGCCGGGCGCGATCGCCGCACTCGCGGGGGACGTGTCGCTGCGCGCGGCGATGGGCGCAGCGGGAAGACGGGCTGTGGAACAGCGGCATTCGATCGAGCAGGCCGCCGACGCCTGGGCGGAACTTTTGGAGAAGTGATCAGTCCACCGATCGGAGACCTCGGCGGGCAAACGCATGCCAGGTGTTGTTGCCGCGCTGCGCGGTGCTGAGCGGGAGCCACCCTTCATCTGGAATCGGCGACGGCGCGTCGGCGCCTTTGGCCTGATACAGCAGCAGGACCTGCGGGCGCTCGGATGCGGCCGCCAACTCCTCCAGAGGGCGGACCTGCCGATTGAGATAGATGCTCAGGTCGAGCGGCACCACCTTGCCCTGCGGGCGCTGCCCGTAGAGTTCCGCATCGGGGAAGCGCGCCCAGATCTGCTCGGCGAGCGGCTTCATATCGCTGCGTCCCCCGTCCGTGTCGGCGCGGGCATGGTAATGGGCAGCATCGAAAATCAGCATCGCCAGGACCGTGCTGGCGGCAATCGTCCACGGCCGGCGGCGCTGGAGCACGATTCCCAGCAAGATGACGATCGCGGATGCGCCCGCGATCCCGGCGGCGGCTGGCCAGGAAAACCAGGGCTGACCTTCGACGGTTTTGAGCCTGGCCGCGCCCCAGAGGGGAAGTCCAACTGCCAGCACGGTGAGCGCGGTCCAGTGAGCCGCGAGCGCTAACAGCCAGCCCGGCTCGCGCGACGGCTTGCGGGTGTAACGTTCGACGGCGCAGCCGGCAAGGACCGCGGCGGCGGGAATGAGCGGCAGCAGGTAGCGCTCCTTGCGCTCCGGGACGAAGCTCATCACCATCGCCGGCATCAGCAGCAGGAGCAGCGCCAGGACCAGCGGATCGCGCAAGCGTCTCCGCATGGAGAGGCCAGCCGCGACGAGGCCGGCGATCATCAGGAAGACCCAGGGGAGAAAGGTCCAGAAGAGCTTTGGGATTTCGTACCAGGGATCGGGCCTGGGGTCAGCGGGATCGAGCCGGGTCACTTCGTTGAACCACACGTGCCCAACGCCGGGCACGCGCCGCAGCATCAGGACATACCAGGGCAGTGAGATCAGCAGGGCCAGGCAAGCTGCTGTCAGGACAGCGACAGCGACCCGAGGTCTGGGCAGAGCGGATTGCTCCCCCGCGCGTTTCCTCCACCAGACCGAGAAGATCGCGACCGGCAGTACGGTTTGAAGCAGCGCGATGGGGCCCTTGGTCAATATGCCCAGCCCCAGCGCCATTCCTGCGCCGATGAAGCCGAACCAATGCTGCCGCCGGAGAATTGCCCGAGCGAGCATCGCATTGGTGACCGCTACCCACAGCGCGAGCTCGGTGTCGGAAGACGCAATCCGGCTGTATTTGAAGAAGAGCAAATTGGTCGCGGCGGCGAGCGCGGAGAAGAGTCCGCCGCGCCAACCGCCGATGGTCGTTCCCAGGTCGTAGACGGCGATCAGCATCAGACAGCTGCTCAGCAAGAAGGGCCAGCGCACCTGTCGGGTGAAGAGGTCGTAAGCCCGCTCTCGAACGGCTGGGTCGGCGCTCGACATGTCGCGCACGATCGTAGGCGGCACCGCCAACGCCGCCAGCCACACCGACAGCGGCGGCTTGCGCGTCCGTATCTCCCCTTGAAGGGTCGGCACGAGCCATCGGCCTTCGCGTCGCGTCTCCAGCGCCGTGGCGACAGTCAGGTTCTCGATCGAGTTCTGAAACTGCATCCACCCCAGCGTCGGAAAGAGCACGAGGAAGCAAAGGGCAGCGCAGAGCAGCGGCAACAACGGCCCGGCCGGCGCGGGCGATCGATCGACCGATTCCGCGACGAAAGCACTGGCCGACGTCATGGGCGAACGGTAGGGAAAAGGGAGTGGGCGTTCAAGACATGGCGTCGCCGCTGCGCACCCGCGGCCGGCGGAGACTGGAGGGCATCAGCCTGCGCGCGTTCGATCCCAACGGCGCTTCACAGGACGGTGAAGCATCTTCCCAGACGCTGCCCGTCTCCGCCGCGTTCGTCTTCATCGGCGCCGAGCCGGGATGTGCATGACTGCCGGAGGGGCTGGCGCGGGACAAACTCGGCTACATCCTGACGGGCATCGACGCCCTGCGATCCGGTCGTTGGCCGCTGAAGGACCGCGAGCCATGCCCCCTGGAGACCACCATCCCCCGGGTCCTCGCCGCTGGCGACATCCGCGCCGGCTCCACAAAACGAGTCGGCTTCGCCGTAGGCGACGGCTCCCTCGCCGTGACGTGCGTCCACAAGCTGACCGCCATTCGCGATTAGGACGCCTCGGGAAATGGTCGCGGCTTTATTGCGAGTTGGCTGGCCTGGTTGACGATGTGGTGGGTTCGCCGGGCAGGCGGCATCGGCGTGGGCAGAAACGCCGTGCTCATTCGTGGGAAAGCTCAGCCGGCAAGAATTGAACCTGTCCCGTTTAATTCTTCCGCATGGCATGGGGATGGATTCGAATCGTCATCGCGTCGCCTCTTCGACGATGGCGATCTCATCGTCGCTCAGGCTGTGGAGCTGGTAGACGAGCTGGTCGATCTGCCGGTCGGTCGCGTCGATCTCCCGCTCGATTTGCTTAACCGTCTGCTCCCACCGGCGCGGCGAGGGCTCGGCGGCGGGAACGGACCCGCGCTATGCGGCTCCGTTGGCGGTTAGGCTGCGTTGAATGACGTTCCGCAAGGCATCCCGAAACAGTGAGGCATAAAACCAACCATCTCTCCGCCGTCCATTTTGTTCGTAGATGTATCGTGTCGTTTCGAACGTGTCCGACGCCACGCGCAGAAATTCACCCAGATCCGTGACCCGAGAAGCGGCCGGGTTAATGTGCCGAATGTTCGCCAGAACGACATCGTTGTCGATGTTCGCTTGGAACTGGTAACGTATCGCCGCTTGTGTGCCCGCGCTTAAGGATTTGAACAATTTGTCAAAGTTGTGCACATTTGGTGCTGCACTTCTAAAATCTAAAACATAAAGGCATTTCAGATATAATTCTACCGCGAACGCATCAAGCGTGAGCATGGGCGCCGAACTTTGATATTCAGTTCCTCGTGCGTGCTGCTTTTCGAGAATCTCAGCCGCCTCTCGGAAGCGTTCCGCCAACTGGAACATTTCGTGATGACTGGACGCGGGCCTGGGTTGTTTTGCCATGGCGTTGAAATGGTGTGAGCTTTGGATTATTACT
>JBBRCX010000017.1:0-53397 GCA_038204465.1 Tepidisphaerales bacterium | reverse complement strand
CTGGCATGGTTCGCCTCATTGGGTCTCGCGAATCTGACCCAGAGATACGTTCAGTTGCACCGTTGAAAGAAACCGCCGGATACGATGAGTACGTCCGGTGGTGTGGGAGGACGGGGGCCGAAAGGCCCCCTCCTACCCGATCATCCGCTCGCTCTTTCCGAAATGTAATGGCGCAGACAACTTAATTTCAGATGACCAACCGATACTGGCCTTCACTCACTGGCGGCCTCGACTGCTGTCTTGCTACCGGCATCGCTTGCTCTTTCCGGCCCCGCCGCTCGGTGCGGCGGGTGACCCACCCGAGAACCCCGCTGTCCGATGCGGCGGGGTCCTCTATTCCGCTTAGACAAGATAGGTTCCCCTTGCCGACTATGCCGGTGTTTTTTGCCGAAACCTGCGCCTTCTCGCTTGCGGATTATCGGACCTGTTTCTAAACTGCCCCTGGTTTTGGTTGTGGTGGGCCGCCGTTTCATCTGTGGGTGGCGGGGCATGCCCGCTCGCCGGGGATTGACACCTCCGATGTGTATCGCCCGTTGCAATTGAAGCACCGGCGCTTAGGTACCGCCAGCTGTGTTTGCCGGCCATTTGCTCCGGCCTCAGGCCTCCGAAGCACTGGCAGGATGGGTAGATCATGCGAACGTTGGAAACGCTCGCACGGGCGTGTAAGCCGCTCGTCGAACAACTCGAAGGCCGCGTGCTTCTCAGCGTGACCGACCTGGTCGGCTACTGGAAGCTCGACGACGGCGCGGGCTCGACCGCGGTTGACAGCTCCGGCAATTCCTACAACGGAGCGCTGGCCGGCACCTCCCTCCCCACTTGGACCACCGGGCAGATTAACGGTGCGATCGCGACCAACGGCGTCGATCAGCGCGTCACCGTTCCGGACAATAACGATCTTGACCTCACCAGCGCGATCACGATTTCAGGATGGGTCCAGCCCACCGTGGTGGGCACCCAATACCTCGTAAAAAAGGCTCGCCAGGGCACGGTGAACGGCTACGAGCTGGGACTCTCCTCCACCGGAAAAGCATTCGTCCGATTCAACCAGCTCGCCTCAGCTGACACCAATCGAGTCGATTCCACCACGTCGTACCCCACCGACGGCACGACATGGATGCACCTGGCGGCCACCTACGACGGGACGACGATCAAGCTCTACGTGAATGGCACGCTCGAGGCCTCCGCTGCCAAGACCTTCACCATCCAGACGAACACCGCCGGGCTGGGCATCGGCGCGGAAGACCTCGGTTTCCGGCCGCTCAACGGCAAGATCGACGAAGTCAAGATCTTCAATCGCGCCCTCACCGCGGCCGAGGTCAACAACCTCAGGAACCTGCCGCCAACTTCCAACGCGGGTCCGGACCTGAATGTCGTACGCCCGGGTTCGGCCACGCTCAACGGCTCGGCGAGCGACGACGGACTTCCGACGACCTCCACCTTTACGAACACGTGGTCAAAGCTCAGCGGGCCGGGGACGGTCAGCTTCGGAAACCCAAGCCTCGCGCAGACCACCGCCATGTTTTCCGCCGATGGTGCCTACGTCCTGCGGCTGACGGCGACCGACGGAGCGTTGACGACAATCGACGACGTGAACGCAAACGTCTTTCCCCCGGGAACGAACATCGCCCCCAGCGTCAACGCGGGGATCGACCTGAGCGTTTCGCTGCCGGGTTCGGCCGCCCTCGACGGCACGGTCACCGACGACGGCCTGCCCAACCCGCCCGGCGCGCTGACCACCGCGTGGAGCAAGCTGAGCGGCCCCGGCACCGTGAGCTTCGCCTCCGCCAGCGCCGTTGACACGACCGCCAACTTCTCGACCAACGGCACCTACGTGCTGCGCCTCACGGCCAGCGACGGGAGCCTCACCACCACCGACGACACGACGATTGTCGTGAGCCCGGTCGCGGCCAGCGCTCAGTCGCTTTCACAGCTCAGCATTTCCGCCAACACCGGTGAAAAGCCGCAGTCGAAGGTCTGGCAGTCGAACAACACCTGGTTCGCCGTGCTGCCGACCGGCTCGGGTACGTCCCTGTTCCGCCTGGACGGGACCAGCTGGACCAGCCTGCTGCAGCTGTCCGTCAAGACCAACGTCCACGCCGACACTCTGGTCGTCGGCAACGTCGTTCACGTTCTGCTGTACAACGGCGCCGGCACCGACGCCAACGCGGCGGGGGAAACCTCCGGGTTTGCGGCCGAACTCTACTCGCTCCAATACGTGGCGGGTTCGCCCGGCACCTACCAGGCGTGGCCGACGCGCCCGGCGGCGGTCACCGTGCCGCTGAGCGCGGGCGTCGAGACCGCCACGATCGACATCGACTCCACCGGCCGGATGTGGATGGCGCAGGACACCAACAGTTCGGTCGAGGTTCGCTGGAGTGATTCGCCTTATTCGACGTGGAGCGCGCCGATCACGCTGGCGAGCGGCCTCGGCACCGACGATATTTCCTCCGTCGTTGCCCTGCCCGGTGGGAATATTGGCGTCTTCTGGTCCAACCAGAACACGCAGCGCTTCGGATTCCGAATTCACGCCGACGGCGCCGCGCCCGGAACCTGGGCTGCGGATGAAGTGCCCGCAGCGGCGTCGGCCCTCGCCGTCGGAAACGGGATGGCCGACGACCACATGAACCTCAAGGCGACGTCGGATGGCACGCTCTACGTCGCCGTCAAGACCAGCTACGACACCATCGGGCAGACCGACGTCGGCCTGCTCGTGCGGCGGCCCAACGGCACCTGGGACCCCATCTATACGGTTGACTCGGTCGCTGGAACGCGTCCCAACCTCATCCTCAACGAAACCGAAGGAACCATCACCGTCGTCTATACCAACGACCGCCTGAACCCCGCTGATATCGTCTACAAGCGCTCGCTGCTCTCCAACCTTTCCTTCACAAGCGCGCCGCAGGTGCTGATCACCGGGCCGCTGAACAACGTCACGACCTCCAAGCAGAACGTGATCAGCGGTCAGGCGCTGCTGCTCTCGTCCGGCGGCACGCCGCTGGTCGCGAAGGGCGTCAAGCTGAGTTTTGGCGCGACCACCAACGCGACGCTCTCCGGGCGCGTGTTTGACGATCTCAACGCCAACGGAACGCAGGACGCGGGCGAGAACGGCTTGTCGGGGCTTACCGTCTGGCTCGACAGCAACGACAACGGCATCGTCGATAACGGCGAGTCGACGCAGACCAGCGGCGCCCAGGGTCAGTACTCGTTTACCGGTCTGGCCGCCGGAAGCTATGTGGTGCGGGAGAACGCGGCGGCGCCGCGGTGGGCCAGCAGCCTGGGGCGCCTCCCGGTTACCGTTGGGGCAGGGGGCAGCATCGGCGGGCTCGACTTCGCAAACGCTCCGGTCAACGTCACGCTCGTCGCCACCGATGCCACCGGCACCGAGGTCCCGGGCGATCCCGCGGCCTTTCTGGTGACGCGCAGCGGGCCGACGACCTCCTCCTTGCTGGTGTATTACACCATCAGTGGCACCGCGACCAACGGCAGCGACTACGATCTGCTGAGCGGCACGGTGACCATCGCCGCCGGTGCTTCCACCGCGCCCATCACGATCACTCCCCACAACGACAACTCGCCCGAAGGCGACGAAACGGTGCAGTTGACCCTGGCGAGCGATGCGGCGTACCTGATCGGCACGCCGAGCAATGACACGGCCACGATCATCGACAACATCGCGAACGGCTCTCTGTCGGGGTTGGTCTTCAACGACGGCAACGGTAACGGTCAGAAAGACGCTGGCGAAAACGGTTTGTCAGGCGTTCCGACCTGGCTCGACGCCAACGACAACGGCGTGCTCGACCAGGGTGAGGTCAGCCTGCTGAGCGACGCGCAGGGGCAGTATTCGTTCACCAGTCTGGTCCCCGGCAACTATGTGGTGCGCGCCAGCGCGGCGACGGGGCGCTGGCTCAGCACCAGCGGCCGGCTCCCGGTGACGCTCCCGCCCGGCGGCAACATCACCGGTCTGGATTTCGGAGATGCCCCGGTGCTCGTGACCCTGGCGGCGACGGACGCCAACGCCACCGAAGTCGCCGGCAACACCGCACAGTTCCTGGTGACCCGAAACGGGCCGACGACTTCCGCCCTCGCGGTGAATTACACCATCTCCGGCAGTGCGGCCAATGGGACGGACTACGACTTGCTAAGCGGGACCGTGACCATCGCCGCCGGCGCTTCGACGGCGCCGATCACGATCACGCCGCACGACGACAACGTCATCGAAGGCAATGAAATGGTGAGCCTGACGCTGGCGGCCGACCCCGCGTACACCGTCGGCGCTTTGAGCAGCGACACCGCGACCATCGCCGACAACACCGCGATCTCCAGCCTCTCCGGATTGGTCTTCGACGACATCAGCGGCGACGGCGTTCAGGACGGGGCCGAGGCGGGGCTTTCGGGGGCGAGCGTCTATCTCGACGCGAACGACAACGGCACGTTGGATCAGGGCGAAGCGAGCGTGCTGAGCGGGGCGAACGGAGAGTACTCGTTCACCAACCTCACGCCCGGCGATTACGTGGTCCGCGCGGTCCCGGCGGCGGGGCGGTGGCTCAGCACCAGCGCCCGGCTGCCCGTCACGCTTGCGCCCGGCGGAAGCGCCAGCGGGTTGAACTTCGGCGATGCCCCGATCACAGTCACGCTTGCCGCGACCGATTCAGCCGCGGCGGAAACCGGCGGCAATCCGGGAGTGTTCCAGTTCACCCGCACCGGCCCGACGACCTCGGCGCTCACCGTCAATTACACAATCTCCGGCACCGCGACCAACGGCGTCGATTACAACCTGCTCGCCAGCACCGTGACGATCCCCGTCGGGGCGAGTTTCGCGGCCGTTTCCATCAACCCCATCGACGACACCCGCGTAGAGGGTGTGGAGACAGTGGGCCTGGCCCTGGCCGCCGATCCTTCATATACGGTCGGCGCGCCGAGTTCCGGAACCGTCAGCATCGCCGACGACGCGTTCCACGCCGTCCTTGGCCGCTCCCTCTTCTACAACCGCAGCATCTTCGACGGCAATAACACCGCCGCAAATGCTGCTGACGATGGAGCCATCGATCCCAGCAAGACGGCTCTCTTCCCAGGACAGTCCGCCACCTTCGCCAATTACAGCGGCTACAGCCGCGGCCTTAACGGCGTCATGATCGACATCGCCAACCTGGCCAATCCCGCGGCCCTCTCCGCCGCAGACTTTACCTTCAAGATCGGCAACACCAGCACCCCCGGCTCCTGGGTCAGCGCACCCGCACCCGTGTCTGTCACCGTGCGATCCGGCGCCGGCGTCAATGGCTCAGACCGCGTCACGATCATCTGGGCCGATGCTGCGATCAAGAAGAGGTGGCTGCAGGTCACCACGCTGGCCAACAGCCGTACCGGGCTGATTTCGGCGGATGTCTTCTACTTCGGCAACTCCCCGGGCGAGACTGGCAACAGCGCTTTCATCGCCAACGTGGACAGCAGTGATGTCAACGCCATCGAGAGCCACCTGCGCGCCGCCGGTCAGGCGCCGGTGGACTTCGCGTGGGACATCAACAAGGATGGGCGGGTGGGGGACCTGGACAAGAGCATCGCCCTGGGCAACTTCACCGGCGAAAACTCTCTGCCCCTGAAACTGATCAAGCCCCCTGCTTCGCCGGCAGCAAGCATCACGGCAGGGCTGCTCAACGACACGGGCTCGAGCAACAGCGACGGGATCACGGCTGACCCGAGCGTCACCGGTAACGTCACCAATGCGTCTTCAGCCGTTTCCATGAAGGCCGGGTTCGACTCGACGCCTTCCAGCACATGGATCAACGTGATTTCGGATGTGCAGATCGGCGGCGCTTTCACTCTCAGCCAGGCCCGCATGCAGGAGATCTACGGCAGCGTCATCCCCCAGGGCCCCCACACCCTGCATTTGCAGTTGCTCAACGCGCAGGGACTAGGAGTGGCCAGCCGGGACGTCACCTTCACTCTGGACAGTTCCGCAGTGTGATCAAATCCGCTGCCGGTTCCACCGGCGCGCAGCTTGACCCGACTCTCAATCCTTGAATTGATTGCTTGAAGTTTATGCAGGCGCGGCGGAGACCCAGCGGCGCGCGGCGAGCGTGCAGAGCTTCTCAGCCGCGGCGATCTGTGCCTCGGTCGCGTTGTGGGGAAGGGTGATGCGGATCGCCTTGCGGTTCCAGCCGAGCATGTGCTTGACGTGCGGCGGGGGGTTGGGCGTGTTGGAAGCTGTCAGCGCGTCGAGCACGATTGTTTCGCCCTTGCTGCCGCGCACCGCGTAGACGCGCGGACCATCGGCGCTGCCGTTGCGCTCGGTGAGCAGGCTGCTCTTCACCGCGTCGCCGATCACATCGGGAGCGTACAGGAACACGGTGCCGTCAAGCGGATCTTCCAGCGCGAATGCCTGCATCCGATACTTGCCGTCCGCTACGAAAAACTGAACCGAATGCTGGCCGCCCGTCTGGATCGACTGCGGCGCCAGCGTCCCCAGGGTGCAGGCGAGGCGTCGCCACAGCGTCCCATGCTTCGGATCCGCCTCGGCATCGCACGCCGCCAGGTGACGCTCGATATTCACCCGGTCGCGGGCGCCGGCCTTGGCCAGAAATGCTTCGATGTTCTTCGGTCCGGAAACTGACTGCCGCGCTGCGTCGAGCGCGGCTGCTTGCGTCTTGGGCATGGGAATTCGGTTCCGTGAGAACTGTCCGTCCGCTGCCGCACGACTTGGCGCGGGGAGCGGATGGGTTTTGACCTGCCGCGCGACATAAAGCGCGACCGGCACATCATACCCGAAACCCGGTCGAAAAGCCCGCAGCGGTTGCCGGCCTGGTTTGCACCTCCCTGCGTGACCGCCCTCGGGCGGCAATTCGCGTTTCCAGCGCTCCGCGCGGCGGTTGAAGCAGGATACATTGGTGCCGCAGCGTTTTTGACGACGGATCAATTCCCGTGCGCCAGGATCTGCTGCGGCCAAGGCGGGCCAGATCGTCGGAGACCCACAATGGGCAAGAAGCTCTACGTCGGGAACCTGGATTCCAAAGTCACGGGCGAAGATCTCGCGCACCTCTTCGCCCCCTACGGAACCGTGGAGAGCGCGAAAGTCGTCTCAGACCACGGCACCGGCGGCAGTTACGGGTATGTGCAGATGGGCAGCGAAGAGCAGGCCGCCGCCGCCGTCTCCGCGCTCAACGGCGCTGACCGCGCCGGGCGGCAGATCTCGGTCAATGAACTTGGCGGCGAAGAGGATCGCGGGCCGGCGCCCGGTGACTTCGGCGATCGCGGCGGTGAGTGGCCCCGCGGACAGAACTAAAACAGCTGGCCTGCCGCCCAACCGCTTGCGGAAAGCTTCGGGTACCAGGTGGAAGTTGACTTCCCCCCATCCCCCCTCGATCGTCGCAGGATGCTGCGCAGCGGGCCGCATCGAAGAGACCGATAGAAGGCTGGCCTGGTAAGGTTGGCCCTCCGCGAGGTAACGCGGTTAATTCATAATGAGTCGCAACGAAGCGAAGTCGTCGAATCGCCGCCTCTCGGCGCCAGCAGGTAAAGCGCCCAAGCCGGCGGCAACGCAGCGCCGGCAAAGCCAGCGGCCCCTGCGCGCGGAGGAGGTGACGAGATACCAGAAGCGCCTCCGCTCATTAGCGTCCCAACTTTCACTCGCGGAAGAGCGCGAGCGCAGGCGAATCTCGGTCGCGATTCACGACGGAATCAGCCAGACGCTGGCCCTGATCAAGATGAAGCTGGGCGCGCTCAGCCAGAAGGGCAAGGAGGCCGGTCTCGCGGGGCCTGTCGGCGAGGTCAGTGCGCTGGTGGATGAAGTGTTGGCGCAGACCCGTTCGCTCACGGTCGAGC
Organism: Tepidisphaerales bacterium; assembly: GCA_038204465.1. Lineage (GTDB taxonomy): Bacteria > Planctomycetota > Phycisphaerae > Tepidisphaerales > Tepidisphaeraceae > JBBRCX01. The sequence goes on along the minus strand of JBBRCX010000017.1, from coordinate 45,582 downwards.
TGAGTCCCCCGATTCTCTACGAGTTGGGCTTCGAGGCGGCGCTGGAGTGGCTCGCCGAGCGCGCCAGCAAGCAGTACGGGTTGAACGTCAGCTTCAAGTCGGATCGTGGAGGCAGTCCCATTCCGCTGGAGACGGCGGTGCCGCTGTTCCAGGCGGTGCGCGAGTTGCTCGTCAATGTCGGGAAACACGCCTCGGCCACCCGCGCCGCCATTCGACTCTCGCGCGAAGGCCGGCAAATTCGACTTACGGTTGAAGACAACGGCGTCGGTTTCGACGCCTCCAAGGCCCAGGGCAATGGTCGCGCGGCGGCCGACGGAGCCGGGTTCGGGCTCTTCAGCATCCGCACGCGCCTGGACCACCTCGGCGGGCGCGCCAAGATCAAATCGAGCATCGGACACGGCACGGTCGTGACACTCCTTCTGCCGGATCCCGGCAAATCCGCTTCGCCGCAAAAAGACGAGACGCATCGGGGTATGATGGGGCCACCATGAGAATCCTCTTAGCCGATGATCACCGGATCGTGCGCGAGGGTCTTCGCACGATGCTCGAAAGCCAGCCCGACATGCAGGTGGTTGGCGAGGCCGAGAATGGCCGTGACGCGGTGGAGATGGTCAAGCAACTTGCGCCGGACGTGGTGGTGATGGACATCGGCATGCCGGGCCTCAATGGCATCGAGGCGACACGGCAGGTGGTGGCAGGGGATGCGCCCTCGCGCGTCATTGCGCTCTCCATGCACGCGGACCGGCGTTTCATGTCCGAGATGCTCAAGGCGGGCGCGTCGGGATATCTGTTGAAAGACGGCGCATTCGACGAATTGGCGATCGCGATCCGCTCCGTCGTCGCTAACAAGGTATATCTCAGCCCGGGAATTGCCGACGTGGTCGTGGAGGATTACGTCCGCCACCTGCCCAAAGCCGAGCCGTCCGCGTTCGCGGCCCTCACGCCGCGCGAACGCGAGGTTCTCCAACTTCTCGCCGAGGGAAAGGCAACCAAGCAGGTGGCCATGGTGCTGCACGTCAGCACCAAGACGGTGGAAACCCACCGCCGCCAGCTGATGGAAAAACTCGACCTGCACAGCGTCGCAGAGCTCACCAAGTACGCGATCCGCGAAGGACTGACTTCGGTCGAGACCTAACGCCCAAGCGCATGCCAGGTGGGGCAGCGCTTGCCCGCATCGGATACAGTCGAATCCTTGGAACCGCTCCCGCTTGCTTACCTTGCCGCCCCGACCGACCAAAAGGACCAGGACCACCTGAGGCTCCTGTCGATCTTTCATTACGTCTACGGAGGGATCGCGCTGCTCTTCGGCCTGTTCCCGGTGTTTCACATCGTCTTCGGGATCATGATGATCCGCAGCCCGCAGACCTTCGCTCAGCCGGGGCAGCCGCCCGCTCCGAAGTTCATGGGTTACCTGGTTATCGCAATGGGAAGCTGCTTCATGCTGCTGGGTTTTATCACGGGAGGCCTGACGCTCTATTCAGCACGCTGCATCCGGCAACGCCGCCGGCGCCTGCTCTCGCTCATCCTGGCCGGCGTGAATTGTTTCTTTGTGCCCCTCGGCACGGCCCTGGGCGTGTTCACCTTCATCGTGCTGCTGCGCGATTCCGTCCGCCCGCTGTACGCCAACTCCCCCGGCGCGGGAGCAGAGTAGTCGTCATCGAATGAAAGGGCTGCAACCGCAGCGCGGACGCGCACACGTCCTCCATCGCTGGCGGGACGTGGCGGCAGACACGAAAGTCTGTCGCGCCATCGGAAGCTTCGCCTGTATTGTGGTTAGAACGGAAGCGACTGATCCATCCAGTCGTCGCTCTTGAGGACTTGCTTGCGGTTGAACCGTGCGAGGCGTTCCGCTCGCGCCTGCGCGATGTTGATGAGCCGCCGCGGGCCGATGGTGCGCCAGCTTTTGCGCAGTACGTTGGCGTGGCGCACAAAGAGGTCGTCTTCGGCGCTGGTGAACATCTGCGCCGAGCCCGGATCGCCCTGGCGAGCGGCGCGGCCGAACAACTGGCGGTCAACCCGGCCCGACCCGTGGGGCTCGGTGGCAATCACGTGAAGCCCGCCCAGTTCCGTGACCCCGCGGGCTAATTTGATGTCGGTGCCCCGGCCGGCCATGTTGGTGGCAACCGTGATGGTTCCCTTCTGTCCCGCCTCCGCCACGATCGACGCTTCCTGGGCCGTCTGCGTCGCGTTGAGCACGCGGTGAACGCGCCCCTTGGCGGCAAGCCGGTTGCTTACCTCCTCGGATGCCAAAACGCTGCGCGTGCCGACCAGGACCGGCACGCCCCGGTCGTTCAGCTCGCACACGCGCTCGACCACCGCCTCCCATTTCTGCTCCATCCGCTCGAACATGCGGATCGGAAGGTGCTCGCGGATGCACGGGCGGTTCGTCGGAATCTTCAAGACCGGCCGCTGGTAGATCTGCCACAGCTCGCCCGCCGCCTCCCAGGCCGTGCCCGTCATGCCGCTCATGATCGGGTACTGGCGGAAGAAACGCTGGAAGCTCAGCCGCGCCAGGTTTTCCTTGTCCGCGGTGACCGTGACCTCTTCCTTCACCTCGATCGCCTGGTGGAGCCCGTGCCGCCACGAGCGGTCGGCCATGATGCGGCCGGTGAACTCGTCGATGATCTGCACCTTCCCCTCGTCGCTGACCAGGTATTGCTCGTCGCGCACGAAGCAATGCCGCGCCACCAGGGCCTGCGTCACCAGCTCTTCGCGGCGGCGCTTGCCCTTCCAGAAGTTGGAGCCGGCCGACAGATGCTCAAGGCGGTCCTGCCCGCGCAGCGTCAGGTCGATGCTCTTGACGGTTCGATCGAGCGTGAAGTCGCGGCCAAAGTCGAGCAGCTGCGCCAGTTCGTCGGCTGCGCGGTAGTGCGTCGCGTTGGCTTCCTCTTCGGGGGAGTTGGAGATGATCAGCGGGGTAACCGCTTCGTCGATCAGCAGGCTGTCCGCCTCGTCGACGATGACCCGGAACAGGCCCGGCACCAGCAGCCGCGAGGCGCCCCCTCCCTTGATCATCAGGCCGACCGAGGTCTGGGTCGAGGTGCGCAGGTTGCCCAGCATGATCTGATCGCGCAGGAAATCGGCGACGAGCTCCTTGCTGGTGCAGTAGATGACGTCCCGGCGGTAGTGGTCGTTCCGATCGTGCGGCGACGATTCGTGAACCACATGCCCCGCCCGCAACCCGAGCAATTCGTAGATCGGGCGCATCTCCTCCGCGTCGCGCTGAACGAGGTAATCGTTTACCGTGATCACGTGGACCGGTCGTCCCGCCCACGACCAGATAGACGAAGCCAGCGACGCGGTAAGCGTCTTGCCTTCACCGGTGGCCATCTCGGCAACGAAACCCTGCGTCATGGCCAGCGCGCCCATGATCTGCACGTCGAAGGGGCGCATGCCGACGGCCCGCACGGCCGCCTCGCGCACCAGCGCCATCGCGCGATCGAGCGCAGGCCCGGTGAGCCGGCCGAGACGCGCCAAGTCGCGTGATTCGCCGACCGCTTCGCGGAATTGCGTCGCTCCCAGATCGTGGATGTCCGGCTCCAGCGCCAGAACGCGCGCCGCCTGCACCTTCAGGCGCGAGAGGACCGGGCGGCGGTTCTTCAGCCAGCCGTTGATGCCGTTGACGTACGCATCGAGGCCCTTCAGCTCCGGCGCTTTCACGCGGCGAGCGTCAAAAATGGACCAGAATTCGTTGCCGGAAAGTTCCGTCATGTCACAAATTCATCAACGAAGGTCTTGCGCGCCGAGCAGGGCCGGCGCTACATCCACTTGGTGTTGCTGCGGGTCTGCACCAATTGCCAGAAGCGGCGTCCCCACTGCCAGATCAGCGGCTTCTTGTCGAGCTTAAATTCGACATATGCCCGCTGTCCGGGCCGGTACTTCGCCGCGGGGTTATCCAGCGTGATGCCCACCTCGAACTGGCTGATCATCGGTTTCTTCCCGGTGGGGTCGTGCGGGTCGATGGCAATCTCCTCGCTGCCCGGCGTGCCGAGTGAAGGATCCGGAAGCTCTTCCGCGCTCGCGTAGCTCTTCTGCACGTCATAACCCGACAGGACCGTGTGCAGATCGCCGGCCAGGCGCACCTCGGTAATTGTGGTGCCTCCCACCACCGGCTCCACGTCCTTCTGTGGCAGGACCGCGCGGACGCGCAGCTTGTCGAGCTGCGCGATCGTGCCGATGTCCTGCCCGCGAGGCAGATAGCGGCCCGGCATTTCGTGCAGCATCGGCGAAATCAGCAGTCCATCGAACGGCGCACGGATCGTCAACAGCTCCTTGCGTTCCTGGTAATCGGCGAGCTGATTCTCCAGGGTCTGCACGGCGTCCTCGTCGATCCGGCGCTGGGCCGGGTCCATCGCGATCGACTGCCGCAGGCGCGCCCTTGTGCCTTTGAGGCGGGCCTCGGTTTGCGCGATGTCGCGCTCCAGGTCCTTGTCGTTCAGCACCAGGATGACATCGCCCGGACGGACCACCTTCCCCGTCGCGTCGAGCACGGGCCCGCGAAGATTGGCCCCGTCCGTGGTGCTGATCTCAGAGACGAAGCCGGGATACTTGGCCCGCAGGACCTCCTTCGCGTGCGGCTCGGTGATGCCCGTCGCGGAAACGTTGAACCAGAAGGGGATGAGCCCGATGAGCGCGACGGCGGCGGCGGTCACGCTGATCGCAAACGCCATCGCCCGGAAGCGCTTGCGGTGCAGCTCCGGGTCGATCGTCAGGTACTTGAAGGTTTTTCCGAGCGGCACGACCAGCCACGTGATCACGCCGCCAATCGCCATCAATACCCCGAGCACGGGGATCTGATAGGTGACGACGAGCATGATGACCACGCCCACGAACACCCGGTAAATCGAAGAGAGGACCGCGTAGCTCAGCAGCCAGACGCGCTGCAGAACGGGGGGCAGCGGCTGCTGCTGCTTCACGCGGAATACGTGCCGCTTGATCAGCCCCAGCGCGTACTCAGTGCTCTTCTGCCGAAGGTTCGGGATCTCCAGGAAGTCGGAGAGGATGTAGTAGCCATCGTAGCGCAGCAGCGGGTTGGCGTTGAAGATGACGGTCGAGACGCTCGCCACCAGCATCGCGTTAAAGGCCAGCTGGCTGACAATGTGACTGGAGGAGGTGTTCAACCACAGGAACGCGCACAACGCCGCGAAGAACAGCTCCACGATCATGCCGGCCGCCCCCACGAAGATTCGCTGCCAGCGGCTGGGGAACGCCCACGCCGAGGACGCGTCCACGTAAGGCGTCGGAATGAAGACCAGGAACATGATCCCCAGCTCGTGGCATTCGCCTCCAAAGCGGCGGCAGGCGAAGGCGTGGCCCAGCTCGTGGATCAACTTGATGAAGACGAAGACCGCCCAGAGGTACAGGACGTTGATCGGGTTGTGCTGGAGGTCGACCGCGTGCTCCGCCGCCGCCTTCAGCCGCGCGCCTTCCGGCACCAGCAGCGTTGCCACAATGCCGATGACGATGAGCCAGATGACCGCGCCGACCTTGCTGAACAGCGTCCGCACCAGCGGCATCCAGCGCACGAGGAACGCGTCGGGGTCCCACAGCGGAATGCGCGGGAACAGCACGTTCATCAGCCGGCCCTGCATCTTCCGCTTGCTCAGCTGCTTGTGCCGCCGCAGCAGCACTGTGGCGTCGGGCGTGACATCGGCGTCAATCAGGTTGGCGGAGAACAGGTGCGAGAGGATCTGGATGACTTCCGGCTGGGTCGGCGCGTCGTCGGCGAGCTGTCCGCCCGCGAGGTCCCACGCCTCAGAAACCGTGCGCCGCCCGTCGAGCAGTCCTACAAAGCGGTAGGCCGGATCGCTGAGCCGGTGAAACTGATTGCCCGCCGGGTCGCGCACCACGTACCAGCGCTCGCCGCGATAGTACTGACGCGATATCTGCGCGCTGGGCCGAAGCTTGGCGCGCAGGCCCGCGACGCGATACCAGGACTCGGAGAACGTCGGGCGAAGTTGAAGGGTCATGATTCAGACCGGCTGCGCAATGAAGATCGCGACCAAGGCGAAAAGACGAAAGCGAATCGGTTACATCCAGAGCTTGAGCTTCACGAAGTCGACCAGGCGGTGGGTCCAGATCCACGCGAGGCGCTCGTGGCGGGTGTCGATGCGCGCCTCGCCCATCATTCCAGGCCGCCAGTCGGGCGACACCTTGTCCAGCGTTCCATAGACCGTGAAGGTGTTGTTGCCTTCCTTGGTGGTCCCAATAGGCACGATGCTGGCGATGGTGAAGGGATGCTTCTCGCTCGGCAGGCTGGTGGTGGCGAGGTTGCCCTCCTGGCCGATCTCGACGTCCTGGATATCACGCTCGTTGACGCTCATCTCCGCGCGAAGGTTTTGCCTGGGCGCGATTTCAAAAAGCACCTTGCCCCGCTCGATCTGTGAATACTGTTTGTCCTCGAGGTCGCCGACGAGAACCACGCCGTCGATGGGCGCTGTGATCCTGGCAAGGCCGATCTGGTAATCGAAATACGCCACCTGCGCCTTGGCCGCCTCGGCCTGGAAGCGGGCCTGCTGCTCCTCGGCGATCTTTTTCTGGCCCTGGTATTTCTCAGCCTCTTTTTCATACGCCAGGGCTTCGCTTCGCGCCTTGTCGCGCTCCAGCTTGATGTTGTCGACGTTCATCTCGATCAGCAGTTGGCCGGCCTTCACCTCGGTGCTCGGTTTGATGAATTTGCCGTCCATCCTGGCCAGCTTGCCGAGCTGCCCGTCAAACGGCACGGAGACCGTGCGTTTTTCGATCGGGGAAAACTGGAACGGCGCGCTGACGTGATACATCGGCTTGTAGAGCGTGACGAAGATCGCCAGCGCGATCACCAGCACCGCGATCAGCTTGGCGACCATGTGCTTCGGGCCCATCACCATCTTCGCGCCTTCGCGGGTGCTGATGGCAACCTTGGTCACGAGGTAGCGGTCGTTTTGATAGCGGTCGTAAAGCTGCGGCGCGAGCAGTTCGACGGCGACCGCGAGGCCGTTGGCCACCTGCGGTCCGAGTTGCTGGCTCGGCAGGAACTCCAGGACGATCACGCCGGCCATTTCCGACCGCCGGCGCAGCGGCAGTGAAAGCACGACGTTTCCGCCCTGGCTGCGCGAGAGCTGCTGGGCGGAGCGGGTGACGTTGTCCGTGCCGGCGCCGTTGGGGTCGTACTGCACGACCTGTTCCTGGTCGAGGCACTCCTCCATCACCTTCTCGAGCTGGACGATCAGCTCCTGCTTCTTGTCGAACTCCTCGGTGTGCGAGAGCGCCTTGACCTTGCAGTTGCGGCCCTTGACCCAGCCGAGCGAGACGCGCGTCGCGCTGCTGCGGGTGGCCAGCTCGTTGCACAGGTTCATCGCCGCCGAGTCAAAGCCCTCCGCGGTGGCCACCGCCGTCGCCAACTGCAGTACGTGCTGGTGGCTCTGGGCGATCATCCGTGAGTTTTCGGAGGTCTTTCGCAGCGTGAACAGATCGAAATAGCCCGCGACCAGTTGCATCGACATGAGCCGCTGGCGGGCGCGCTCGAAGTTCATGCAGCGGGTGACGACCGCCGACACGGCGACCACGTCGCCCTCATTGCGCAGCAGCGTCACGAGGCAAAACTGCGACTCGTGTGAATCGTTGGGATTGCCGATCTCGTAGGCACCGTCCTTGTTCTGGGCGATGCAGGGTTTGACGATGTCCTGGAATGCGGTCAGAGCGGCGGCGCGGGTTTCGGCGGTGCTCTGGTCGGGACGGATATGGGCGATCGGCCGAAGGGCGAAGCCGTTTTCCTCTCCCCCGCGCTCGATCAGGAAGCCCGCTGCCTCGGTGCCGGCGACCATCACCGCCTGGGCGGTCAGCAGGTCGTTCACAAACGCGGGCAGATTGCTCGAGGCATCGACGAGCCGTTGGACGAGGTGGGATAGATTGCTCGCGGGCGTCGCCGGCGTCGTCTCCTGCGAGCCCGACTGACCCTGCGATCCGGATTGGCCTTGCGATTCAACGATTCCTGAAGCCACGTTTCTGACCTCTTTAGTTATTGGGCCCGCGGCCCGAATTTGCCTGCTCGCTGCATCTTTCCGTTTCCCACCACCATCGTCTTCACCACTATTGCCGACAGCGAGAGCTTATTGCCGCGCCGATGCAGCCGTCACTTCCTCGGGGAGGCGAACGTCCACGCGCAGCCCGGCGCGGCGGCCGCTCGGGTTCTTCATCTGCAGCCGGACCAACTGCGTATCGCTCTGAGCGTCGACGACCGGATCGAGGAAGATGATCTCTGCATCCTGCCACTGGTCCTCGCCGTCGTAGCGAATCTGCAGCGGCTGTTTTTCCTTCAGCAGCTTGGTCTTGGCCGAGGGCGCGTGCACGTCGATCCAGAGCGGATCGTTTCGCACCACGATGACCTGGGGCTTGGACGGGTCGGCGTTCTGCCCGGCTCGCGCATCGACCTTCTGCACGATGCCGTCGAATGTGCTGATCATCTTTTTCAGCTCGATCCGCGCCCTCTGCTCTTCGACGTCGATCTTCGCCTGGCGGATTTTCTGGCCGCTGTATTCCAGGTCGAGCTCGGCCTCTTTCACCTTGAGGTCGGCTTCCTCATACTCAGCCTGCGAGACATTCTGCTGGGCGAGCAGTTCCTTCTTGCGCTTCAAGTCCACGCGCAGCACGTCGAGCTTGGCCTGGGCGAGTCGCTGGCTCAGGTCCGAATCAGCATCAATGCTCTTGCTCTTGAGCGTCTGCTGCTCGACGGTGTCGTTCTGCTTCACCAGCAGATCACCTTTCTTGACCGAATCGCCTTCCTTCACCATGACCTGTTCGATCAGGCCGGGCTGGTTGAACTGATATTCCGTCGACTCGGACGGGCGGGTGATGCCTTTTTCAGCCGCCGGGGGCGCCTGGGTGGGGGTCTCTTCGGAGCGCAGCAAGCTGCCGAGGGCCAAGAGCGTCGCAATACACAACAGCAGAGTCTTTGACATGAGAAAACCTCTGAGCCAGCGGCTTCGGGCACAGCTCTGGGGGAGCGGTCGGCCGCGCCCAAAAATCGCGAGGGGATCGCGTACGAAAACCTATACCCCTGCACAAACGATGGGGCAAGCCAACATCGTCATCCACAGCACAATCGACATCCCGCGTCGCTGGCCTTTAGCACGCAATCATAATAGCCACCACGGCTTCCGTGTCGTGCAGAATATTATCGGCTGCCCGTGAATGTTCCCTGTTTCGAACGCGTACGCCTGCTGCGCGGCACGGGTTCATCCATAACCAAGCTCATCCAAGTCGTTTTCGCTCATGCCGAAGTGATGTCCGATCTCGTGGAGCACCGTCTTTCGGACCTGATCAACCAGCGCTTCCTCGCTGTCTGAGACCTGCTCGATCGGTCCCTGAAAGATGTAGATCACGTCGGGAAGCGAGCCGGAATGCTCGATGCTGCGCTGGGTCCGAGGCCGGCCCCGATACAGGCCCAGCAGCAGATGATTACCCTTCAAATCGAGAGCGCGCATCTGCACGGCCGTCGGTCGGTCCCGAACCTCGATGGGCACTTCCTCCAGGAACTGCGCGAACGCGTCGGGCAATTCTTCCAGGGCCCGCTCGACGAGTTCAGAGAAAACCGCTTTGCTCACGTGATAAGGCATCGATAAGATTTCGTCGGTGTTATTTTAGCGATCCCGTGTCCGCCCCGCGCGCCGGCAGCGCCATTGCCGTCGCGATGGGGGTTCCATCTCTCTCCGAGGCAGAGCATGCGATTGTTCCTCCTGAGCCTGGTTTTCTGTTGCGCCGCCGGGTGCGGCAACCCTAGTTTTCTGGTAACGCCCGTCGCCAACTCCAACAAGCTGGAAGAAGAGGAGGTGGATCAGGGCAAAGGATGGGCGGCGGACAAGATCGCCATCATCGAAGTGGAGGGGATGCTGGTGAATGCGCGCTCCGGCGGGTTCCTCCAGCCGACGGAAAACTCGCTCAGCCTGTTTACCCAACAGCTGAAACATGCCGCGGAAGACCCCGCCGTGAAAGCGGTCGTCCTGCGCGTCAATTCTCCCGGGGGAACGGTTTCGACCTCGGATGCGATGTACCAGATGGTGAAGGATTTCCGGCAGAAAACTCACAAGCCGGTAATCGCCTCCGCACAGGAGGTCGCCGCGAGCGGGGCCTACTACGTCAGTTGCGCCGCCGACAAGATCATCGCCCAACCCACCACCGTCGTCGGCAGCATCGGCGTGATCTTCAACAGCCTCGACTTCGAGGGAACGCTGGACAAAATCGGCGCCCGCTCCTGGGCGATCAAGAGCGGCCCGCTGAAGGACATGGGCTCTCCCTTCAAGCACCTCACCGCGCGCGAAGAGGCGGTCATGCAGGAAATGGTGGATGAATACTTCATCCGCTTCCAGCAGATCGTGAGCAGCAACCGCCCTGTGACGGAACGCCCCCCGGCGACAATGCCCGCCGACTATGAAGGCGTTTATAGCGGCCGCGTCTTCAGCGGAGAACAGGCTATGCAGTTGGGCCTCGTCGATCAGACCGGCCTGCTCGCCGACGCAATCAACGTCGCCAGGAAGATGGCAAACGCCCGCGGCGCCAAGGTCGTCATGTACAAGCGCCCGTATGGCTACGGCGGGTCGATTTACGCGACGTCTCCCATTCGATCACCGCGCGCTGACGTACTAAAACTGGAACTCCCGGGCATAGGGACCAACCTGCCGAGCGGCTTCTACTACCTCTGGCGACCGGGACTTTGAACCGAAGCGGTTTGGATCGAGTTCAGAATCTGCTGCGAGATTGATGATCTCCCTCACCTGCACCACCTGCAAAGAAGTTCTCTCGATCGACGACGCTTTTGCCGGCGGCGTGTGCCGCTGCCGCAACTGCGGGACCATCCAGACGGTTCCCGCCAAGTCAAAGGCGAGCGCCGGCGGCGCGGCGGTCGCATCCAAAACGCTCTATCGCAAGAAGTCCAGCAGCAGCGGGGGGGCATCCACCGGAACGGGCCTCGACGATCTTGCTGACGTTGTCGCAAGCAGCGGTTTGTCCGGCAGTGGACTGGCCAATCGGCGCCACTCCGCCAAGCCCTCCGCCGCGCCGCGGAAGTCGGTGGCCACGACGCTGTTGGCAATCAGCGGCGTCGTCGTCATGGTGCTTGCCGGCTTGCTGCTATGGGTGGTGCTTGGCTCCGGCAGCGGGGCGAAGAATCCCGTGCCGGCCGCTCCCGGCGCCGAGTTGGGCACCGGCTCGAATGCGGCGGAGGCGGTCCCCCTCGTGACCGGGCCATCCTTTTGCGGGGTGAAGCTCGAATCGCCGAGCGTTATCTATGTGCTCGATCGCGGACAGGCGATGACCGAATCGCTCGATGCCCTGAAGGCCGCCACCGCTAAATCGCTCCGGTCGCTTGGCCCTGACAAGAAATTCCAGATCATCTTCTGGACGAGCGACGCGCGTGCACTCGCGATCCCTGAAGAGGGCCCTTCCCCGGCCACGCCCGAGCGCGTCGACGCGTGCGTCAGGGCGTTGGAAGAGGTGACTCCGTTCGGCCGCACAAGCAGCAGAAGCGCAATCGAAGCCGCCGCCGCGCACATGCCGGGCGAAATCATTCTCGCGACCGGAAAGGGTTCTTCCCTCGAGGAAGACACGCTCGCCGCCGTGACCGACTCCATCAAGGGTGGCGCCACGAAGGTGCATACCTTCTCATTAGGCGCTGCCGAAAGCCCCGTCTTGAAGAAGATCGCCGAACAGACCGGCGGGCAGCATCGCACCCTCACTCCCGAACAGCTGCGCCGCTTCGGCGAGTGAACCGCGACGCTCATTAGAAGAAATCGAAGAGCCAAGCCGAGCCGGGCACCCACAATCGTGAGCGCCCGGCGCGCTGAGCTTCTGAAGCGAAAGCGCTACAGATTGGGGTTCTTCACCTTCACGCTCGCCCCGGTGTCGTCGACCTTCGCCTTGCAGCCAATGTTGGTGACGGCGGTCAGCACGAACATCGCCAGCAGTCCGGTCACTATGATGCGCCTCATACGATCCTCCGTTGCACATAACCGGACGAGGCGAGCTCGACCCTTCGAGCCCGACGCCGGCTGTTACTTCAACCATACCGGGACAGCCTCCAAAGCGGGACGCCAAATCTTTGTCGATTCAATACTTCGAGTTAAGCTGGAAACTCTGTGCGGCCTCGTCCGCCGCGCCCGCGACACCTAAAATCGCTTCCCATGAGCACGTATACCCAGAGCATCCAGAACCTGATGAACCGCCTCGCGAGCCTGCCCGGGATCGGCATGCGCTCCGCCGAGCGGATCGCCTTTCACCTGCTCAAGCAGAACCCCGAGGACGCTCTGGCCCTGGCCGAGGCGATCCGGGACGTGAAGACCCGCATCAAGCACTGCTCGGTCTGTTACAACCTCACCGAGCAGGACCCCTGCAACATCTGCTCCGATCCCTCCCGCGACCCCGGCGTCGTCTGCGTCGTCGAACAACCCAAGGACCTGCTCGCCCTGGAGTCGGCCGGCCTCTACAAGGGTGTGTATCACGTGCTTCTAGGAAAGATCTCGCCGCTCGAAGGCGTTGAGCCGGACGACCTGACGATCGAGGCCTTGATGTCCCGTCTCGCCTCCGGCTCCGTGCGCGAGATCATCATGGGGACAAACCCCACCCTCGAGGGCGACGGCACCGCGCTCTACATCCAGGGCCTCGCCGGCGCGCGTTTCCCCAACGTCCAACTGACGCGTCTCGCTCGCGGCCTCCCCGCCGGCAGCAGCATCGAATACGCCAACCGCAACATCCTCGCCGACGCCATCACCGGCCGCCAGAAAATGTAGACCCCTCCGTCCAAAAACCCCGTTCCCACCCCAAAAACCCAAGCGCACCCCATGCGATTCCCATCGCCGCGCCATCCCCTCCCCATCCGGCGACCATCGGCCATCCATCGGATCCCCACGAAGCGCCCGCCGCCCACCCACCGCGCCCCCGAGGCGCATCCGCCGGCTATCCGATGCTTGACCACGCTCTACCAAGCCTTCGCCGCTCCACCGCCAACACCATGCCAATTCGCACCCGCACACGGGTACAATCCTTCATACAAATGACTCTGATCTAATGCGAACACACCCCGAATGCGAAGGCGATCCGGAGCAATCCACCAAGCAAGCGCCACGCGAACAGCCGGGGTCTCGAATGGAGATGCGTCTCCTTGGGGTTTTCCGAAATGAGATGCGTCATGCGTCCCCTCATGCGTCCCCGTTGTTTTTCTTCGGGAACACGACTGGCGCTTCCACTCAAACGAGCACATCCAAGCAAATTGCAGGGCTGGTGGGGCCTGCGGCCCAGCCTGCCGCCCCACGCTCCCTCGCTCACTCCAACCGACCTTCCTTGACCTGGCCAACGCGCTCGCCCGGATTTTCGTGTGGACCAACCGAATCCTGCACGCCTAGGCTTGCACCGCAGGCTCGCGATGCGCGTCACGAGCCCATTCGTTATCTCTGCAAAGCCGAGGGGGGCGTCGGGCTTTGTGGGTTCTTTTTCGAGGAGGTTCGTCGTGAGTCACCCCGCAATTCCAAATATGCCCCAGAATTCTTCCCGCCGCCGATTCATGCAGCGCTCCGCGGCTCTCACCGTTGCAGGTTCGTCCGCCGCGATCCTGCTCGGTGGATCAGGAAATCTTGCCCGCGGGCGAGCCAGGGACGAAGAAGGGCGAGAAATCCGCGGGCGTGGCGGGCAGAGCGATGAATTCAATTCCATCCTGAAGCATGAGAACGATCATGTGGCATTTCTCGTAACGGCTCTGGGCTCATCCGCCCGTCCCAAGCCCACGTTCCAGAATTTGGAGCAGGCCAAGTACAAGGACTTCATCCTTCTGGCGCAGACGCTGGAAAATACGGGCGTGGGCGCGTACCTGGGCGCCGCGCCGATAATCGACAGTATGGAGATCCTGGCGAACGCCGGCTCGATCGCAACGATCGAGGCTCGGCATGCGGGCTATTTGAACACGTTCCTCAATGACCCGATCACGGGCACTTCGACCGATGACGACGCCAATCCAAGCTTCGAGGCGCCGCTGACAGCCGCCCAGGTAGTGGCCGGTGCCGGCGCATTCATCCAGGATCTGAACGGCGGCCCCGCAGTCGATTATTCCGATATACCCTCTCCGCAAAACGACATCGCGATCCTGAATTTCGCGCTGGCGCTGGAGTATCTGGAAGCGGAGTTCTACAACCTGAATGTGCCGAAGTTTTTCAAGCGCAAATGAGGCAAGCGCGTTCTTCGTGTTTCTGCCTCGACGGATGCATGATCTGTTGCGGAGTAACGGCCTTTAGAGACTGCTCGATTCGCGGTTGCGTGCCGACCGCCGCGGCAGCCGTCACGTCCACGCGACGTCATTTTGCGCCCTAATCCCGCGCTGACGCCGTGCTCCCCGGACGCTTTTTGTAGACCTTTGGATCGTAATTCACCAGTACGCTCGCGATATGCGGCGGAGGCGGCGCGAGGTCCGGCGACGCCGGAACCTGCAGGTAGGTCAGCGCTCGTTCCAGCAGCTTGCTCGCCCCGGGCGCGGCGACGGCTCCGCCGTAATGGCTCAGGTTATGCTCGCGCGCGTAATCGATGTCCGGGTCGTGAACGATGAACGCGACGGTGAGCCGCGGATCCTCCGCCGGGGCCCCGGCGATGAAGCTGCTGTTATAGCGGGTCGCGCTGTAGCCGCTCTTCCCTTCGCTAATGTGTGCCGTGCCGGTTTTTCCGAAGATCGTATAGGTCTCGCTTCGCGCCTTGCTCGCCGTGCCGCGCACCAGAACATCGCACAACACCCGCTTCATCTCGGCGGCGATCACCGGATCCAATACCTGCGGCATCAGCTTCAGGTCGCCCGGCTTCGTTCGGGAAACGATGCGCCCATCGGGATCCAGCACGCCCTTGATCAACGTCGGCTGCACGAGCCGCCCGCCGTTGGCATAGGCGCTGAACGCCCGGCACAACTGCACCGGCGTCACCATGATCTCATAACCCTGCGCGATGGACTCGGTGCTGAACTTGTTCCACAGAGGCAGCGCATTGAGTTTTCCGCGGTCTTCACCGGGCAATTCGATTCCGGTCGCCTCGCCGAACCGCCAACTCGACATCGCTCGATGGAGCCTGGGATTGGTCATGCGTTCCGCGAGCATCGACATCAGGATGTTGCTTGACTTCACCACCCCGTCCCACGTCGGCAGCGGGCCATACGCGTGTACGTCGGTGATCGTGCGCCCGTAGGGCGTCTTGTAGCGGATGCCGGGGATCGGCCAGATCTCGTTCAGGCGCGTCACCCGCCACGCCAGCGCGGGCCCGACCATGAAAGGCTTCAGCGTCGAGCCCGGCTCGTAGGGCGAGACGAGGCAGTTGTCGCGACGAGCTTCGGGGGTTGAATCTCCCAGGTTCTGCGGATTGAAGGTCGGCCAGTTCGCCAGCGCCAGCACTTCACCGGTTCTTGGATCCATTACGATCACTTCGCCGCGCTTGGCGCGAAATTGATCGCAGGTCGCGGCGAGTTCCTGTTCCGCGATCATTTGGATATTGGCGTCGAGCGTGAGGATCAGATGCTGACCGTGCTGGGGCGCCAGGTAATCTTCCGCGGCCAGGCCGATCGGGCGATGGCCCGCGTCCTTCAGCAGTCGCTCGTAGCCGGATTTGCCGGCCAGTGTCTTCTCGAATCGAAGCTCGAGCCCCTCCAGTCCTTTCCCGTCCGTGCCGGTGCCGCCCAGGACGTGGGCGGCCAGTGAGCCCATCGGGTAATACCGCTCGTTCGCCGGCACCAGCCCAACCCCCGGAAGCTTCATCTTCAGGATCCGCTCGCAGGTGCTTTCATCGAGGTTTTCCGCGAGCTTGACGAACCGGCTCTCCAACCGGTCGCTGAGCAACTGGCTCACTTCGTACGGGTCCCTGTCGACCACCTTCGCCAGCCGGGCGATCGACTGGTCCATCTCCACCAGGCCGCGCCCATCCTGGGTGAAGACCTGCTCCATGAACTTTGGATCGACGAACAGCGTCTGGGTCTGGACGGTGCCGGCCATCTCCAGCCCCTGGCGGTCGAAGATGCTGCCACGCCGGGCGGGAATGATCTCCGTCTGGTGGTGTTCCCGATCCGCGAGGCGGATGGTCTGCTGGCGACCGTAAGTTTGGAGGTAGGCGACGCGCCCGATGAGCGCGACAAAGCACCCGTTCAACACAACGAGGACGGCAGCGGCGCGGGTGGTCGAGAACGTGGGCATGATGGAGTTTCCGGGTCCGATAACTAGATCGGTATCGCGGCGAACTTGCGCCCAAAGAAAATGCACAGCGGGGTGCGGTTGCGAAAACAGTGGACGAGCCGTCGCGGTGTTGGTGCAATGGTGCGCAGGAATCAGACGAAGGAGCGTCTATGCGATATGCAAGCTTGATGGTCGCGATCTGTCTCGTTCTATGCGGCTGCGAGGGTTACTCGTCGCCTGCCACGGTCGTGCACTGGGATAAAGGCAGCAGCGGGGCGCGGATGGTGACCGCCAAATCATCCGGGCAGTATGCCCTGCATTCGATGAAGGAATCGAAGGCCAAAGTGGTCGTCGCGGTACAGAAGGGCGAGACCCTCGGTTTCGAGCCGAAGGGCGACGTGGTGACGGCTCGGGCGGGCGAGTTCCACCTCGATCTGCCGCCGGGGACGTATTACTGGAGCCGCAGATAGCGCTATTCCGCTTCGGGAATGTCCGAAACATCAATCCAGTTGCGCTTCGTGCCCGCCGGCAGGGGGGTCTGCGGCCCCATCTTCAGGTCGTGATTGCTCACCGTCTGCGTGATGGCGTTGGGAGCCGTGTACGTTGCGATCTGCAGTTGCTGGTTCCAGAGCCGCGCCTGCTGCCCTTTGATCTGCTGATGTAATTCGTTGCTCTGGTAGCCCAGCTCGAGACGCTGCTGGCGAAGCTGCAGCACCACCATCGCAATGACCGCCGCGCTGCATAGACACAGAAGGAGTTTCAACATCTCTCGTAACACGGGCGTCCCGCCCGTGCAGACGGCGCCAGCGCTTCCAGCAGTTTGCAATCCAAGCGATCAGCCGCGTCCGCTCGCTAATTCGCAGACGCCGAAACAACAGGCTTGGCAGGCAGCCGAAGCCGCATGTTGACCCGGACGGTTTCGCCGTTCTTCAGCACCTCTTTATTCAGTTCCTTGATCTGCACCCAGGCGTTGCCGCTGCCCAGCTGCGCTTCGGCAATCTTCCAGAGGTTGTCATTTTCCTTGACGGTGTACCACTGCTGACCGTTGCCGCTGCGGGCTTCAACCGGAGCAATCGGCGCTGCAGCGGGCGCGGGCGGCTGCGCCGCGGAATCGGGGATGATGTAGGTGCGGCCGACGACAATCTTGTTTGGGTCCTGCTGCAGCGCCGGATTCGCCTTGATGATCAGCTCACGGTTGGTGCGGGTGTTGGAGCCGAGAAACCTGGCCGCGAGCTTCGACAGGCTGTCGCCCGCTTCGGCCTTGTATTCGCGCGGACGCCCGGGGTGCTGAGCGGCGCCCTGTGCGACGGTGATTGGATTGCCGTATCGATCGACCAGCTCTTCGCCATTATGGCGTGCCACTTCCTGCAATGAGTTGGTATGAGCCTGCGGGCCTACAGCGGTTGGCTGCGGCTCGATCGAACCGGCCGGATTTGGCGCGGACGGGGCGCCGCCGTCGCGGATCACGATGGGGTCGACCGGCGACCGGCGCTGAGCGGAACCGTTGCCGCGATCCGCCAATTCCTGCTGCGTCGGCACTTCCTGCTGCGGAACGACCGGCAGGGCTGCAGCGATGCGCGGAGTTGAAGCGTCGCGCGATGCGGGAGTCGCGATGCCATCGCGCACGTTGTCCGCCGCGCTGGTCAGCGGCGCCTGCGGCGGCTGGGTGGTGCTGGTCATGTGGTCGGACAGGAGAATTCCGATCACGATGATGAAGGCAAGCCCGACCAGCAGTCCGATTTTTGTTTCGCGCGTCATGATTCAGCCCTTCGCCGCGCCATCGCATACGTCGTGAGGCGCCGGCTCCATTCAACCCGGGAGCGATTGCTCCGCTACTCGCATTTTGGCCGACCGGGACCTGGGGTTGCGGGCGATTTCTTCGTCGGTGGGGGAGAGCGGCTTCTTCGTGACGAGCTTGAGTTGCCCGGTCTGCTCCGCCGACCGAAACGCCTGTTTCACCAAGCGGTCTTCCGTGGACTGAAAACTGATCACCGCCAACCGTCCGCCCGGCTTGAGCCGCTGCGGCGCCTGCCGGAGCAGGGCCTGGAGGTTTTCGATCTCCCCGTTCACCGCGATTCGCAGCGCCAGGAAGGTACGGGTCGCAGGATCGATCTTCTCCGGGGCTCCGCCCCGCTTCGGGATCGCCGAGCGCACCAGCTCGGCCAGCCGATCTGTTGTAGTGATCGGAGAAACCCGCCGCGCTTCCGCAATCTTTCTGGCGATTCTGCGGGAATAACGCTCCTGCGCCAGATGATATAGGACGTTGGCAAGCTCCTCTTCGCGCATCGAATTCACCAGATCGGCCGCCGTCTGGCGCGTGCGCGGATCGATTCGCATGTCTAGTTCCATCTCTTCCGCGAAGGAGAGGCCGTAACCGGCGTCGAACAGCTGATTGGTGCTCAGGCCAAGGTCCGCAAGGATGGCGTCAACCTGCGGATACCCCGCCGCCTCCAGAACGTCGCCGATCTCCGCGAAGTTCGCATGGAAGAGGCGCACGCCGCAGGGGACGCCGGACAGGCGGGCCTGGGCAAACTCCAAGTTGCGCGGATCGGCATCGAGGCCGATCAGTATGCCCTCGGGCGCCAGACGCCCGGCCAATGCCAGAGCGTGCCCGGCGCGGCCGAGGGTGCAGTCGACGATGACCTGTCCGGGCCGTGGGTTAAGATGGTGAAGGACCTCGTTCAGAAGAACCGGCTCGTGGCCGGCGAGAGGCAATTCCATGCGCAGTTCCTGCGTCTGAATTCTACTTGCAATGCCTCTCACAGTTGTTCATAATGATCTGAGGTTCGGTCGATGTTCGCCCGCGTTGCATGAAACATTCGATCGTGTTGCCTGAACATTCGATCACACCGACGGGCGCTGTAGCCGGGACCATGTTCTTCGACTGAAATGAAGCAAGTGCCGATCATCGGTGGCGGCACTGAAGTGTGAGGCGCGGCCTCAAACTAAGCGAACGTATCCGTTCCAGGTGGTAACCGATACAGCAGAGCCGGGCATCCGTACCCCCTCGAATTCCAGGCCGAGGGCCCCGTCCCTGAGACGACTCTACGGTATCGTCGCAAAACTCGCGGTCGCGGCGCCAGAGCGCCGCTCGGGCGGTCGGTCAAGTGACCCGCCCGCCGACAGCTGCTCGTGCGGGGTTGGCCATCCTTTGCCAGCCTGGCCCGAACAGCGGTCGGCAAACGGTTTGGTGTCGCCGGGCAGCTCCACAACCAATTCTGCCGCCCGAAGACACCTTTCACGACCCGCGCCTGCATCTTGCAAGCTGCCGTTACCGCACTGGCATCCGTGCCAATATTGCGGCGGATGAGCGCGAAGCGTCCTTGCTGCCATCGCTCAACCCGGCTGGCCGTGGTCGCAACCAACTCGATTCACTTCCTGGAGGGACCGATCCTTCCCTGGAGGGAGCCTCCGACAGCGTTCGCTTGTTCTCGCGAGCGCCGCCTGCTCAGACAGATGTTAGGGGGCGACATCCTTCGTGATTGTCGCCCATGAATTGCTTACGAATGCCGGCAACTCTTCGGAGCGATTATCGCTCCGGCGCCTGTCGGGCCTTTTTCGCACGAAGCGCGATCTCCGCGGCGCGCTTGAACAGTTCCTCGCGCTGCAGTTCCCATTCCGCGCGGTTCCATAGCTCCAGGTGGTCGCGAACGCCGATCATCGTGATCTCGCGATCCAGGCCCGTACGCCGCAGCGTCTTCTCCGGGATCAACACGCGCCCCTGGCCATCCCATTCCAACCGGCTCGCCATCGCGAAGTTCAGCTGGTCATACGCCAGCATCTCCTCACCGGGCGTGATGTCCGGCGGAACCTGGGAAACGAGTTCCTCATACGAGTGCTCGGGATAAAGCCATGGTTTGCGATTGATCCCCATCACGAGAAAGAATGCATCGCCATCACGCTCGGAATTCATCGCCCTGCGAATATCAGAAGGCACAAGCAGCCGGTTCTTTTCGTCCACCGTCAGGTCGAATTCGCCGATCAGAACCAGGTGTCGCAAGGGATTTCATTCCATTGGCGTTAAGCGATTGGGATTTTCTACCACAATGCCCCACCCTTTCAACATGAAAATCCATCGACTGAGAAATTTTGTTTTGTGACTGTCGCGCGGGCCGCACGCGCGCGTGAAGAATCTTGATTTACGGCCTGTTTTGTCAAATCGCCCGCGATTGGGGATGAGTGGTGGATAAGTTGGCGCGTCACCTGCGAAAGGCCGCAATGCGCCCTTCAACGATGCGGCGACCGGACGGGGTTCCCGTCCGATCGACGCCTTCGAAGCGCGATCGCCAGCAGCGCCGCAACGATCAGTGTTACGCCGGCCACAGTCAGTTCCGCTTCGTTGCACCCCTGATCGATCCATTGCAGCGCGATCGCAATCGGAGACGCAGCCGGCCACGAGCCGAGCCACGACCAACCGTTTCCCGTCGCGAACTCCACCCGCACGTATCGAAGCAGCACATCCCCCAGCACGTAGCTCAGCACGATGCTGCTCGCGAGCAGTCGCGATCGATTTCCCTTCAGCGCCCGCCCCACGATCGCCAGCGCGAGCAGCCATGTGGCGACGTAAGCCGCAACGCTCGCAATTCGACTGGGGGCAAGTGCGGCCAGATATCCCCCGGCAAGCTGAAACGGCCAGGTGCTGCAGATCACCATCGTTGTGGTAACCCAATCGCGCATGAGCGCCGGAAACAGCGCCGCCGCCGTGGCGATCTGCACGATAACCACGATGTGCAGCGCATACAGGTCGGCCGGCTCGGGCCCCGATGCTGCCAGCGGCACGCGCAGCGTCGCCAACAACAGCGCTGCGAGCTGAATCAGCAGCCACAGGAGCAGCGGCCCGGGCGCGGCAAAAGCTGGCGTTAATTCAGGGGGCCGTGATCCAGCGGAGAGCGGGGTTGCGGGGGAAGGAGCACCTGCGGTCAGATTCATTGCCGCACATCTGCCTGCGCGCCGGCGGCGCCGGCGCTTGGGTAAGTGATCTTATCGAACCGAATGTCGATCCACGGGTGATTGGCGTCCACCCGCCCGTACTCCTCGAAAACCTTCTTCATGTACTGAAGCTTAACCTCGGCGCTGACCTCGATGAAGTTGCCCGGGTCGCTCTTCGGACGGCCCCAGCGAATGGCGGTCTTGTATCGCGTCAGAAGCGTGATGTGCGCTTCCTTCGGGTCCTCGCGCCCCGCGAAGTTGCTCACGTTGATCGTGTGAATCTCTTCAGCATAAGGCAGGCCCGACAGCGTTCGCACCATCTCCAGGCCCGCCGCGAGATCGTCGCCGACCCACTTCTGTCCCGCTTCGCGCGGCGCCGCTCGGCGCACCCCTTCGATGACCCGGATGTTCACCTTGCGGTCCGTGCCGATCACGATTTTTCCAATGTCCGACTCGGCGAAACGCTCCGGAAGCTTCACGCCGCTGTTGTCCACGAGCCAGTAGGCGCTGCCCGTCTTCACCAGCGCGACCGGAGCGCGATAGTCGCAGTCAATCTCCAAAGTATCGCCCGGCCTCCGCGCGTAACCGCGGCGGACCTGCCGGACCGTGCGAATCCATGGGTTGAGGCGCAGCATATGATCGATGTCGACCAGAATGTGATGATCGAATGACGAGTGCGCGCCGGCCGGGCGCACGCTGGCGGCGATGCGCTGCGCGAGCAGATCGCTCATCCAGGGCGGGCGGTTCGTCAGGACCACCTTGGGCGGCTCAGACGGGAATGCGAGCTTGCGTTCGACGTACCGCCGCGCGAAATAGAACGCCGCCGCGAGCCCGAGCACCACCAGCAGCGCTGCGCCAACATGCAGCGCGATGTGCCGAGTCACTCGGGCGCGCGCCGGGTCGGCTGCTCTCCTCGTCGTGGTTTTCCTGCTCGTGCCCATATCTTGAAACACCACTTGCGTTGCAATGCTGACCGTTGACTGACGTTATGAAGATTATCGGACCGCGGGGCGCGATCGCTGTAGTGCCCCGACAACGTGGCGCCGCCCAGCTCGTACGGCCGGGCAAACCGGCATATGCAAGATTAAGCCGCGGCGCGGCGCCGCTGATACGCCCGGCGGGCGAGTCGATCGACCAGCGCGCCGAAGTTCACCCCCGCGTGCGCCGCCGCTTCCGGCAGAAGACTCTTGGGCGTGAAGCCGGGCATCGTATTGATCTCGAGCAGATAGGGGGCGTTCTGCCGATCGAGCATGATGTCGATCCGCGCCAAGTCGCGCGCTCCCACCACCGCGTTCGCCTTCCGCGCCAACTCCCGGCATTGCTCCACCACACCCGTCGGCAGGCCCGTGTCGAAACGGTGCTCCGTATCGTTCGCTTTATACTTCGCGTCGAAATCGAAAAACCCGCGCTTGGGGACGATTCGAATCGGCGCCAGCGGGTGTTCCTCGACTAATCCGACGGTTAATTCGATCCCCTCGATGAATTGCTCGACCAGCGCCTTGCCGTGACGGGTAAGAACGTGCTGCAGGGCCGCACGCGCCTCGGCCGGCGCTTCCGCCGCCGCCTTGCACACGAACACGTCGATGCTGCTGCCGCTCGAAATCGCCTTCACCACGCACGAACCGGGAATCTCCGGAAGCTTCTGGCCCGCTTCGACGACCCGATACGCCGGCGTCGGCAATCCCGCCGCCTCCCAGGCACGCTTGGTCGCCACCTTGTCCATCCCCAGCCGCGACGCCTTCGAGCCGCTCCCGACAAACGGCAGCCCTCGGCGCTCCAGGATCTCCTGAAGTTCCCCGCTCTCGCCAAACTCGCCGTGCAGCACCGGGAAGATTACGTCGCACGCATGATCGAGCCCCGAAAGATCCGTCGGGGAGACATCGCTGCCAAACACCTCATGCCCCATCCCCTTCAGCCCCTCGATCACAGCCTTGCCGCTGACGAGGCTCACTTCCCGCTCCGCGCTGGGTCCGCCGTATAACACGGTGACTTTCATGATCGGTCCTTCGACAAGTGGACGCGGCTAAGGCCAGATCCGCACTTCGCTCTCCAGGTGGATTTCGTTCTTCTCGTACACCTTCTCGCGGATGATCTTGACGAGCTTCATCACGTCGTCCGCTTTGCAGCCGGGATGGGCGATGACGAAATTAGCGTGCTTCGCGCTCACTTCGGCCCCGCCCACGCGCATTCCCTTCAGCCCCGCCTGGTCGATCAGCGCGCCGGCGCTGAGTCCCCGCGGGTTCTTGAAGATGCACCCGGCGTTCTTGGTGTTGAGCGGCTGGCTGTTGCGCTTGTACATCCAGATCTCTTTGGTGCGCTTCATGATTCGCTCGGGGTCTTCCTCGTCGAGCTCCATCGTGGCGCCGAGGATGAACGTCGCGGCGATGTTCGTGCTTCGATACTCGAAGACCAGATCGTCCTTGGTTCGCTCGAAGACCGTCCCCTCGGCATCCATCACCTGCACGCGCGTAATGATCGCGCCGATGTCCCCGAACTTTCCGCCGGCGTTCATCCGCACGCCGCCGCCCAGTGTCCCCGGGATCCCTGCCAGGCACTCGATGCCCGCCAGGCCCTGCCGAACCGTGCGCAGCAGCAGTTTCTGCATGTCCACCCCGGCCGACGCCTCCACGATGTTCCCGTTGAATCGAACGCGGCGCCAGTGGTCGGCCTCGAGGCGGAACACCGCTCCGTCCACGCCCGCGTCGCCCACCAGAAGGTTCGCGCCCAGTCCCAGTACATAGATGCGAATGCCGTTCTCGACGCATCGGCCGGCCGCCTCGCGAAGCTCCTCCACGTTTCGCGGGCGCACGAACCAGCGCGCCGGCCCGCCGATCTTGTACCACGTGTGCGGCGCGAGCGGCTCGTTCTCCGTCACGACCTGCTCGAGCCCCGAGAATGGCTTGGCCATCTGCATGATCATTTCAATCGCACCCGTCCAAAAGGTTGCGAGCGCTCTGCTGCGCCATCAGCCGACCAGGTCGCGCCCGATCTCCCACACGTTTCCAGCGCCCATGGTGACCACCACGTCGCCTTCGCCCACCGCGCTGCGCAGGTAGTCCACGATCGCGCCGAAGTCCGACAGGTATCGCGCGCTCTGCCCGTTATGCGCCACGCGCGCCACCAGGTCGGCGGCGCTGACGCGCGACTTCTCCGCCTCGCTGTCGCGCACGAAGTAAATGTCAGGCACGACCGTCTCATCCGCGGCGGCGAAGCTCGTCGCGAAGTCGTCCAGCAGGAACCGGGTGCGGCTGTGCTGGTGCGGCTGGAAGACGCAGAACAGCCGGCGCGGCCGGTAGCGCTCGCGCAGCGCTTTCAGCGTCGCGCGAATCTCCGTCGGATGATGTCCATAATCATCCACGACCGTCGCGCCGTTGTATCGGCCCACCTCGCTCATTCGCCGATCGACGCCGGTGAAGCCTGCCAGGCAATCCGCTGCCTCCGTTGGATCGATGCCGCTCGCCGCGCAGGCCGCGACCGCGCACGTCGCGTTGAACAGGTTATGCTCGCCCGCCACCGCGAGGCGCAAAGTTCCAACCTCTTCGCCGTTGAAGCGCACGCGACCTTGAGGGCACCCGTTCTGGATACCGAGCGTTTCGGTGCTCCACGTCGCGCTTTGATTCAGCGCCACGCGTTGCACCGGCAGGTTCAGACCTTCCAGTGCTCGCGCCACGTTCCGGTCAGAGCCGTTGGCGATGATCCAACCATCCGCCGGCACCAGTCTCGCGAAAGCGCGGAACGATGCGACGATCTCCTCGATGTCCTTGTAACAATCGAGATGGTCTTCCTCGATGTTCGTGAGGATCTCCACCCGCGGGCGAAGGTTATGGAAGCTGCGGTCAAACTCGCACGCCTCGGCGACGAAGATGCGTCCCGCGCCCGAGCGGCTGCCGCCACCCAGCTGCGGCACCGTTCCGCCGACGACGAAACTCGGGTCCGCCCCGCACTGCACCAGCGCGTAGGCGATCATCGCGGCGGTGGTCGATTTGCCGTGCGTGCCCGCGACCGCGATGCCAAACCGCTCCTGCATCACCTGACCCAGCAACTCCGCATATTTGGCCTGCTTCAAGCCGTGTCCGCGGGCCAGCTGGTATTCGGGATTACCCTCCTGGATGGCGGCGGTGCGCACCACCAGATCGATGTCGCCAGAGAGAAGCTCGCCCGCCTGATCGCGCGAGATCTTCGCGCCGCGGGCCGCAAGGTCGAAGGTCTGTTCGTTGGGGCGCGGCTCCGAGCCGCTGACGATCGCGCCGCTGTCCAGCAGCATATTCGCCAGCCCGCTCATCCCGCTGCCGCCGATGCCGATGAAGTGGACCCGGCGTCCGGTAAATCGACTGGGAAGGGGAATGGCGCCCGGCGCCGGCGCGGGGCCCGGCGAGCGCGAGTCCGTTCGCAACTCTCTCGACAACTTCTGCATTGCCGGGGGCATGGTACACCTGTGATGCGGCGGAGGAAAGTCAGACCAAAGCGGCGGTCTCGTGCACGTCGAGGCGCTCTTTCGACGCGTCCGACCGGCCTCGGTTTCATCGGCTGGAATCGATCATCCCCGTGATTACTCGCGCCACCGCTTCGGCGGCGTCGGGACGTCCCAGCCGTCGGGCGGCGTTGGCCATCGCCTTGCGCTTTGGCCCGTCATAAAGAAGTGATTCCACCACCGGCTGAAGCTTCAGCGCGTTCTGACGCCGGTCTTTCTCATCATCGATGATCACCGCCGCGCCCGCGTCCGCCAACACTCTGGCATTCAGGCGCTGGTGCATGTCCCGGTGAAACGGGTAGGGCATCAGGATCGACGCAATGCCGCACGCACTCAGCTCGGCGCAACTGCTGGCGCCCGAGCGGCTGATCGCAAGGTCCGCGACCGCCCACACGTCCGCCATCGCCGGCGTGAAGTCGATCACGCGCGCGGGGATCGATGGGTCGCGATACCCGGCCCGAACCGCGTCGGCATGCTCCCGGCCCGATAAGTGCAGGATCTGCCACCCCCGCAGCGTCACGTTACCGAGCATCGTCACCACCGCTTCATTCACCGTCTTGGCGCCCAGCGATGCGCCCGTCACGACCAGGGTATTCAACAGCGGATCCAGGCTCAGCCGCGCCGCGGCCTCCGCGCGATCCGGCAGTTTAAGCATGTCGGTTCGAATCGGGCAGCCGGTCAGTTTCAGCTTCTCTCGCTCGCCTGCCGAAACGTGATCGGACGTAGCCTCGAACTGGCAGCAAACCGCGCTCACGTATTGCATCAGATATTGGTTCGCCCGGCCC
Source organism: Tepidisphaerales bacterium (assembly GCA_038204465.1). Taxonomy (GTDB): domain Bacteria; phylum Planctomycetota; class Phycisphaerae; order Tepidisphaerales; family Tepidisphaeraceae; genus JBBRCX01. The sequence continues at coordinate 19,240 of JBBRCX010000017.1, read as the reverse complement.
GGCACCACGTCGGGATTGAGGATCGCCGCCGGGATCCCTCTCTTCGCCGCCACCTTCACCGCGACGCCCGCGGCATAGCCCCCCAGCCCGAGCACGGCGGCGGGCTGCCGGTCGCGAAGCGTCTGGCCCACCAAATCCTTCGTTTCCCGCCAGCTCTTCCAGAACCGCAGCAGCCTGCCGACGTTGCTCACCCCAGGCAGCGGCAGGATCGGCTGCGGGAGAAACTCGAATCCTTCGGATGAAAGGATCACCTTGTCGATCTCGCGCGTCGTGCACAGAAACAGCGGCTGCAACTCCGGCCTCAAATCGCGCAAGGCCTGCGCCACCGCGATGCCGGGGTAGAGATGCCCACCGGTGCCGCCCCCGGCAAGCAGGATCGTTTGCGTCTGTGACATTCCGGATGAATCAGGTTAACGGCAGCGAACAACAATGCCGAGATCGAATCGACGCGCAATCACCAGCGCCGGAATCAGGTCGTGAACTTCGCCCACAGCCCGCTGTTCACCAGCCGCGATTTACGCCGATGCGGCGGTCGCGCGCGGGCCGGCTTCTCCGTCACCGGTTCGCTCTCGAATTCCGAGTCGCTCGCCGGTGCGAATCGCGTGATGCTGTAGAGCAGGCCGAGCGCGGCGCACGTGATCACCAGCCCGCTGCCTCCGGCGCTCACCAGCGGCAGCGACAGGCCCTTCGTCGGCACGCTCACCGTCGCCACCGCGATGTTGATCGCCGCCTGTAATCCCAGCATTGACGCAATCCCGAACGCCAGCAGCCGGCCAAAGTCATCACGCTTCTGCTTCACTACCTGCCACGCGACGTAAAGCACGCCAAGGTAGAGCACGACGGTGAGCATCGCGCCGAAGAGCCCCAGCTCTTCACAGATCACCGCGAAGATGAAGTCGGTCGTGTCTTCCGGAAGGTAGCCCAGCTTCTGGATCCCGTTGCCCAGCCCCCGGCCGAACAGTCCGCCGGTCGAGAAGCTCAGCAGGCTCTGGATCATGTGATACCCTTCGCCCTGCGGGCTGGCGTACGGGTTGCGGAACGCGGTGATCCGACGCCAGCGATACTCCTTGTGCATCACGAACCACAGCGCCGCCGCCAGCACCGGCCCGATTACCACCAGCACGTGCCACAGTTTCACCCGGCCCGCGAGCAGCATCGTCAGGGCGCACAATCCAATCAGGGCTGCGGTCCCGAAATCCTGCATCACCACCAGAAGACAGATCGCGCCGATGGGGATGAGCGTCGGAACGAAGCCGCGGAAGAAGCTGTCCAGCGCGACGGGGCGCTTCGCGAGCCACCAGGCGAGAAACAGAACGACCGACCACTTCGCCAGCTCCGAAGGCTGCAGTTGGATGGGCCCGATAATGATCCATCGCCGCGCGCCGTTGACCGATTTGCCGATGCCGGGAACCAGCACCGCCACGCAGGTGAGTCCCGCGACGACGAGGAGCCACACCACCACGCTCCGCCAAGGCTTCGTCGAGTTGCCCTCGAGCCTCGAGTAGTCGAGCCACCCGACCGCGAAGAACGCCAGAAGCGCGAAGGCCGCGAAGGTCAAGTGCTTGGTGCCGCGCTGCGTGAACTGCCACTTGCGCTGTCCGCGAAGTTCCACCGATTCGACATCTTTCTCCGCGACGTGAGTCGTCTTGCCGTCCCGATCCGTCAGCTCGTATCCGTCCTCCACTTTCTTCGCGTCGCCCTCCAGGGCAACCGTATGCGGCTGATTCTCGCCGCCCACCCACACGACATCCCCCCAGCGCCCAACGCTGGTGGAAGCGGACTGAACCATCAGCACGCCGAGCGCCAGCAGCGACAAGACACAAATTGCCAGGATATCCCGGTGCCGCAGGCGAAAGATCGACGCTTCCATGAAACGGTTATCGGACTTACGCGATGCCGGTCATGAGCGGCGAAGGAAAGCAGGGCGTGCCCGTCATGTAATCCGGACCACGAAACTGTGTGCTACTACATCTTTCGCCTTACACTTCAACGCGCGATGACGAAAAAACGAGTGTTGACCGCTATCGGGATCGCGGCAGGCAGCGCTTGGGCGGTGTTGTTGATCTGCGCCTTCGTCGCGCATGACTACGTGCGGAACGTGTTTCCCATCTGCCTGCTCAGCACTGTCAGCATGATTATTTCAATTTTCGCCTTCATGGCTTCACACAGCGTGCGGCCCGACACACAAGGTTTCCCGGTTCTGCCCGCCAAACATAAGGACCAACAACCTTCGGATAGTCGCGATGTCGCGGCCGACGATTGACGCCTTTGCGGGCGCACTGATCGGGAACGCGCCCTGTTCCGCTGATCCGTCAGTGGGACAATCCGGCTCCGGGTTGAGGGTCTCTATCCGTGAATTGCGCCGCGGGGGCGGGGGAAGGCGCACGACTCTTACCTTAATTTCACCGTCACCAGCGCCAGCGCCGCCAGCATCGCGCCGATCAGCCAGAAACGCACCACCACCTGCGTCTCCGTCCACCCCTTGCGCTGGAAGTGATGGTGCAGCGGCGACATCAACAAAATGCGCCGTCCTTCGCCATACCGCCGCCGCGTGTACTTGAAGTAGCTCACCTGGAGCATCACCGACAGCGCCTCGGCCACGAAGATCCCGCCCACCATGAACAGCACCAGTTCCTGGCGCAGCACGATCGCGATGTAACCGATCAGCCCCCCCAGCGCCAGCGAGCCAGTGTCGCCCATGAACACCCGCGCGGGATTGCAGTTGAACCACAGGAAGCCCAGGCAGGCGCCGGTCATCGCGCCGGCGAGCACCGCCATCTGATCGGCGGCCAATACGTAGGGAAGCAGCAGCGTCGACGCCCAGCCGACCGTGCCGATGATCAACGCCAGGATGCAGAAGACGATGCTCACGATCGCCATGCAGCCGGCGGCGAGGCCGTCGAGGCCATCCGTCAGGTTCACCGCGTTGCTCGAGCCGGTCATCACCAGCACGCCGATCACGATGAACGCAACCAGACCCAGTTGAACATAGCTGTTCTTGGCGAAGGGGAAAAAGAAGCGCGTCGCATTTTCAATCCCGCGCCCGTAGTTGTACGTGAAGACGCACAACAGGACCGCGAGCCCAACCTGGAACAGCAGTTTCTCCAGGCTGGTGAGCCCCTGGCGATTGCCGCCGCGCCGCGCGGCGGTGAGCTTGAGCCAGTCGTCCGCGGCGCCGACCGCGCCCAGCCAGATGAGGCACACCAGCGCCATCTGCACGTAGAAGTTGCGCAAATCCGCGACCAGCAGCGTCGTGATCGCGATCGAGAAGATGATCAGGATGCCGCCCATCGTCGGCGTCCCCTTCTTCCCCTCCATCATCTTGTCGACCTCGGCCTGGTCGAACTTCGCGTAATCGCCAATCTTCTGCCGGCGCAGCCACTCGATCACCCAGGGGCCCAGCGCCACGCAGAAGACAAACCCGAGCAGCACGGAGACGGTCGACTGGAACGTGACAAACGTGAAGACGCGAAGGAAGCCCAGGTTGTGCGCCTGCAGCCACTCCAGCCAATGTTTGACGAGCAGAAAGATCATCCGCGAAACCGCTCTCGACGCCTGCGACCGGCCAAACCGCCAACCTCCATCGGCCGGCGCGGCTGCCGCGGTGCATTCTGCTTGTTGAAACGCTGATTGCTAGGACGCGATCTTGCGCGCCGGTTCGGCGCGGCTGCTGATGATCGCCTTGGCGACTTCTTCCAGGCGAATGCTGCGCGAGGCTTTGATGAGCACCAGGTCGCCGGATTTCAATCGCTTCGGGACGGCGGCGGCCGCCGAAATGGCGTCGTCGAAGCGCGTGATCGCCCGCGCCGCCAGCCCCGCTGCCTGGGCCGCATCCGCGATCAGCCGCGCCTGCGTCCCGACGCAGATCAGCGCGTTGAGCGCGCCCGCGGTGGCCGCGAATTCGCCGATCTCCTTGTGATAACGATCGCTCGAGCGGCCCAGCTCGCGCATGTCGCCCAAAATCGCGATCCGCCGGCCGCTTGTCCTCAGCGCGCTCACCGTCTCGATCGCGGCCCGCATGGAATTTGGATTGGCGTTGTACGCGTCGTTGAGCACGGTCACGTTCCCGGCTTTCTGCAACTGCAGCCGCATCTCCGGTCCCTGCGCTTCGGCCAAACTGCTGATCGCCAGCTCCTCCGACAGCCGCAGCCGCCGCGCCACCGCGATCGCCGCCAGGGCATTGCAGGCGCTGTGCCGGCCCAGCATCGGCACGAACACCCGCCGGCGCCGGTTGTTCAGCCGAAAGCTCGTCCCCTTCTCGTCGCACTTGATGTCCGTCGCGAACAGGTCGTTGCTGGCATTGAACCCAAAGGTGACAATCCTGCCCGGGTAGTCCGCGACCAGCGCCAGCAGTTCCTCATCGTCACCATTCACGACCAGCAGCCCCCTGTGGCGCAGGCCGCTGGTGATGCTGGCGTTCTCTCGCCGCACCCCGATCAGGTCGTCCAATCCCTCGAGATGTTCCGCGCCGCAGTTGGTGATCACCGCGATGTCCGGCATCGCCATGTCCGACAGGATCTTGATCTCGCCGTGATGGTTCGTGCCCATCTCCAGCACGAGATAATTTGCCGACGGGTCGGCGGGGAAGATCGTCAGCGGAACGCCAATGTCGTTGTTGAAGCTCTTGGGCGATATCGAGCCCCTCAGCTTTCCGCGCAGGGCGGCGTCGATCAGCAGTTTGGTGCTGGTTTTCCCGTTGCTACCCGCAACCGCGATCACTTTCGCACTGAGCTGCTGCCGCACGAAGCGCGCCAGCTTTCCCAGCGCTGCGCGCGTGTCGGAAACCTGAATCAGATGGACGTTGGGAAGGGTATGATGCGGCCGTTCCTCGACCAGCGCCGCGATGGCGCCCTTTGCCGCCGCTTCCGGGAGAAAGCGGTGGGCGTTGTGCCGGTCGCCGCGCAGCGCGACGAACAGCGACCCCGGCTCCATGTTGCGCGTGTCGGTGCAGATCGCTTCGATCGCGGCTACGTCTGCGGGGATGGAGGTGAGGTTCTTGCCGCCGACGGCCTGGCGAATCTGTTGCAACGTCAGCGGCTTCATGTCTCCCCGAACGCCCCTGCGACAAATCTGCTATACGCCGACGCTCCCGGCCAGCAACACCTTATTCGCCTCTTCCACGTCGTCGAAATGATGCTTCTCCGCGCCCACGATCTGGTAATTCTCATGGCCCTTGCCGGCGATGAGGACCACGTCGCCGGCGTCCGCATCGCCCAGCGCCCGCTGAATGGCGCTTCGCCGGTCGATGTGGACCACCGGTGAATTCCCCGTCGGCGAAAAGCCGCTCAGGATCTGCTCCACGATCGACTCGGGGCGCTCCCTTCGCGGGTTGTCGCTGGTGACGTAAACCACGTCGGCCAGCTTCTGCGCCACGCGCGCCATACGCGGCCGCTTCGTCGGATCGCGTTCCCCGCCGCAGCCGAAGAGGACGCGCAGCTTGCCGCGCGTCAGCGGCCGCAGCGCGGTCAGCACGTTCTCCAGCGCGTCATCGGTATGCGCGTAATCAACCAGCACGGCGAAAGATTGCCCCTGCAGGACCGCCTGCAATCGCCCGGGCGCGCCCGCCGCGTCGCGCAGAGCGGCCGCGATCTGGTGCACTGACAGCCCGAATGCCTCTCCCACCAGCGCGGCTGCCGCCAGGGCGTTTTCAATGTTGTGTCGCCCGATCAGCGCCATGCTCACTTCGGTCTTGCCGTCGGGAGTGACCAGGACGAAGTGGCTCCCCTGGGCCGTGACCGCCATGTCGCGGGCCCGGTAATCGGCGCTGCGGCCAAACCCGAAGCGGATGATGCGGGCGCGACAGTCCTGGATCATCCGCGCCGACCACCTGTCATCCGCATTGACCACCGCGACCGCCGCCGGATCCAGCGACGCGAACAGCCGCCCCTTGGCCGCCGCGTAACTTTCCATCGTCTTGTGATAATCGAGGTGGTCCCCCGTCAGGTTCGTAAAGGCCGCCCCGGCGAACGACACTCCCGCGACGCGCCCCTGGTCCAGCGCATGGCTGGAAGTCTCCATCGCACACGCACGGCACCCCTTGTCGCGCATCGAAGCGAGCAGAGCGGCGATCTCCGTGGCGGCGGGCGTCGTCATGCTCGCCTCGCGCCGGCTGCGGCCATCGTCGATCTCCACCGTCCCGATCATGCCGCAGCGCGTCCCGACCTTCGACAGGATGTGCCGGATCAGGTAGCTCGTCGTCGTCTTGCCGTTCGTCCCCGTGATCGCCAGCGAGCGCACCTGGTCCGAAGGCTGACCCTGGAAGAGGTTGGCAAGCACCGACGCCGCGGCCCCCGAATCGGCGGCGATGATCTGCGGCAAATGGATGCCCGCGACCTTCTCCTGGGCCACGATCGCGACCGCCCCCCGATTGGCGGCGTCCTGTACAAACTTGAGCCCGTCCGTCTGCGTCCCCGCACGGGCGACGAACAGCTCTCCGCCCCTCACCTCGCGCGAGTCTTCGCGAATTCCTGTGATTTCCGTATTGGGAATGCCGGCGGTTGAGAGCTTGGGGTCGAACTGCTTCAGGAGGGTGTGCAGGAGCATGGGGAAGGTCCCTTTCCCGGACGCCAGACGCGTCCTCATCCCGCCACGTTCTCAGCATCCATGCCGACGGGCGGAACATAACCGAGGGTCGGGGGCGAATCAAACACGACGATCGCCCTCCTACGCTTTATCGTGAGTGGCGGTTCAAGGACTTCGAAATTGGCGGATTTCGCTCCCCCTCAATCTTATCTGACTACACCCCGCTCGTCGGGGCTGGCGTGAGCGGCGCCGACTCGGCCGGCTGCGGCAACATTTCCACCCGGACCCGATTCACCTTCTGCGGCTCCGCCTCCACCACCGTGAAGCGGGCGCCGCCATACTCAAACGTGGTCCCGGCTTCCGGAATTCGCCCGAGGTGCGTCGAAACGAAGCCGCCCAGCGTGTCATATCCCGCCTCTTCCGGCAGGTTCAGCCCCGCGAGGCGGTTGAACTCCTCGATATAGATGCGCGCGTCCGCCTCGGCGGTCTGCTCGTCGATCCGCTTGAACAGGCCCGGCTCGATCGACTCATGCTCGTCGCTGATGTCCCCGACAAGCTCTTCCAGGATATCTTCAATCGTGACGATGCCCGCGGTGCCCCCATACTCGTCCAGCACGATCGCGATATGCACCTTCTGCACCCGGAAATCCCGCAGCAGCTCGCGCACCAGCTTCGTCTCCGGCACCTCCAGTTTCGGCCGCATCGCGCTCCTCAGGTCGAAGTGCGGCGCCGCCTGTCCCAGGTACTGAAGCATGTCGCGGGCGTAAAGCACGCCGACGATATGGTCGATCGTCCCGTCATAGACGGGAATCCGCGAGTGCCCGCTCTCCTCGATCGTCTGCTTCACGTGGATCAACGACGAGTTGACGTCCAGCCCGATGATCTCCGGCCGCGGCGTCATGATCTGCCCCGCGGTCGTGTCGCGGAACTGGATCACCGACTCGATCATCACCCGCTCCTGCGCATCGACGATCCCTTCCTTCTCACCCTCCTCGACCACCGACAGGATCTCCTGCTGGATCTCTTCGGGCTCGGTCTCCACCGAACCGCCCGTGGCCCGGCGGACCACGTCGTCGATCAGGTGCATCAGCGTCGTCACCGGTTTCATCAGCCGCCAGACCACGTCGAGAAACGGCGCGAATACCCCAACAATTTTGTCGCCCTCATGGCGGGCCAGCGCGTGCGGGATCGCGACCGACAGAAACAGGCTGATGATCGTCGAAACGATGACCGCCAGCGTGTAGCGAACGCCCGGCCGCCACTGCTCCAGCGCCATGATCACCAGCACCACTGTGAAAACGTTGGACAGCAGACGGCCGGCGGCGGTGACGAATATCAGGTCGTTGGCATGCTCGGTGGTCGGCTCCAGCCATTGCGACTGCCCGCGCTCTTCCAAAAACTCGCCGAGCCGCACGCGCGACAGCTCGCGCAGCGCATACGTCAGCGTGGAAAAGAACAGCGCCCCCGCGCTGGCCAGGCAGAGACCAAGGGCGATGAAAAGGGGCCTCATCGTCTTGTCCCTGCGAGGCGCCGCCGCGGCAGCCTTCCCGGCTTGAACACGGGACCGACGCCCAGTTGTGTCAGGATCTCATCTTCGATGCGGTGCATCTTCCGGAAGCCCGTGTCGGTTCTATCGTTCAAACCGCTCAAGTGCAACAAACCATGAAGGCAGTACAGCAGCAACTCACGCTCCGTGCTCTGTCCCGTTCGCCGTGCCGCGCGCCGCGCCTCGGGCACGCACACAACGACCTCGCCGCACACCACTTGCCCTCGCTGGTTCCGCTCCAGTGCAAACGTCAGCACGTCCGTGGGACCTGCGATGCCGAGGAACTGCTCGTGAAGAGCAGCCATTCGCGCATCTCCGACGAATGCCAATGACAGGTCCTCCACCGGCGAGCCCAGGATCGCGTGCGCGCGAAGCAGGCGCCGGCGCACAAAATTGACGAAGTTTTTCCCTGTCGCAGCGCTCACCGACAGGCCAAGCCCCCCGGAGGCTCTTCGGGTTGATGGGTCTCGAGGGCGGCTCACGCGGACTTGACCGCCGCGATCGGCGGCATCGCCGGCGCGGCATTGGCGGCGGCCGAGGAGGGATACGCGATCCGTCCGTGATAGATGCCGAGCAGCGTCTTCATCATCGACCGCTCGATGTTCTCCAGCTCGCGCATCGTCAGATCGCATTCGTCAAACTGCCCGTCCATCAGGCGTTTCATCGACAAGTCATGGACCAGCGCCTCCACCCGGCTCGCAGTCGGCTCGGACATCGCCCGGCACGCGCTCTCCACCGCGTCCGCCAGCATCACGATCGCCACCTCGCGCGTGCGCGGCTTGGGCCCCGGATACCGGTACTGCGTCTCGCTGATCGCCGGCTCATCCGGCTGCCTCTGGTCCTTCTGGGTGCACGCCTGGTGGTAGAAATATTCGACGAGCGTCGTCCCGTGATGCTGCTGGATGAAGGTCACCAGGTTCGTCGGCAGGTTGTACTCCCGCGCCAATTCCACGCCGTCTTTCACGTGACCGATGATGATGAGCAGCGAGACGCTCGGCGAAAGGTTGAGGTGCCTGTTCTCGCCGCCGCTCTGGTTCTCGATGAAGTAATCCGCTTTGTTGATCTTGCCGACGTCGTGGTAGTAGCTCCCGACGCGGCACAGCAGCGAGTTGGCGCCCACCGATTCCGCCGCCGACTCCGCCAGCGTCGCAACCTGCAGGCTGTGGTTGTAGGTGCCCGGCGCCTCCATCCCGAGCCGGCGCAAGAGCGGCTGGCTCGCATCCGCCAACTCCAGAAGCGTCATGCTCGTCGTGATGCGGAACGCCTTCTCCACAAACGGCAGAATCCCCAGAACGACAAACCCGACCGCCAGTCCCGCCGCTCCCGCGTACAGGCAGTTCTTCACCACAAACATCACCGGGTCGAGCGTCAGCACCGATGCCGATATTGTCGCCGCGATCATCGCCAGAGACGCGGCCCCGCCGACTTCGATCAGCTTGCTCCGCGTTCGAATGTCGTCCAGCAGGAAGCACGCGCTCAGCACGCCGACCCAGAGAATCACGAAGAACGGCATCCCCTGCCCCAGCGCCAGCGTCACGAGGATGCCATGCATGCTCGCCACGCCGATCGCGAAGCGCTGGTCGTACGCGATCGTCAGGATCATCGCCACCAGAAGCGTCGGCGCCAGCCCGAAGAGGTAGAGCGGCCCGCTCCCGATCCCCGCGATCTGCGCTAACAGCAGCATCGAGACCAGCAGCGCCACGATCGCCGCGGCGCGGGCGTGATTCGTTACCACGCGCGGCTGGTAGCGCGCCACATAGCCGCACAGCACCACCGTCATGAGCAGGACGATGCCCGCCAGTCCCGCACGAGTCTTGATCGCCCACCCTTTGATGCTGTTCAGGTAGTGCCGGTTCTCTTCGCGCAGCAATTGCCAGTCCCGCTGCGTGAAGACCCGGTTCGCCTTGGGCACCAGGATCGAGTTAGGCGGATACCAGATGTTCCCGGCGCTCGCGGCAATATCCCGCGCCGCCTGGTTCTGCGCCTCCGCGGTCGCCATCGGGTCCAATTCGTGCGTCGGTTGCAGCGTCGCCAGCGTGAACTCCGCAATCTTCGGCTGCAGTGTGAACATGAAGATGCGCTGGGCGAACGTGTTCACCGTCCCGCGAAGCCGTTCGTCTTTCAGCGCGAACGTTACCCGCGTGGGCAATGTCCCCGCTCCAGCCACGATCACGTTCCGGTCCGCCTTCAAATCCTCCTGTCGCTGCTCCTGCGGAAGGATCACGATCGGCCAGTTCTGCTGCGGGCCGCTGATGCGATGGTTGCGCAGCGCGTCGATGAAAGCTTCGACGTGCCTCGAATAATCTTCTCGTCCCTTGCCTGAGATGAACTGCCGCAGCGCCGTTACGGCGCCGGGATCGAAGATATCCTTCAGGTCCGCGGGCAGCTGCTCCACCGTGTTGTCCGCCACCCGGTCGGGAAGCGCCAGGAGCTCCCGGGACAGGTTGGCCCAGACGTCGCCGCTGCTCCTGTAGACCCGCGGCTCAATCTCGCGGGCTTCGCGGCGCTTCTGCGCCAAGAGTTCCTGGTCCGAGAAGGGGAAGCCGACCCGGCTCACGATGTCGTGCGGGATCCACTGGTCCGGGCGGTACGGCACCACCTCCTGCTTCAGCATCAGGATCACGATCGTCGAGATGCAGAAGACGGCGGCGATTCCCAGCGAAGTGACGATTCCCTCCGACCTGAGGTGCTGCCAGTGCAGACGGGGAGTGTCCGGGCGATTCCTGCGAATCTCGCTCCGCCGCCAGCGACTCTTGTTGGTCAGGTACATGGTGAATTTCGCGAGTGCGCCGCCGCCGCGGCGGCCGCGCTCGCTAGGCTTTCTCCTGCCCGTACGCGTTGACGATGTTCTGCACGAGGCGGTGGCGCACGATGTCCTCCCGCTCCAGTTCCACGATCGAAATCCCCTTGATCCCGCCCAGCTTTTCCGTCGCGTCCACCAGCCCGCTGCGCGAGCCTTCGGGCAGGTCCACCTGGCTGGTGTCGCCCGTCACGATCATCTTCGAATCGTGCCCCAGGCGCGTGAGAAACATCAGCATCTGCGCGGCCGTCGTGTTCTGCGCTTCGTCCAGGATCACCACGCTGTCGTTGAGCGTGCGCCCGCGCATGAACGCGAGCGGGATCACTTCGATCACGTCGTTCACCATGAAGCGCTTCACCTGCTCGAAGTCCATCATGTCGTGAAGCGCATCGAATAGCGGCCGCAGATAGGGGTTGACCTTTGCCTGCAGGTCGCCCGGAAGGAATCCCAGCCGCTCGCCCGCCTCAACCGCCGGCCTGGCCAACACCAGCCGGCGGGCCTGACCGTGCTTGAGCAGACTGGCCGCCGCCGCGACGGCAAGGTACGTCTTTCCCGTTCCCGCGGGCCCAATGCAGAATGTCAAATCGTTCTGGAAGATCGCCTCGACGTACCGGTGCTGGCCGTCCGTCTTCGGCTTGATCGCGTAGCCCTTCGCATAGACGTCGATGCTCCCCGCCGACTCTTCCTGGCGGTGCTCGACCGCCTTGCCGATCGCCTGCCCAACATCTTCGACCGTCAGCCAATCCTGCCGCCGAAGCTTGCGCTGCATCTGATCGAGCACGGCTGCGGCCTTGCTCACCTGTTCCTTCTCCCCCGACAGGCGCAATTCGTCCTCCCGGCTGGTCACCTGGATGCCAAAGGTGTCGCGAATCATACGCAGATGACGGTCCGCCGACCCGAACAGGGCGAGCTTCTTATCTGGTTGTTCAAGGGCGATATTCAGGTTCACGTCTTATAGTGGCCAGGAACGCCGCACGCCCTCTCGGCCGCGCGGGTGCTATGCGTGCAAGCATTCGGACCGGAAATCACACATTGGGAGCATGAAAGCTTACGACACCCCGGTTTGCTGGGATCGTTCCTGTGGCAGGGGGTTATTGTCCCCGCGGTAGGCTGGACTGTCGAGTCTTAACGGTGCCGATAACAGGCTGCCGCGAATACCATCGTTAAACATAGATATGATATACTCTTAGATACACCGATCTCAGCTGTCAGATCGCGGAGTCAGCTTGGGCCGGCGGCCCGATCCTCTGTTTTTCCGCTACAGAAAGCTGAACAGCAGATACGCGAATGGGGCCGCCAGAAGGGGGCTGTCGATGATATCGAGAATCCCCCCAAAGCCGGGAACCAGCCGCCCGCTGTCTTTCACCTCCGCATCGCGCTTCATCAGGCTCTCCAGCAGATCACCCAACTGTCCGATTCCGCCGATCACCACGCCGAACAGGAACATGCGCGGCCAGGGGATGCGCTCGTGCAGTCCGGGCCCGAACCAGCACGCGATACCGACAAGTCCCGCCGTCAGCAGGCCACACGCCAGCCCCTCCCACGTCTTTCCCGGGCTCAGCCAAGGGATGAGCTTGTGGCGGCCCAGGGCCCGCCCGCCAAAGTAAGCGCCGATATCCGTCGCCTTCACCGTCAACAGGATCGTCAGGATCACCCACGTGGTTCCGTGAAAGGCGCCGTGAACCGAGTGCTTCACGCGGATGGCCATCAGAAACCAACCCAGCCCTCCAAGGTACAACGTCGCCAGCACGGTGCCGGCCATCGCCGTGATCGCTTCCTGCGTCTGGCGCGCGAAGGCGCGCGCCAGCGCCGCCAGCAGCGGGATGAACACGATGATGAAGGCCAGCACCGACGTCGAGATCAGCTTGAACGGCGGAAACTGCGTCAGGAAAGCGTGGATCACCAGCGCACCCGAGCCGATTGCCGAGATCGTGCGATAGGGCCGCACGCGCTCCGCGGTGAACAGACGCGCCAGTTCTGTGGTGGCGATTGGAAGGATAAAGAGCAGCAGCGCCAGCAGCCCGACGCCCCCGATGCCCCCCGCGAATTTCTGCTCCCGGTAACGCTGCTCCATCCAGTCGCGCGTGCGGAATTGGATGTACTCATCAAGCCACAGCAGCAGCCCCAGCGCGCCAAGCATCAGCGGGCCGAAGGTCAAGCGGTTGCGAAGTGAACGTTCCATCGGACGGCGGCGGTTTTAAGCGAGCGGCGCAACCGGTGCAAACGGGACGATCTGCGCCTCTTAGTTTGTCCCTTCACAGCGAGGCGTGCGAAGTCTTACACTCCCGCTCGCGGGGAAACCTACGGGAGACACGTCATGCGATGCCCTTCGATCACGTTCACGGTCCTGCTTGCCGCGCTGACGCTCGCAGGCTGCGGCGCGCAGCCCGGCCAGACGATGATGACCTACAACCGCGGCAAGGACTCGCCGCCCACCAACACCGCGGATACCACCGGCGTGTACAGCGTCTATCCCAACAATTCAGGGAACGCGATCTACACGGTCAACCTGCGGCAGGGCGACGAATACGGCTTCCGCCGCAATGAGCAGGGCAACGTCGTCGCCGTCGTCAAGGGCAAGGACATCCCGCTCAACGCCACGCTCGCGACCGCTTACTACTGGAAGGTGAAGCCCGCGAAGTAACCAGGAGGGGGCAGGAGACGCAGGCGAATGCTCAAGTAGCCGCCGGCGGAGCGCAAGATCACCCCTCATTTCGCCGGCTGCGTGCTGCTTCCTTCAAGCCGCCTCAACTCCTCCATCAGATACTTTCCGCTCTCGATCTCGCGGCCGTCTTTGAAGCGGATCAGGTACGCCTTCCCCGATCGCGATGACTTGGAGGCGATCTGCTCGATGAACTGCCCAGCGGTTTTGATTTCGTCTCCCGCATAGGCCAGCTTGTTGCGCAGATGATCGGCGGCCGCCTTGCAGTCGTGGCTCGCCCCGTTTCGGATGAACGTCGCGTCCTTCAGGTTCTCGATGTGGTCAATCAGCGCCTTGATCTTCTCCGCTTCCGTCATTGAAGGCGCGCTCGTTCCCGGGGCGGCGAGCGCAACGCTGCAGAAAAAAACGACAGCAGCCAGCGGCAGCGCAGTTCGCACCATTCCCGATCTCGCGCTCAAGGACTTCGCAGCGTATTGGTGTGGTCCAGCGCCCCAAACCGACGGTTCCGGCTGGCGAACGCCCGGATCGCTTCGTGCAATTCACTCACACCGAAGTCCGGCCACAGCACGCCGCTGACGAACAATTCGGCGTAGCTGATCTGCCAGAGGAGATAGTTGCTCACGCGCATCTCGCCTGCCGTACGGATGAGCAGGTCGGGGTCGGGCATGCCGGCGGTATACAGGTGCTGCGAGATGATCGATTCGCTCACGTCAGACGGGTTCAGCTCGCCGCGCTGCACCTTCTCCGCGATCGTGCGCACCGCGTCGGTGATCTCGGCCCGGCTGCTGTAATTCAGCGCCAGCACGAGCTGCAATCCATCGTTGTGGCGCGTTTCCGCCAGCGTCCGATCCACTTCCTCAAGCACCGGCTCAGGCAGGTGTTCCAGCCGGCCGATCTGACGGAAGCGGATGTTGTTCTCCATCATCGTCGGCCGTTCCTGCCGCAGGTAATCGATGTACATCTGCATCAGGAAGGAGACTTCCATGGCCGGCCGCTTCCAGTTTTCCATGCTGAAGGAATAGAGCGTGAGGAAATCGGGTCCGCCATGTTCCTTGCGGAGCCGGGCGCATTCGGTCACCACGTCGCGCACCGATCGCGCGCCCTGCTGGTGTCCGCGGATGCGCTCCAGCCCGCGCTGAACCGCCCAGCGCCCGTTGCCGTCCATGATCACCGCGATGTGCCGCGGGAATCGCTCGGGCGAGATGTCGTTCAACTCGGTCATGGGCTGATCAACTGACACACTCTAGCACGTCTGTCGCGCCGGAGGGATGCCGTGGTGCAATTCTTCACGGAACCTTGGAAATGGGGCCCGGGCCCGGATCCATAGCGCGCGGCTCCGTCGCGTTCATGCAACATGCGCACCGCAAGGCGGAGTTGCGCCTTACGCGGCTCCTTTGCGCCCGCACACTACGAGACCGGCTGGCGGTTCTCGGCGGGGGCGCGCTCTTGTTCCAGGATCAGGTGATACTCATACGCATCCACCAGGGCCTGCCAACTCGCGTCGATGATGTTCCCGCTTACCCCGATGGTGCCGAAGATCTCGTTCGAGGCATCGCCACGCTCCCGCCGGCACTCGATCACCACCCGCACCTTGGCCGCCGTTTCGTCCTTCGAATTGATCACCCGCACCTTGTAGTCGATCAGGTGCACCCGATCGATGGTCGCGTAGTGCGGCTTCAGCGCGCGGCGCAGCGCCCCGTCCAGCGCATTCACCGGGCCGTCGCCTTCGGCTACGCGATGCTCCACGTGCCCGTCCACGTGCATCTTCACCGTCGCCTCCGCGACCGGTTCCATCTCGCCGAACTTCAGGACCGTCACCCGGTAGTGGTCCAGCTCGAAAAACCGCCGGTAGCGCCCGATCTCTTTCCGCACCAGCAATTCGAAGCTCGCTTCGGCAACCTCAAATTGATAACCCGCGTTTTCGAGGTCCTGCACCTTCTGCAGCACCTTGCGCAGCGTGACTTTGTCCGATTCGATGTCGAATTTTCGACCCGCCTTGGCCGCGATGTTGCTCGCGCCCGACAGCTCGCTGACGAGGATCCTGCGGCTGTTGCCCACGTCTTCCGGTTTCACGTGCTCATACGTCGCGGTGTCCTTCTGCACCGCGTGCACGTGCATGCCGCCCTTATGCGCGAAGGCGCTGCTGCCCACGTAAGGCTGGCCCGGCCTCAGGTTGAGGTTCGCCGTCTCGTACACATACCGGCTCACCTCTGTCAGGTGCTGCAGCGTCCCTTCGCGCAGGCACGACAGGCGATACTTCAGCTGAAGGTTCGCGATCAGCGTGATCAGGTCCATGTTCCCGCAGCGCTCGCCCACCCCGTTGATCGTACCCTGCGCGTGTTCCGCGCCGCTGCGGATCGAGGCCAGCGCGTTGGCCACCGCGAGCCCGGCGTCGTTATGCGTGTGGATGCCGACCCTCGCGCGCGTCTGCGACTTCACCGCTGCCGTCGCCTCCGCGATCAGCTCCGGCATGCTCCCGCCGTTCGTGTCGCACAAAACCAGGACCGACGCTCCCGCGTCCTGCGCGGCCAGCAGCGTGGTCAGCGCGTATCTCGGGTCCGCCGTGTACGCGTCGAAGAAATGTTCCGCATCGTAGACAACCTGCCGTCCCGCACGCTGCAAAAAGCCGACGGAGTCGGCGATCATCTGCGCGTTTTCTTCCGGCGTCACCGATAGAACCGCCTTCGCCTGGTACGCGCTGGACTTGCCCACGAGCGTCACCACAGGCGTGCCGGCGTCCAGCAGCGCGCGCATGCCCGGGTCATCTTCCGCTTTGATGCCGCGCCGCCGGGTCATCCCGAAGGCGGCGATCTTCGCGTTGCGCAGATTCAGCTCTCTCACGTCGCGGAAGAAGGCGGCGTCTTTGGGATTGGAGAGGGGGAACCCGCCCTCGATGTAGTCCACGCCCAGCTCGTCAAGCTTGCGCGCCACCAGCAGCTTGTCCTGCAGCGAAAGGTTGAAGCCTTCGCCCTGCGTGCCGTCGCGCAACGTGGTGTCGTAGATCTCGATCCGGCGTTGCTCGCTCATGGGCCGTTCCTTCCGCGCCACCCGTGTCGCCTGGCAGCCGCTGTCGCTTTTATACCGTCTCCCGAAACGAAAACGCCCTGCCGGCGGGGCAGGGCTGCAGCAATTCAATCACGCACGAGCGGCCCTACCCCGGTTCTCGAGGAGTAATGATCCGTCCGATGTTCGCGTGTGCCGTCATTGAGCGAAATCCTACCCAAAATGCCGACGAGGTCAAATTCCCGCAACCGCCTCTCGCCAGGTGAGAGCGAGATACGCGGCGCCCATGAGCGGGGCACGAGCGTCGATGTTCTGCGGGCGAACGCCGAGTCGCCCGAATCCCGCTGTGGATCGTCAGGCGCGCCCGCGAGGCTGATTCCAGCCGACAATCACACAGGCGGCGATGAACAGCGCCAGCGAAACCAGCGTGATCCACCGCCCGATGGGCAAACTCGAGGGCGCGTAAACCATCCGGATGTGGTGCTTCCCGGCGACAAGCGGGATGGCCCGCAGGGTGTAATTCGCGGGCAGCACCTGGTATCGCTGCTGGACGCCGTCGGGGTAAGCGCTCGCCTTCCATCCTGTGCTGTAGCTGTCCGTGATGAGCAGCACGCTCGGGTGATCGAGATTCGCTTCGATCTCCAGCTCATCGGATGACGAACGCAGGACCGCTGCCTTGCCCGCGTTGAGTCCCCATTCCGGCGCTGGGTCGGGGCGCTGCTCCAGAATGACGGTGACCTCTGGCTTGAACGCCCGCTCGTTCAGGGCGTCGAGGATCTGCTTTCGATCCGTCAGCAGCCGGTAGTCTTGGACGAGGCTTGCTCGCGGCGAGATGCTGTCCGTCGTTGCAACCTTCGGTTCATTCTCTTGAAAAAAGAAAATGTACTCGGCGCGCAGCAGCTTGATCAAAGGAGATTGCTTGCCGATCGTCGGGGCGAAGTATTCCGAATCAAGCGGCATTCCCTGGCTGGCGGCGATGAAATCGGCGAATCGCTTCAGGACCACCGGATCGTAGCCGGACACGTCGTCGAAGCCATGCGTCAACCCGATGTTGGCATAGGCTTCTCCAACGCTGACAACGCGCGACTCCGCGCCTCGGGTCGCCAGGATCTGGTTCCAGACGGACGGGTAAGGAAGTTCCAGGGGAGTGGTGCGCGTGTCGTAGAAAGCGAACACGAGCAGCTCGAGCACCCCAATGACCGGGACGGCGTACACCCAGCGTTTCGACCGGCTCGAAAGCAGCAGTGCGATCGCCGCGAGCAGCGGGGGGATGGCTGCGAATAAAATCAGCGTGCTGGCGGCCACTCCATACCGTTTCAGCAGGTCGACCTGAAGCGTGACGCCATGCTTCGCGGAGATGTGATCGAACAGCATCGACCAAAGGCGTCCCACGTCGTCCTTCGCGATCACTCGAACGACCAGGCCCAAACCCAGAAGAACTATTCCCGCGATGGCAGCGACCAAAGCCGTCCTCTTTGGCCATCCGGCGCAGGAACTGAGCCGATCGAATCCCGCCCCGGCAAGCATCGCGACGTACAGCGCGATCAGGAAGTTGAAGCGCCCGGTCATCCGCTGACCGCTATACCCGGGGAAGTAGTCAAACATCAGGCGGAACAGCGGCGTGTAATGACCGAGCGCGAAGATGAACAGGATGCCCACAAGCAGCGCGGACCATCGCGTGATGCGGCGGTCGCCTCGCATCGCGCCAAGGATCGCCAGCAACAGCGGCACCACGCCAATAAAGAGAGAAGCCTCCCATGAGCCGCTGCGGCCGAGATAAGCCAGATCCAACGCCACATCAAAGATGTGCGGGGAGATGAGCGTCAGCAGGTTCTCCGGCGGCAGGGCGGCAATCGAGGCGAATTCGTACGACACGCCGTGCGCCCGCGTCGATTCGCCCACGATCTGTAACCCCGGCAGAAGCTGCATTGCCGAGAGCAATGCTCCTCCGATGTAGATGCTCGCCAGCGCGGCCACGACAGGCCAGCGCTGCGGCTCGCGGACCAGGCGAAGCAGCACGTAAATCCCCACGGCAATCGCCGTGTAATAAACCGTCTGCGGATGCCCGCTCAAGATCGACATCCCCACCGCGAAGATTCCCAGCAACACCCACGCCCCCCGAGCCCTTTCGAAGCAGCGGTCCACGACAAGCAGGATCAGCGGCGTCCACGTCATCGCGTCGATCATCGCGACATGGCCCGCAAACAGGTGCAGGAGGAACGCCCCTGAGAAGATGAACATCGTGCCGGCCAGAACGCACGCCGCCGTGCTCAATCCGCGAGCGCGGCACCACAGCGAGGTAAACCAGCCCGCCAGGCAAAAGTGCAGCGCCAGCCCCCAGTTGATCGCCGGCGCCATCGGAAAAATCAGGTGCAGCCAGTTTGGGGGATATAAAAGCGCCGATTGGAAGTTTGCCAGGAATGGCGTTCCACAGAGGTTGTGCGGATTCCACAGCGGTAGCTTGCCCTCGCGCATCTTCGAAAAGCCGAAGGCCCGGAACGGCACGATCATCAGGTTCAGGTCCATCCCCGCCGCCGAGAGGATCCGCGTCGTGCTCAGCAGAACCTTTCCAAAGACCAGCAAGACCAGCAGCACGAAATAGGATGCGCTGCTCAGGCAGAAGCGCAAAGTGAGCGATCGGCCGCCGGCATCCGCAACGGTCATGAGCCCATTCTGTTGTCGCTTCGACGGTTGTTCAATCGCGCCT